>NZ_JAMYNH010000005.1:0-361680 GCF_040318975.1 Mesorhizobium sp. M0983 | reverse complement strand
GAATCGGTGATTGCAACGTCACCACCGTGCCATGGCCGCTCGCCCTTCAGAGCAAGCGCCGTTCTCTCTCCAAAACTTTTTGCAGAACCTTCAGGACACTATCTCAGAAAATAACGCATCTTTTACTGACATTCATCGAAAAAATAGGCATCGCTGTCTGGTTGCTAGGTTTCTCAACAGAGTGCGAGAGCCCAACCAAGCGCCGCGGACTCAGTTGGCGGGCCGCAGCGACAGAGGACTCGGAGACGGCTTGTCCGTGAGAACCTGTTGTTGAAACGAATTCGGGCGCGAGGGTCATGCCGGCCACCGGTCACGCCCGTCGGATGGCAGCCTGCTACAGACTGAGTACTGCGGAAAGCTGCCGAGACGATGACCGCCACAAAGTGACGGCTCGAGGCCGAGCTTCACGCAGCAAATCTTGGCTCCGGAACTCCCGTTACGCCGAGGCCGGTGATGGCAAAAAGGCTGCCGCGTAAAACTCCGTCGCCCGGAAAGCGCGGCAGCGGCGGCTTGGCCATCGACGTGACGTACAGGGTATCGAGCTTCGGCCCGCCGAACATGACGCTGGTGATCTTCTTGACGGGCATGTCGATGATGCGGTCGACGCTGCCGTCGGGCGCGTAACGCACCAGCCTGCCGTCATAGACCAGCGCGTTCCAGAGGAATCCTTCCGCATCGACGGTCGAGCCATCGGCCGCCCCTCCCCGGCTGGTATCGACGCGGGTGAAAGTGCGCCGGTTGGTGGCGGCACCGGTTTCGATATCATAGTCGTAGGCCCAGATCTCGCCGGTCCAGGTGTCGGCGAAATAGAAGGTGCGGTCGTCGGGGCTCCAACACGGGCCGTTCGAGCAGATGATGCCGGAATCTATCCTGGTGACGGAGAAATCGGGATCGAGCCTGTAGAGCCCGCCGGAGGGTCCCTCTTCCATCGTGTCCATTGAGCCGGCGAAGAAGCGGCCGCGCCGATCGACCTTGCCGTCATTGAGCCGGTTCATCGGCCGGTCCGGCTCCGGATCGTGGATCGGCGTCACCTCGCTGGTGGCGAAATCAAGAAGATGGAAGCCGCGCTGCAGCGACACCACCGCGCCACCGCCGTCCTTGCGCAATGCCATCGAGCCGATCTTCATCGGCACGTCCCAGCAACGGATCTCGCGGCCGTCGGCGGTCGCCCGAAACACACGCCCGTCGAAACTGTCGATCCAGTAGAGGCGCTCCTGTTCAACGTCCCACAGCGGTCCCTCGCCCAGCGTGGTCTTCACGTCCACCACGACTTCGATCTTCATGCCGTCCTCCTCTGTTCGAACCTTGCAGAAACCGGTCAGAACGCGACCTGGTCGCCGCCCTTCAATGACAGGATTTCGCGGGCCTCGTCGGGCGTCGCCACTTCCATGCCGAGGCCTTCGATGATCTTGCGGGCGAGCACCACCTGCTCGGCATTCGACTTGGCAAGCCTGCCCCTGCCGGCCCAAAGACTGTCTTCGAGCCCGACGCGGATGTTGCCGCCAAGCGCTGCCGATTGTGCCGCGATGCGCAACTGGCTGGCGCCGGCACCCAGCACCGACCAGCGGAACTGGTCGCCGAACAGCCGGTCGGCGGTGCGTTTCATATGGGCGACGTCTTCCGGATGGGTGCCGATGCCGCCGAGCAGGCCGAACACCGACTGCACGAAGAACGGCGGCTTCACCAGCCCGCGATCGGCGAAATGGGAGAGGTTATAAAGATGGGCGATGTCGTAGCACTCGAACTCGAAGCGCGTGCCATTGTCGTAGCAGGTCGCCAGTATGTATTCGATGTCCTTAAACGAGTTGCGGAAGACCAGATCACGCGTCGCTTCCAGATGCGGCCTTTCCCAGTCGAACTTGAACGTTTCGTATTTGTCGACGAGGTGATAGAGCCCGAAATTGATCGACCCCATGTTGAGCGAGGCGACTTCCGGCTTGAACTGGGCGGCGGGCCGCACACGCTCCTCCACCTTCATGTAAGGACTGCCGCCGGTGGTGATGTTGATGGCGGCATTGGTGCCTTGCTTGACGCGCGGCAGGAAACGCGCGAACGCCTCCGGCGTCTGGTCGGGCTTGCCGGTCTCAGGGTCGCGGGCATGCAGATGCAGGATTGCCGCACCAGCCTCGGCCGCCGCAATCGCCTCCGAGGCGATCTGGTCTGGCGTGATCGGCAGATAAGGCGACATGGTCGGCGTATGGATTGCCCCCGTCACCGCACAGGTGATGATGATCTTGCCCTTGGCCTGCGGGGCGCCGGGCTTGCGGCTTGTTTCCATCATCGTCCAAACTCCTGATCCGATTTTTTCTTGTGCGCCGCTAGCGCCATCAGCCGACGGTCGCGCCAGACCTGCCGTTCGCCGAGTTCTTCCCGCGGCAGGCGCTTGCGGCGCTCGGCCTCGACCGTCTCCATGACCTCGCCGGCCCAGTCGACCCGACGCAGCATCTGCGGGAAGATGTTGGAATAGATCGTCTGGTAGCGCTCTACATAGTCGCGCACACCACCAGGCGCGTTGAGGTCGATCGTTTCGAACGGACCAATGAACGACCAGCGCAGCGCCAGCCCCTCGCGCAGGCCCGTGTCAACGTCCTCAACGCTGGCGTAGCCGTCGGCGACGAGCCGGAACGCCTCCTCCAACAGCGCGCCCTGCAAGCGGTTCATGATGAAGCCGTCGAGTTCGCGCTTCATCACCAGCGGCGCGTGGCCCGCTTCGACAAGAAAGGCGCGGGTTCTTTCCACCGTTTCGGCGGAGGTCCATGGCGCCGGCACGACTTCCGCTGCCGGGATGAGATAGGGCGGATTGATTGGATGTACGACGAGGCAGCGATGCCGCGCCTGCAGATGATCGGTGAATTTCGACGGCAACAGCGCCGAGGTGGAACTGGCGATCACCGCCTGCGGACCGGCAAGGGCGTCGATCCGGGAGAACACGTCACGCTTCACCTCCAGGTTTTCGGGTGTGTTCTCCTGGACGTGGACGGCATCGGCCAGGGCCTCGCCAAGCTCCGCCACAATGGTGATGCGGCCAAGCACGGCATCGACCGCCTGTCCCCGCAGCAGATCGTTGGCGGCGAGGTCGCCGAGCACGCCGGCGATATAGTCGCGCGCATCGCTGGTCGCGGCCGGCGCCTGGTCCCACATCCGCACATCATGCCCCGCGCGAGCGAAGCTGATCGCCCACGCTCGCCCGATGAAACCGCTTCCGACAATTGCTACCTTCGCCATGATTGCCCCTCAGAGTGTCTCGACATTGCCGTCGACGCCAAGCGATTGGCCGGAAATGTTGACGCCCGCATCGGAAAGCAGGAAGGCCACCATCGCCGCGACATCGTATGGGCTGGTCATCCGGCGCAGCGAGATGTTCTGCAGATAGCGTTGTGTCATCTCCTCGTTTGACACGCCGAGCTGCTTTGCCCGGTCGGCAATGACCTTGTCGATTCGCGGCCCTTCGATGATGCCGGGCAAGATGGCGTTGACCCTGATCCCATGCGGTCCGAGTTCCTTGGCAAGACTCTGGGTCAGGCCGACAACGCCGAACTTGGCAGCCGAATAGGGGGTGCGGAACGCGTAGCCATGGCGGCCGGCGGCCGAAGACATCGAGACGATCGAGCCGCCGCCCGCCGCCTTGATCAGCGGCACGGCACGCCGCGCGCACAGGAACTGGCCGGTCAGGCAGATATCTATGCAACGCCGCCAGTCTGCCGGATCGATCTCGTCGACGCCGCCGGTTGGCCCGGCAATGCCGGCATTGTTGATCAGGGCGTCGAGCCCGCCGAGCTTCTCCTTGACGATCTCGAACAGTCGGTCGACATCGCCGTCGCGCGAAACGTCGGCCTTGACTACGGCGGCGAGCGTAATTCTCTCTGGAGCAGCGGCCAGCGCCTCGTCCGAAATATCGCAGATCGCGACGCGTGCGCCGAGCCGCGATAGCGTCTCTGCAATGGCAAAGCCAATGCCGCCAGCGCCCGCCGTGACCAGCACGCGCTGGCCTTTGAGCCCGGTCAGGAATTCGTCCGCCGATGCCGGTGAGCTTGAGCTCATTGTTCCATCCCTTTCACTGAATCCGCCTTTCGCGCAGCGCCATGACGGCACCGAGCACCACCAGCCCAAACAGAATCGCCCGCGTCGCATAAGGCAGCGTCGTGCCGGCGAGCAGCATCTGCAACGCGGTCAGGAGCAGCACCCCACCCAGCATGCCGAGATAGTGGCCACGCCCGCCGGTAATCAGCGCACCGCCGACCACGACGACGGCGATGGAGGGCAGTAGATAATCGTCGCCCATGCCGAGGCTGGCCTGGCCGGAAAAGCCGGTCAGCATGATGCCGACGATCGCCGCGCAGACCGCCGACAGCACATAGACGAGGATGAGCGTGCGACCGACCGCGATGCCGGAGAGCTGGGCTGCGCGCAGGCTGTTGCCGATGCCATAGACGCGGCGGCCGAAAGCGGTGCGGCCGAGCAGCAGTACGGCAAATACGACGAAGGCGATCATGAACAGCACCACCGGCGTGATGGCGAATATTTTGCCGGTCATGAACCAGCGCAGCATCGGCGAGGAGAAGCCGGCCGGCGTGCCTTGCGAGTAGAGCAAAGCGAAACCTTGCAGAATGCCGTTGGTGGCCAGCGTCATAACGATCGGCGAGATGCCGAGAAAGACGATGCCGATGCCGTTGGCGAGACCGATCAGGCAAGCGACGGCGAGCACCATCGGCAGCGCATAGGCAAGTGCAGCATCTGACCCGTTGACCATGCCGGCAAGCAGGATTCCTGACAGGCCGATCGTCCACGGCACTGAGAGGTCCAGCCCGCCGGTAAGAATCACGCTGCCTTGCCCAAGCGCCAGGATGGCAAGGAAGCTCGACAGCACGAACAGCGAGTTCCAGTAGTTGAAATTGACGATGGCGCGTCCGAGCCAGATCTGGGTGACAATGACGACGATGGCAAGACAGACATAGGCCGGCAGCGCATAGCGCAGCGTCTCGGCGTTACGGACATGGAAGGCAGGCCGCCGCGCCTGCTGCTCGCCGGCGCTGCCTCGCGCGATTCTCAGTCGCCGGTCGGTGCGATCGATCTGCGAGGGCAGCATTCCGGCGCGCCAGGCGGCCAGCCGAGCCCGCAGCGCACGCAGTTGGCGGGCAAGCACGGAGCCATGCGACAGCGAGCCGGCAAGCACGGCAAGGATCAGGATTGTGCCCTCGGCGATCGTCGAATAATAGGCCGAGACGTTGAGCACGAGCAGGATGTTGACGACCATCATGAGGATGTAGGCGCCGAAGACGGTGCCCACCGGCCCACCTTGACCGCCGCCCAGTCTTGTACCGCCGACGACGACCGCCGCGAACATCGACAGCAACAATGGGTTGCCGACCAGCGGATCGCCGCTGCCGGTCTGGGCGCTGATGAAAACGCCTGCAAGCCCATAGCAGCCGCCGGCTATGACATAGACTAGGAAGCGCACGAGAACGACGCGCACGCCGACCGCGGCGGCGGCATCCGGATCGCTGCCGAGCGCATAAAGCGCTGTCCCGAAGCGTGTGCCTTTGAGCCAGAACCAGCCGAGCAGGACGACGCCGATGACCACCAGCGGCATCGGTATCCAGCCGGCGATAGCATCACCGAGATAGAAGGCGCCAAGATCGGGCGAGACGAAGCCGCCCGGCTTGTCCATGACCAGCAGCGTTACCCCCTGCAGGATGAACATGGTCGACAGCGTGACGACGATAGGCTGCATGCGCAGGACGGCAATGAAGAAGCCGTTGAAGGCGCCGACCAGCATGCCGACGCCAATTCCGGCCAAAGTCCATAGCGCGACACTCGTGCCGGGCGCCATCGGATCCATGCCGTTTGCCAGGACGACATTGACCAGCGAGATCACCGCGCCGGCGGACAGGTCGAAACCGCCGGACAGGATGACAAGGGTCTGGCCGATCGCCGCCAGTGCGGAAGTGGCGCCGCCGCTCGATAGGAACGAAATGTCGAAATAAGTGAGCCGCCCGGCACTGACCAGATCGACGATCAGCAGGAGCGCCGCAAAGACGATCGCCGCGATGATGGCGCCGCGATGCCGCGCTAGGAGCCGCGACACTGTTGCGGCCGGTGCCGCGGGCGAACTCGTCACGCTCATTCCGCCGCCTCCCGGACCATGTCCCGGTGGCCAAGCGCCGGCCGCATGATCGCGCCTTCGGTGATCTCGTCGCCGGCAAGCTCCGCCACGAGATGGCCGTCATAGAGAACGAGCACCCGGTCGCATTGATGGACCAGCTCGGGAATTTCGGTTGAATGCAGGAGGATCGAGCCGCCGGCCGCCACATAGTCGCGCATCATCACGTAGAGCTCGTGCTTGGTGCCGACGTCGATGCCCCGGGTCGGATCGAAAAGCAGCAGGATCCGGCTTTCGGCGACGAGCCATTTGGCAATGGCTATCTTTTGCTGGTTGCCGCCCGAGAAGGCCCCTGCCCTCGTCCACAAGGCACTGCGGTCGACCTCCACGGTCGAGAAGGCGGACTGTACGGCCTTTGACTCCTCGTCTGTTCCAATCAGGCCAAACCGGGTGAAGCGCGCGACGACCGGCAGCGATGCATTCTGCCGGCCCGAGAGCTTCAGGAACAGGCCCTCCGTCTTGCGGTCCTCCGGCACCAGCCCGATTGCCATATTGGGCTTGAGCGCATCGGCGGGCGAGCCGAGCCATACTTTGCGGCCGTCGACCAGGATATGGCCGCGCTCGATCTCGGCCATGCCGAAACAGGCGAGGAACAGGTCGAGCTGACCCATGCCCTGCAGCCCGGCAATGCCGAGGATCTCGCCCTTGCGCAGGTCGAAATCGACGCCGTCGAGCTTCCTCCCCGTCTTGAGATCGCGCACACCGAGCACCGGCGGACCGAAGGCGGCCTCACTTTGAGGTTTCGGCGGGAAGGTCTGGGCGATGCTGCGGCCGATGATCTTTTCGATCACCTCACCATCCGAAACATCGGCAACCGGCGCGGTCACGATGTGGTGGCCGTTCCTGAGAATGGTCAGCGTGTCGCAGAAAGCCCGCACCTCGCGCATGCGATGGGTGATGAACACGACCGTGGTACCGGCCGCTTTCAATTGCGCGATGATGGCGCCCAGCCACTCGACATCGCCGCCCGACAGCGTCGAGGTCGGTTCGTCGAGCAGGAGGATGCGCGGCTTGCGATAGAGCGCGCGCGCGATTTCGATCTTCTGGCGCACGGCAAGATCGAGCGTCGCCACCTCGGCATCGAGATCGACCGAAAACCCCAGATCGGAAATGTGCTTGCGGACTGCCTTGCGTGCCGCCGAGCGCCTGATCAGGCCGATCGGGCCGGCGGGCGCGTAAGGCAGCAACATATTGTCGAGAACGCTGAGATCGCGTACCAGCGTCATTTCCTGGAAGGCCGTCTGCACGCCCTTGGCGTGTGCGGCGCGCGGCGAACCGAGGGGTGCGGGTTCGCCAAGAACGGTGATTTGCCCTTCGTCGGGCCGTACCAGCCCCGACAGCAGCTTGACGAGGGTCGACTTGCCCGCACCGTTCTCGCCAAGCAGGGCATGCACGCTGCCGGAAGCGATCTCGAAGGAAACGCCATCGAGGGCAACTGTTGCGCCAAACGCCTTGCGGACGCCCTCTATGCCGACAGCTGTCGAATGCGCTGACATCATGATCTCAGTCCCAGCCCGCATGAAAGCTGCGTGGAGCGCCTCGAAAGCACCCCACGCCCCACTTCGGAAGGCCTACTCCTCGGGCTGGCCTACAAGGGCGGCCGCGAGACCGATCTCAGGTGTCTGATCGGAGAAGATCGAGGCGAACCAGCCTGGGTTCGAGACCAGCGACGGTTTGAACGCATTGCAACCAGCCTTCATCTCCGCCCAGGTGCCCTCGTCGCAAAGCTTTATCGTCTCGTTGGTGACGACCGGCAGCGGCAGGATCGTCTTCTTGGCAACGTGCTTGCCTTCAAGCGCCTCGACGGCAAGCTTGAGAGCGAGCGCCCCGGAATAAGGCGGCGAGGCGTAGGAAATGCGCGGCGCGCCGAGCGGCGCATAGGGAGAGGTTGCGCCCTCGACCTCCGTGCCCTCCGGCAGCATCTGGATGCGCCCGCCATTGGAGCCCTCGCCGGCGCAAGGCAGGAGTTCGCTGACCTTCTTGCCGGCCTCGAGCTGCATGGAATTGGCAGTGAAGCAGCCTACCTGCATCCACAGCCCATTTATGTCATCCCAGCTGCGCGTCGCCAATATCTTGGACAGTTCGGTACGGGCCACCGCCTGGCTCCACATGCCGACAGCTTCGCCGACGATCTTGATGTCGGGATGCTTGGCAAACACCTCCTTCGCGGCCTTGGTGCGCAGATCATCGACCGACGTGCCGGGAACGCCGGTCACCGCGATGATGTTGCCCTTGCCATTAAGTTTCTTGACCAGCCACTCCGCCGTCACCCGGCCAGCCTCTTCCTGGTCGATATGGACGTTGTAGGCGCAGGGCTCGGTGATCTCGGCATCATAGGCAAACACCTTTACCCCCTTGTCGCAGGCGTTCTTCACCACCTGGTTGAGCGCTGTCGGCGAGATCGGGAAAATCACGATGGCTTCGGCGCCTGCCTGCACCATCGCGTTGATCTGCTGGATCTGGCGCTGTGCGTTCGGCCCCGCCACCTGAACCTGGAGGTCGACCTTGTCGGCCATGCTCTTGTGCGACGCCATCGCCTTGAGCATGTTGGCGGCCTCGGCCTGCCAATCATTGCCGATGAAGCTCATGCTGAGAAATATCTTGTGCTTTCCGGCCGCTTCGGCGGCGGACGTACCACAAACGCAAACAGCCATGCCGGCAAGCAGCGCAAGCCGCCGGGCTTTCGATCCGATACCCATTCGAAACTCCTCCCAGTTCAGACGACCGAATGCCTCCCAAGGGTACGAAACGTACTCCTTGTCATTCGATGCGGCTGACCGTATCATGATTTGATCAAAGATCAATGATGAAATGGCTAAGAGGGAAAAGTCGGAAACGCGGGCGCTTGACGCGGCAATCCGAACCTTGCATTCCGGACACAGGCGCCGGGTATGACAAGAGCGTCGCCCGAATGGGGGAAGGTTGACAGAAATGGCTGGGGCGGCATTCAGGAAGCCGGGCGTCGAGATCACGCCGCTGTCCAGGGAAACCCTGCAGGACAGGGTTTACCGGCACGTTACCGAGTTGATCCTCGACGGCAGCATCGTTCCAGGTGAAATGGTGACGGTGCAGAGCCTCGCAGACGCTTTCGGCGTCAGCCCGATGCCGGTTCGCGAGGCTCTGAGGCGTCTGAGCGCGGCCAACGCCTTGATGGTGGTTTCGGGCCGTTCGATCGGTATCCCGGCATTAAGTCGTGCGCGGCTTATCGATCTCAGGAACGTCAGGTTCGAAATCGAGGCGATCGCCGCCGCATGGGCCGCAGAACGCATTGACGATCACGGCGTGATGCTGCTGGGCCAGCATCTGGAGGCACTCGAGCAGGCCAATGCCGCTGGCGACGTCAAATCCTATCTCAGGGCCAATTACGCCTTTCACTTTTCCATCTACCGGGCCGCGGGCTCGGAAAACATGCTCAGCATCATCGAGAACCTGTGGCTGCAGATCAGCCCCTATTTCAACATGCTGCACGATTCCGGAAACTATTCGACCGCCAACCAGCACCATCAGGAGATGTTTGCAGCGCTGCGAGACCGCAACGCGGAGGCGGTCCGGGCTGCGGTTCGCGCTGACATCGACGCGGCTTTCACTGTCCTGATCAAACTGCTGAAATAGTCGCAGGTCGCCAAGCCCGACATGGCAGGACGGTGATGCTCACCACGAACCGAACCGCCGAGCATCAGCGGGCATTTCCGGCGCCTTGCTGCGGTGATTCATCCAGAGGGGACGATCCAGCGCTCACAGGGCCGAGTTGGTCAGGGGTAGCGCTTGCCAGAGCCTACAAGCTCATCCTTGAATGCTGGCGTTGCGGTGTGACCGTCGGCACGGGTGAAGGCATGCCCGAGCGGCTTGTCAACAAGAACGGGAGACGGCAGTGTTCTGACGTTATCAATGAGCCGCGTTTCGCCGAGCCAGGCCGCTGCAAACAGGCGTGCCGGCCGATCCAGGCTTGCTATCGGTTGCAGATCTGCCTCGCCACGGAGTTCCAGGTACTCGACCTCGCGATAGCCCGCGGACAGGATCGCTGCGCGCGCGTCGGCAAGCGTTGGCAGGACGGGAGAGCCGTTCGAGAGCCCCGCCGCCGTATCGAGTAGGACCGATGCTAGCCTTGGGGCGACGGCGCGCTCTGCCGGCGAGAGCCGGACATTGCGCGATGACAAAGCGAGACCATCGGCTTCCCGGACTGTCGGACAGGGGACGACGGTGATCGGAATATCCAGGTCCCGGACCATGCGCCTGATAAGTTGAAGCTGCTGGAAGTCCTTCTCTCCGAAAAAGGCGAAATCAGCGCCGGTCTGCAGGAAGAGTTTTGCAACGACGGTCGCCACCCCATCGAAATGGCCGGGCCGGAACGCACCGCAAAGGCTTTCACTGACGCCGGACACGGACACGGTCGTGGCGAAGCCGTCAGGATACATCTCAGTCGCATCCGGAACATAAAGCAGGTGGGCGCCCAGCCGCGTGAGCTTTGCAGCGTCTTCGTCTTCCGTGCGGGGATAGGCGGCAAGATCCGCCGCACTGTTGAACTGCTTGGGATTGACGAACAGCGTCACGATCACGCGATCGGCCTTTTGAAGCGCAGAACGCACGAGACTCAAATGCCCTTCATGCAAGGCTCCCATCGTAGGCACCACGGCGATATTGGCACCAGAACGGCGCCATCCCGCCACAACGGTACGAAGCCCGGCAATGGTGCGGACGATCGGCACGCTCACGCGGTTTCTCCGGCCTGCGGCGCGTCGGCGAAGAGATGTTCGGCCGCCGGAAAGCGCCCTCCCCGCACATCAGCCGCATAAGCCGCAATGGCAGCTTCGGCCTCTGAGCCCAGTTCGGCATAGCGCTTGACGAATTTCGGACGAAAACCGGTGAACATGCCCAGAATATCGTCGACGACCAGAACCTGGCCGTCGCAGGCGGCGGAGGCGCCGATCCCGATGGTTGGAATCGTAACCTCCTCGGTTATTCTTCGTGCGAGCGGCTCGGCCACCTTTTCCAGCACAACGGAGAATGAGCCGGATTCGGCAACAGCAACAGCGTCCCGCAAAATCCTGTCGCCGTCTCGGCCCCTGCCCTGGACCTTGTAGCCGCCAAGCACATTGATCGCTTGCGGTGTCAGCCCGACATGGCTCATGACGGGGATGCCGCGGGCAATGAGAAAGCGGATCGTGTCAGCCATGCTCTCGCCGCCCTCCAGCTTGACCGCGGCGCATCCGGTCTCCGCCATCAGCCGGGCGGCGTTGCGAAAGGCCTGTTCGCAGCCCTCCTCATAGGAGCCGAACGGCATGTCGACGACCATCAGCGCCCGTTCAAGACCGCGGCGCACGGCCTTGCCGTGCATGATCATCATCTCCAGCGTAACTCCGAGGGTTGACGTCAGGCCATGAAGCACCATGCCGACGCTGTCGCCGACCAGGACCACGTCGCAATGCCTATCGGCGAGGCGCGCAACCGGCGTTGTATACGCTGTTAAGCAGACAATCGGCATCTTGTGCTTTCGGGCCGCAATGTCCGGCGGCGTCAGCGCCTTTGTTTCGACCGCCACACTCATCGGCACATTCCCTTGGGCCAAGTTCCAGCGGTGACGGTTTTGCATAGTTCTGTGCAGGTGCGAAGGCCAAAACCGCACTGCATCAGAAAAGTTTGTGCGTCGCGAAGCAGGCTCTCCGCAAAGCAAAGACAGAGGGCCAGCGTTTCTCTGCTTCGGTGATCCTGCGCGACAACCGTGTTGCTGATCGGCTGAGCAATCGGGCTCCGGCCGTTTTCAACTCGAACAGTTCAACTGCCGCACGGCGGTTCACGCCAGAAGCGACCTTGGTTGCAAGCCTACCCGAAATGCGTTGTGACGGAAGCATGCGCCCGCACTCCAGACACTACGATTTGAATCAAAATCGCTGGTTCGACTCAGTTCCGAAACAAGGTGCACGCTGGCGGTGTTGGCATCTTCCGCATATTAGCAATCCCTTGACTACCGTCAAAGCCGCTCCAGAATCAGGGGCATGGCTTGGGAAATTGCGGACATCAATATCGGCGATGAGGTGGCGATCACCGTGACGGTGCTGAAGCTCCTGGACGACGGAAGAGCTAGCGTCAGCATCCCCTCCTATGGTTTTCCGCATTCGATCCCTGCTCCTAAAAAGTCCAAACCAGGTGACGAGCTCCAGCTCACTGGCGAGGTCACGCGGGTCGACGAGGAAAATCGAAAGGTGACCGTGAAAGCTGGCGGGCTAATCACCGTCGATGCTGATACGATCATCGACTGGACGCCTGTCCGCCGCAAAAAGATGTCGCTCAGAGATGAGGCGGATTAGCGAACGCAGATCAAACCATCGATGCCGAAGACAAGTCCGCAAGGCCTGGCCGCCCTTGCTCTGGTGCGCGTGGCATCGAGGAGACCTGCCCGGCCGGCGTGCTGCCGATCGAGGAGGCTGTCTTCCTGCTCTTATGGCCAAGAGCCCATGCATGAGGGTGAGGCGCTTGCCAGGGCTATCATTGAAACAGTTGAACGGCTAACTGCTTGCGGAAAGGCAATCGGCCCCAGGTGGCGCACTGTACGAAAATTACCAACTTCGTTAGCCGGGAACAAGCACTCTACATCAAACGTTTTTTGCGCGAGAACTCTCCTCCGTTCTCCAGTCTGGCTGTAAAGGCCCGCTGCTCTGCACGGGCAGCGGGCCTGAGGGTTCGCACATGCCGCAGCGCCAGCGTACCAATCGCACCTGCCTTAGTCCTCATGATTTGGCTATTTGCCAGCGCGTTTTCGATCAGATTTGCGCAGACGAAGACCTCGACCCTTTAAGCCAACAGGGCAAAATCCTGGCGGAAACGGTAGTGGCGACTTTTCGAAATGCTTACACTGACGAGCGGGAACTGCTGAAGGCAGTCAGGTCTCATCGAGGAAATTGAGCGGCAAAATTTCACCCGACCGACAAGGTCGGGCTTGACCCATTCGGCCTTGTCCCCGGAGCAGGCCCGGAAGCTAACGAGGCCCTAACTGCCAACAAGATAGGCGTCACCGATTGCGGCGTCGCTGTGTTGACGGTCGTTTTGCGCCCTCATCATTCCGCTCTTGCATAGCAGTCCCAGTCTTCAGCCGCTGTTCCCGTAGTCTGGCCGTTTTTGCGTCCCGTGCCGTACGCTCAGTGCGGTCCTTGCTTTCCTGATGAGCAGCCATGCTTCACCTACGTTTTTTGCTGGTGCCCAAACCTTCGTCAAAACCCGCTGTTCCACTCCGGATCCTACCTCAGGGCTAACTACGCCTTTCATTTCTCCATCTATCGAGCCGCGGGCTCGGAAAACATGCTCAACATCATCGAGAACCTGTGGCTGCAGATCAGTCCCTATTTCAACATGCTGCACGATTCCGGAAACTATTCGACCGCCAACCAGCACCATCAGCAGATGTTTGCAGCGCTGCGAGACCGTAACGCGGAAGCGGTCCGCGCCGCGGTTCGCGCTGACATCGACGCGGCTTTCACAGTGCTGATCAAACTGCTGAAGTAACATTCAGGTCGCCGTAAGCGACATGCCGCCTCCATTGCTGATCAGACTTCCAGTTCTTTTTCCGCCCACTCCGCGAACTTTTCCAACTTGTCGAGCAAGCTCTCCGCTTCGGGTAATGATTTTGCCCTGATTCCGTATTGAGTTTCGTCCTTCTCATCGAGGATGCTCCGCAACCTGCTGGCCTGCGCTGCAGGAAGGCGATTTCCAAGCGCGTCGCATGGTTTTCACCACGGCCGCATGATCCGCGCGGTTGATCTTTCCTGCAAATCGGGCAGTGAGCGCATCGGCGTATGCTATTGCCGCATTCACGATCTGCGACATAGCCGGATTTCCGATGTCACCCGTTCCGGACATTGCCACCTCTAAACGGGCAGCCTTCAAATATGAGCGGGCGATGCGCAATCGCCCCTCGCCAAAGCCTGTCTCGACTGCTTTCGTCGCACCTCTTCTGGTCATGCCAACGCCTGCCGGCGAGTTTTTGTTGCGAGTTCGTCCGGGCGTGAACCCAAGACGAGCAGGGCATTGGCTTCGACCCCGCCCCACCACGGGTCTCGCGTGCTCGACAGCCTTGCCACATCCTCCGGAGTGAGTCCCACGACCGAGGGATTGAAGCCAAGCTTTTGACCTTGGGTCACCAGTGCCTCACGGATTTCTTGGAGCGCGCTATCTAGCTTTTCGGATGGCGTAACCACTGCGATGTCGAGATCGCTGTCTGGACGGTCCTCGCCCCTCGCTACGCTGCCGTAAATCCAGGCCGCGAGTACTTTCGGCCGAACTGCGGAGACCGCCTCAGTGATTACGGCGCGAATATTGGAATACCGAAGCGCCTCCTGCTCGAAGAGAGCTTCCAGTGATGTCGCCAGCGGATGGCGATCATTCAACCGGTAAAGACGAGCCCTGCCCGTTCCCTCCGAAGATACGATGCCAATCCCTTCCAAGGTTGCGAGAGCAGACCACACGCTTGCCCTTGCAAGCCCGCTACGAGTCGCAAGCAATGGAGAAGAAAGCAAGCCGCCGTGGCGCGACAATTCCCGGAGCAATCTTACGCTTGCTTCGGTGCCGAGCATAATGGTGAGTGGATAGCGCAAAGCGCTTTGAGCGGTCGAGCGTGCCATGCGCAAGTTCCTTCTGCTGTGGACTCATAGCACATCAAATCGTCGGATATCAAATCGGATGTTTTGTTTTCTAAACGAACGTCCTGTTGTCTGAATCCTGGGCGGTTGCTGCGCCACGTTTGCATCTGGACCTGATGCTGGTCGCCGTCGGCCATCTGTTCAGAGGATATCGGCGGCTTGGGCAACCCGCTCCAAGTGTAGATAGTGTTCCGCGACCTGCA
This sequence comes from Mesorhizobium sp. M0983, assembly GCF_040318975.1. Lineage (NCBI taxonomy): Bacteria > Pseudomonadati > Pseudomonadota > Alphaproteobacteria > Hyphomicrobiales > Phyllobacteriaceae > Mesorhizobium > Mesorhizobium sp. M0983. The sequence goes on along the minus strand of NZ_JAMYNH010000005.1, from coordinate 346,687 downwards.
CGGGCTCCTCAAAACGGTGGTCTTGCATGCGCACCTCCCGAGTCTCGAACACGACTCAATCCTCGGTCATGTGACAGGTTCCTGCCATGTCTGATCATATTCTGCCCGGTCAAAAGAAGCCCAAGCTAATCGTCGTAGTGGCGTTCGATCGTGGCGAGGACGGCGAACTGTTTCCCGCCTTTGGTCCCGCCGATCAGCAAAGCGAGGAACGCGCAATCCGCACCGGTCAGGCGCTCGCAGGGAAGCACGTTGGCGTAATCGCATGGAGCCGCGACGCCGACCCGGCTATTGGCGACTATGGCCCGCCGACCGTGCTATTCACCTGCGGTGACGTGCCGGATATGGAGTAAATTCAGCCCCGAGATTCCATTTCGCGGCGTTCGGAGAACTCCCCTTCACTGCCCTTCACTGGGTATTTTGTGAATCATTTATTGGGTAACGCCGCTCTTGGCGATGCGCTCTTCGAAACTCGGGGCCGGCCCGACGTGCTGAAGCACTGGCCAGCGTCCATCGCGGCGGCAGCTTCTGGGCTAAGCGGATGCCTTCTGTTACTTGCGGACGTTTGATGTGGCGCAAAGGATCAGCAGAAGCTAACATATCTTGTTCTTGGAGGCTGTCGTGCGTACGAAACGTTTCAGAAAGCCCGTCATCATTCAACCCGGCCGGATCGATCGCGACAGAGTTGTTGCGTCGGTATCCGACGCGGCCGAAGTTCTGCTGAAGGATTGGCCGAGGCCGGAGGGCAAGTCGCGGCGCGCCGCAATCGAAGCATGCCTTGCCGTAATCCGTGGAGAAAAACCACCAAGGATAGCACGCCAGGCGTTCATCGCTGCTGCCAAGGAGGCCAGGATATTGCTCGGGGAAGAAATTTAGGCTTACCCAGCACCCGTATGGCCATGCCCTTGAAGCACGGAGCGCTGCTGGATTCAGCGGCTTTGTTGCTTTGTGGCATCGAGCAGAGCTTGATGTATCGATGTAGTGCGATTTTATCGACATGATTTGATTATCTGTCGAGGGCGACGATGTATCAGCTCGACTTGTCGATCGCACATTGATCGACCTCTCCTGCCCCCGCCAGGATACGAGGACGTGAAGACGCAAGCAGTGCTGAAGCTTGTGTTGTGGCGTGAGCGGCGCTTACTGAACTGCGAAGCCAGGCAGCTCATTCCCAGCCACGCCACCTGGACCATCTAGACCTGATGGCATGGCCCGAATTCGTGCACTGTCAGGCTTTGGCCTTGCGCTTTGCTGGTGCTTTCTTTGGCGGCGTTTTGGCAACCGCCCTGCGGCCGAGACCGGCAGCTTTGGCCAGCGCAGACCGCTGAGCCGCATAGCTTGGCGCTACCATAGGATAGTCCCGCGCCAAACCCCACTTGGCTCTGTACTCATCAGGTGTCATGCCAAGCAAGCCCAGGTGGCGCTTCATCGACTTGAACTTGCGCCCGTTCTCAAGGCTTATAATGTATTCGGGAAAGATCGACTTCTTAGGATTTGCCGCGGGCGTAAGTATTGGCGATGGTGCAGCGACCGGCTCATCCAGGCCAGACAACGCAGAATTAACACTGGCGATCAAATTCGGCAGATCCGCCACGGGCGTTGCGTTGCTCTGGACATAGGCTGCGACGATATCTGCTGTCATCCCTAGCAGGCTGTTGAAAAAGTGGCTCGCAGCGAGGACGTGAGCGTGATTCAGTGTCTCCGGAGAGATTCGGAGAACGAGGCATGCGCGGTGGAGACGAACGGTCTGGCGAACTGTTCAGTTATGTTGATCTCGAGGCTCGGGTGCGGCGCGATCATCCGTTGCGGCGCATTCGGGCGATTGTGAACGAGGCGCTGGCGGCGTTGGAGCGGGACTTGGCGGCGCTGTATTCGCCGATGGGGCGGCCTTCGATCCCGCCGGAAAAGCTGCTGCGAGCGATGCTGCTACAGGCGTTCTACTCAATCCGCTCGGAGCGGCTTTTGATGGAACGGCTGGAATACGACCTTCTGTTCCGCTGGTTCGTCGGCATCGGCGTCGATGACGCGGCCTGGGACCATTCGGTGTTCTCCAAGAACCGCGACCGGCTGCTGGAGGGCGACATCGCCGCAAAGTTCCTGAGCGCGGTGCTGACGCAGCCCAAGGTCAAGAGGCTTCTGTCAACGGATCACTTCTCGGTCGACGGGACGCTGATCGAGGCCTGGGCGTCGATGAAGAGCGTCAAGCCGAAGGACGGCTCGGGCGAGCCGCCGGCTGAAGGGGGCGGGCGAAACGCGGAAGCGGACTTCCATGGCCACAAGCGCTCGAACGACACACATGCCTCGACCACCGATCCGGATGCCCGGCTCTATCGCAAGGGCAAAGGCAAGGAGGCCAAGCTGTGCTTCATGGGACATGGCTTGATGGAGAACCGCCACGGCCTGCTGGTCGACGCCTGCCTGACACTGGCCGACGGACATGCTGAGCGGGTGGCCGCACTGCACATGATCGAACCTCGAGCGGAGCGGCCACAGGCGATCACGCTCGGCGCCGACAAGGCCTACGACGCGGAAGACTTCGTCAATGAGCTGCGCTCGATGAGGGTGACGCCGCATGTAGCGCAGAACAAAGCTCATGGCGGAGACCGGCTGATGGCCAAGGTCAGGGCCACCGCCGGTCGGTGGCCACCACCCAGGGTGGTTTTGATCCCAACGAGACGAGGCGCTTTTTAAGACACTGCGGCTCTGTCTGGCGAGCGCCCACGAGGCTTTGAAGCGTGAGGTCGACCGACGGCATGGGGTGTATGAAGCACTCGACGCCTTCACCCCCTACCTCTGAAAATGCCCCAACTCGTTCTCATTCAGATAGTCCACCGTTATCACCCGCGCGCGAATGCCGCCGGGGGAACCGACGAACTTCACCGATGACAGCGAGCCGGTCGGCGCGTTCTCTCCGCGGGGCGTGAGGGCGTAGGTGTCGCCGTCCCAGTGCTCGAGCGTGAACTGCATGGGCTTGGGGCCGAGTTCGAGCATCAGCTTGTCGCCATCGGCCCGCACGGTGGCGGTGTCGAAATAGTTGCTCGTATATTGGCCCTCGTAGAAGGATGGACTGCGCGCCTTGGCGGGGTTCGTCGGCTTGACCTTGCCGGCGAGGTCGCCCACCGGCTTGTAGTAGCCCATGAACCGCGGCTTCATGTAGGGATACCAGTCGCGGGTGATCTGGCCATATTGCACGATGTCCATGAAGCTGGCGGCGACCGCCTCGGCGGCGCCGACGGGGGAGCCGTTGGTGAGCACGACGATGCCGACGTCGGCCGAGGGCAAGATCTGGAAGGTGGTGCCGGCGCCGAGCAGGAAGCCGCCGGAATGGCCCATGGTGGTGCGCCCATTGGCGTTCACCCCCACATTGAAGCCATAGCCATAGGAGCTGGCCCGCGTATCGGGCGTCTCGCCGCGGTAGGTCACGCTCTGCGGTGTGATGGCGGGCTGCAGGATCTTCGGGTCGATCATGGGCTGGCCGTTATAGGTGCCGTCGCCAAGCAGCAGGATCATCCACTTGGCAAGATCCTGGACGCTGGAGGAGACGCCGCCCGCCGGCGCCTGCTGGTCGGGATCGCGGTCATAGAGCGGCTCGAACACATTCTCCGCCACGCGGGCATGCAGCAGGGCGCGGTTCTTGCCGGCGGCCATGAAGTCCTCGTGCCGATAGCTGCTCGAGCGCATACCGAGCGGATCGAACAACAGGCTCTTGGCCAGCGGCTCCCAAGGCTGTTTCTCGGCGTGGGCCACTGCCTCGGCGCCGATCGTCGTGCCGAAATTGGCGTAGTGATAGGAGATGCGGAAGGGATCGAGCGGCACCATCCACAGGCCGCCGACGATCTGCTTGCGCTGGAAGCCGAGATCCTCGAGCTCATCGCCCGCCGCCATTGGCAGGCCCGAGCGATGGGCGAAGAAATCGCCGATGGTGGCGTTGCCCGAGACATAGTCGAGATTGAGGCGGAAGCCGTCCCAGACCTTGCCGACCGCGGTATCCCAGTCGAAGCTGTGGTCCTTCGTCATGGCGATGGCGGCCACCGTGGCCGAGATCGATTTCGACACCGAGGCGACCTGGAAAATGGTAGTGCTGCTGACCCTAGAAGTGTCGTCCCGGTTGTCGCGAAGGCCATAGCCTTCGTCAAAGATCATTTTGCCGCCCTGCACCACCGCCACGGCGAAGCCGGGAACGTCGGATGCTTCCTTGACTTTCTTGACGATGTCCGACAGGGCGGCCACAGCCTTCTCGACACCGCCGGGATACAGCTGCATAGCATCCTGCGGCGGCGACGGCCCAAGCTCCGGCACGTAGGACTGCGCGGCTGCCATTGCGGGCAGCATGGTAACGAGGGAAAGTACCAGGAGAGCAGCGGCCTTCTTCATTGCATGTCCTCAAACTTGCACCGGCAGATGATCGGACCATACGCGGCAAGATGAAAGATGGTTACGGTTATTTTCTACTGATATGTTTAAGTCCAAAGATCAGACAAAGACGGCGGCTGCGCGCATGTGATTTCGGGACCTGGCGAAGTATCCGCGTTACCTACCCGGGCGGCAATTGGATGGGACTGCGCGGGAGAACGTCAAGTTCCAAGGCCGGGCGGCAAATGGCATCCAATCAGGAGTTGTTCGCCAACGGGCTGGCGGCAAACCAGAAAGTCATCGAAGCCAATTATATGGCCCATCGCGAGGCCCTATGGCCTGCTGCATGGGGTCCGATGGCCGAGGGGCCGGGACGCTTCGTCTTCACCGATCTTGCCTGCGGCAGGGGGCCCGTTTGCTGTCCGTCCGGTTATTGCCGCGGGACCAGTTAAAGCCGCCATTCGGCTCACGACCTCTTCTCGGAAATACGTGGCAAGTTCACATCCCGCGGAAGCCGACATTGAACTGCCTCTCCGTTTACACGTTTGGCAAATGTTGCGAATGGAGGGAGTTGCATGTTTGAAGGTTTCTCGCTGGAGCAGATCAAACTTCCGGAAGCGACGCTCAGAGTGCGGGTTGGTGGAAGGGGCCCACCGCTTCTGATGCTGCACGGTCATCCTCGCACCCATGCCACTTGGCATCGCGTGGCGCCGATTTTGGCTGAGGAATACACCGTAATTTGCCTGATCTTCGCGGTTTCGGCCAAGCCCTTTGACATGCCTGACCATTCGGGCTCGTCTAAAGGTCCAATGCCCGCGATTGCTTAGCCCTTATGTACTATCTGGGCTTCGATCGCTTCGGACTTGCGGGTCAGGACCGTGGGGCGTACACCGCATTTCGGACAGCAATGGATCATCCGGCATCCGTCAGCCGGCAAGCCATTCCGATCGGCATGCGCTGGCGCGATGTGACGCTCGGTTCGCATCGGCTTGGTGGCATTGGTTCTTCTTCGCTCAGCCTGAAAAGCCGGAGCAGGCTATCCTTGCCAATCCAGACGCATGATACGGCGGTGATCCCGCGGAGATGGGCGCGGAGGCTTACGCTGATTTCTCGCCTCGATCCACGATCCGGCGACGGTCCACGGCGTGATCGAGGACTACAGGGCCGGGTTAGGCATAGACCGACAACATGACGAGGACGACCGAGCCGCAGGCCACGAGCCGGTCTCGGAATCCACCTCGATATGGCAGATGTGGCTGGCGAAGGAGACGCCGGCGCCGTGGGCGACGAGCTCACTGTGGCCGGCGATCGGTCCGCCGGTCTCCCCGACGCGGCGTCCTCCAGCGACAGCGGCGAAAGGTTGCCGTGCGTCGCGCCCCTGGCGATCGCGTGGCCCTTTTCCCAGGCCAGGTCGTCGACCGGGATGTCCCACGTCTGCGTGGCGCGGTCCCGCAGGATCTTGATGGCGCTGCGGGCGGCGGAGATCGCCGCGATCGAAGACGAGAAGGCGCCGCGGCTGCCGTCCGTCATATCGTTGTAGCCGAGGCTGGAGGTATCAGCGACCACCGCCTTGACCTGCGCATAGGGGATACCGAGTTCCTCCGCCGCCACCAGCGAAATCGAGGCGCGAGCCGCCGATGTTGCGGGCGACGTTGATCAGCGCTGACGCCTGATTGGTCTTTGCGCAGGGAGACCGACGTAAGCCGCGGTCGAAATAGGGATGATCAGGAACGCAGTCCGATCATCAGGAAGACGCGCCCAAAAGGCAAAAAGTAGTAGCTGGCGTCGGGGTGAGCGACGTCATATGCCATAGGGCGAACGTAGCCACCACATACCCGCAGCATGGCGATGCCGCCCGGCATTATCGAGAGGCCCGACAGCGTCCCCTGTGTAGGCCAATGCCGTTTGTTGCAGCTGTGGCATGATCTGCGTTGTGCTGAACATGACGGCGCCGACTGCCATCATAACCAAGAAACATGCACCAAATTGGCGAGTGAACAGCAGGCGTATTTCGACGGTCGGATCGCCGCGGCCAATATCCCAGAAATGACTGCAAACGTCGTGATGAAGCTCGACACGAACCAGCCGTTGCGTTGGCCTTGGTCAAGGAGGATTACCGCTCTGCAATTCCAGTCGTCTTAGTATCACGGCGGCTCGCCCGAGCTCATCAACGACGCGGTCCGGTTTGGTTGGAGTCACGGGAACAAACATCGCACGTGGGAGTTGGGGCGGTCTGTTCGTATTGAGACTTTCATAATCTTGGGAGGGGATATGTCACGTGTCTTCAACCTTGGCTTGCCGGCGCTGCTTGGCGCCGCCGCGGTCACGCTTACCGCTGCTTCCGATCCGCTGCCGCCAGATCTGACCTATCGTCCATTGCCAAGCCTGCCCTTTTCTGCGGTGAAGGAGAATGACGAAGCGCAAAAACCCGCCGTGATCGAGCGGCAGCGCAAGTTGCTCGAAAGCCGTTACAACCTGGCGGACCGGCCGATGCGGGGCGTCATGATGTCGGGCGGCCGGAAAGTGGTGCAGGAGGGCGTCAGGGTCAAACTCCCGGCAGGCGAGACCTGGGACAGCCTGGCCGCCAAGACTCCCCAAGAAATCCGCGACCGTGGTTTGTTGCCGAACGGCTTCCTGCCGCTCCCGCACGTCAAGCAGGCGACCGGAGGCCAGGTCTTTCCGGAAAACCAGATCAGAGAGATCGGCGCCGATGAAGGGCGCGATCTGCGGCGCTTCGACGTCGATTTCGACCTGCCCGACTATCTTACGCCGGAATTTCCACCTCCGATATTCCTCACCACGCATCCCGAACTGGGGGATGTGTCGCGCGGTGATCTGCTGACGATCCGCAACTTCTACGAATATATGAACGGCATCATCACACCCGTACAAATGGAAGGACTGCGTCTGCTGCTGACGCCCTTCCCGCAGGAGGAATTCAATCAGACCGAGGACAGAAAGGTCGCGATGCAAAGCATGGGTGTGGCATGCCTCGACTGCCATGCGAATTTCCATACCAACGCAGCCTTTCACCTGACGCCGGACGTCCGGCCACAAGCCGAGCGCTTTCGGCTCGACACAACCAGCCTACGCGGCCTGTTCAATCAGCAGATTCATGGCTCCAAGCGCTCGCTGCGCTCAGTCGAGGACTTCACGGAATTCGAGCAGCGCACCGCCTACTTCAACGGCGATCACGTGAGCGCCACCCGCAAAGGGGTGAATCTGCCCGACCGCACGAACCAGGTGGCGATGATGGCGGGATGCAGAATATCATCGATTTTCCGCCGGCGCCGAAGCTCGACCCGTTCGGGCGGCTTGACCCGGCCACCGCAAGTGCGCAGGAGCTCAAGGGCGAGCAGGTGTTCATGGGCAAGGGCCGCTGCGCCGAGTGTCATGTTCCAGGGTTGTCATTCATGGACAACAACATGCACGACCTGAAGCTCGAGCGGTTCTACAAGATCGGCGAGACCTTCAACGACCAGGTCGCCATACCGGATGGGCCGATAAAGACCTTCACACTGCGCGGGATCAAGGATTCTCCGCCCTATCTGCATGACGGCCGCCTAATGACGCTTGGCGATACCGTTGAGTTCTTCAACTTGGTGCTCGGAACGAAGCTTGACCAGCCGGAAAAGGATTCACTCGTGGCTTACCTGCTCACTCTCTGAACGAGCGAAAGAGCCGCTGCCGGGGGCCCGCCTTCGGCGCGGAATGGAGGACACTCATGCGTGCTGCCGCAATCACCTTCGCCGTGGGGCTGTCGCCTTGTTGTGCGATGGCGCAGATCGGCAATCCGGCCGGCCTTGCTCCCGACACGAGGATGGAGAAGCCCGGAGTTCCAGCGCCGAACCAGACGAATTATCAGGATCGGCTTTTCGCCCAGCTGGTCACGGCTGGCGGCAGGGCCGAGGTGGAACTGGGTCGGCTCGCGGCCGAAAAGACAAGCCATGATGGGGTGAGCGCATTTGCAAATCGAATGGTCGAAGATCACGACGAGGCAAATGAACAGCTGAAATCCGTCGCGGACAAGAGCGAGATTCCGCTTCCCGAAGAGCTCGACCCTGATCATAAGAAAATCCGCGCTGATCTCGAAAAGCAGGACGGCGTCGCGTTCGATCTTGCTTATCTGGCTGCGCAGATCCTCGACCACCAGAAAACAGCGCAGCTTCTGGCTTGGGAGATTGGCTCCGGCGAAGATCCAGAGCTCCAGCACTTCGCCTCAGACAACCTACCAAAGGTGCTCGAGCACCTCGATATGGCGCGCACGCTGCACGCGGAACTGGCGGGACAAGCCTTGCTCGCAGCGGAAGCGCAAAAGAGCAAGTAAACTGCCGGCCACATCTGCAACGTGAACAGTGCTTACGATTGCACGCGAGCCGCCAAACGCGTCAATCTTAGCTGTTGTGGCCATTCGGCGAGCTCCGCCTGTCAAACGGCCCTTTAATTGCGGGTGGTTGTCAATCCGGATCTCGCACTGCCATCGCCGGGGTCATGGTCCTTTCCGAGGTCGAGTGCCTCATGATGATGTTCGGGTCGGGCGCCTCAACGTTTCCAACGAGATGCAGATGAACTGCTGTCAGCCGTTTGACCGAGGTCGCCGCAACCACCGTCCCGGCGGGGGACATCACGAGTTCCGCAAAGGGCCCGCGATTGGGATCGAGTGCGGATCTGTTACGCCATCTTTTCGCTGCCCCACTCGAAGCTGGTGCCGTCGACCCAAATGCAATGAAGCAGAACCGCGATCTTCCGTGCGACCGCCACCTTTGCCTTCTTCAAGCCGATCCGCCTCGACAGACGCATCCCCCAGGCTTTCAGCGTGGACCATTTCTTCGTCCGGTGCAGGAGGACACTGGCTGCTTCGTAGAGATAGGTTCGCAACAGTCGATCGCCCCAGCGTGAGACGCGGCCATTGATATCCGTTTCGCCGTCGTCTTCACGAGCGAGATGCCGGACTTGCCGATCGAGCTTCTCCTGTTCACAGCAGACCTGCTCGTGGACAGATAGAAGGGCCTGAACCAACGACCGAAGCGGATGCCCGTCAGCAACCAGCTCCCAAACCTTTCGCCGGAACTGTGACCCAATCGATCGACTGAACTGCAGCCCGTATTCCTTCAGCATGGACCGTGTCTGGTTTTCGAGATCGCGCCGGATCTCAACAAGTCTTGACCGTGCGACGAGCATGGATCTGGTGGCCTGACTCTCCGCGCTTTTGACCTTCACTTCCCGATACCAACCGACGTGAACCAGCTCGGCCAGGCCGCGGGCATCGTTCTCATCACTTTTGTTCATTCGAACTGAAGTGCCGCCTTCGCATGCCGAGCATCAATGCAGACGACCGGCAATCCGACCCGCTTGAGCTCATGCCAGAGCCAGCTGGACATGGCCCGTCTCGAATCGGATGCGCTCGGCGTGAGGTGCCCGTTTGCGGAGCAACTCGGTCAGTGCTCCCGGATCGGACTTCACCTTCCCTTGGAAGATAGGCCTTCCAGCATCATCGTCGACGCAAACGCTGGTCTCTCGCTGCGACACATCCAATCCGACATTGCTTCAGCCTTAGGATGGCTGGCGTATATTAGAAGCCTCTTGAAGAAGACACTGCCCGCACCAGAATCCATGGCATGGCTCGGGGAATAGGCATTGGTGACCAAGTGGCGATTACTGCCACGGTTCGAAGGCGGATAACAGAGGACCGCGTAAGCGTCTCTATCCCAGGTTACGAGTTCCCACATTCCATCATCGACCACACCAAGGTGAACCGAGGCCAGCAAATTGACCTGAAAGGCGAGGTCACGCGCATCGACGAGGACACCGACGGTCGACCTCGGGCCACTAGTCACGGTCGACCGTGACAAGCGAGAAATATCGGCCGCCAAAACGACCAAAGGCACTTGTCGATGCCCCGGATTAGAACCGACAACATCGCCACAGGCTATAAGGGCAGGCCGCATGACGGGCCGGTAGAGGACGAATCGAAGCACTTTATCTACTGCCCAGTCTGCGGCCAAACGTTCGACGCGCGCGATCTTGGACAGGTGTTCCACCACGCTGAGCCGCAGCACGAGCCGCTTCCGGTCGAGCAATAGTCCACTAGTTGAGCTCCGGCGGCAAACCGACGTTGAGACCCTTCAGCGCCAGCGACGTACGTTGGATGAGAAAAGGGTGCTGCGTGCACCGCGCCTTCCCCGCGCGCCGATGTTCCACCTGGACCGCAAAAAGTCCCGCCGCACTGCCAGAACGGCGGGACCGATCAAACGCTTTGCACCAGGCGGGGGGATGCGGGGGGGTTGGGCTTGCCAAGTGAGCGCGGACCGTAACCAACCCTAAGCGCAACAGCGGCAACGCGTCCACCAACCGCCGGTTGGAGCGACAGGACGATTGACCCGCCGGCAGGTCAGGTCATCCCGGGTCGCTATCGCTCGCAACCAGACGGTAGCGGAAATTGTTGCGGATGTGGTCGTTGAAATAGCGGCCCTTGGCGAACGCGGCCCGGAACGCGGCAAAGGTTTCCGGCGGTACCCCCTCAAACTCGTACCGTTTACCGCTGGCGACGAACCACACCGAGAGGGTCCTTCTATCCAGATCATATTCCATCTTGCGGATCGAAGTAGATGGCATGAGCACCACAGGCCGAGGCCCGCGCCCTTGCGGGGAGCGCGGGCCGATCGGGATACCGATCTGCAGCAATACCTGGAGGGGAGGGTTCGCTGCGTGCACCGAACTTTCGCGGCGGTCCCGTGTTCCCAATCGAGATACACAAAAAGGTAGCTGCACCTTTCGGCATCACGCGCACGTTGGATTTCTGAGAAAGCGCGAGCGTCAATACTAACAATGCGGCTGGTCTCGAAGAAGCCGCCCATGACATTGCCGCTCAGGCGTCAGCCAAATGGGATTAGTTGCGCAGCATACTCATCCGGCGTGGGAGGGACACATGCCGATCCACCGAAAAGCTGAAGAGGCAGGCGTCTTCAATCCATCCGAACTCGCGTTGCTGGGCCGCGTGTTCGATCGGCTCAAGTTCGAAGGTCAATCTGAACAGCGGCGCGAAGCGCTGGCGTCTTGTATCCTTGCAAACTACACCGCTGGAATTACACACGAGGAAGAACTTGTTTCAACGTCGAAACTACCGCTGGCGCGCTAGGGAGTTGGCTCCGCCATTGTGTGGCGGGCCAGATCCCGCCGCGAAGGTGCGCCTGGCTTTTTGGCGTTTGCGGGCGTGCGCTCGTCAATCTAGAAACGTTGAATGTACCGCCGTCGGGCCTTTGCCCGCACCAGGACAGACCGACGGGAAGACGTATCGGCTTGTAAGCCCAGCGGCCCGCCCTTTTCCACGGCGTCGGCGGCGTCATCGTCGAGACCCACCGCGCGAACGCAGCAAGTTCTGACAGGCCGCAGGATCGGCATTTCCAAGGCCGCCGAGGCCGAATGGCGGTTCGGCTGCGCGGCTCGGAATATTTAAGTCGAAGGTTTTCATCCTGCGCATCGCGCCGCTGAGAACAACTTTCGATAGCGACTGATTGCTGCTGTTCGCGCCGGTCTGGAACCCCCGGGCCGCCTTCAACGTTGTTGGGCATGGCTGACGATCGCGCAAATCATCTGCTGGGCGTTGCAACCACCGCAAAGATCGGCAGCCATCCGATTCACCCCATGCTGATCCCTTTCCCGATCGCATTGCTCGTGTCGGTATTCCTGTCGGATTTAGTGTTTTGGTCGACCGGCAATGCATTCTGGGCCGAAGCATCCTTCTGGCTGCTCGGCTTTGCCCTGTTGATGAGCGCCGCCGCGGCGCTGGCCGGCTTTGCCGATTTTCTTGGAAATTCAAGGGTGCGGTCCATCAATGCCGCGTGGCACCATATGGTCGGCAACGTCGTGGCCGTGGTGCTGGCGCTGGCCAGCTTCATCCTGCGCCTAAGCGCCGGTGCCGCCGAGGGCGCCTTGCCCTGGGGCCTGGCGCTGTCGACGATTGTCGTTCTGCTGCTCCTTTATACCGGCTGGAAAGGCGGGACGCTTGTCTACGAACACAGGGTAGGCGTCCATCCCGAAGAGGGTGAGGACGTCAACTCCCGCCCGGAACTATCCCGATAGGGTTGACGAATGGCCGACCTGCCGGGAGCCGTCGTCGTGGTCACCGGCGTTGTTTCGTGTCTTTGGGATTCGTCAAATACCAGGGAGACACCATGAGTTTTGAGTTGCAGAGCCAAGGGCTGGCGCAAGGCTCAACGCAAGCCAGTTCTAAACCGTAGCCTGTGGGAGGAACTGGAAGCCCTCGTTGCCGGCCGCGATATCACCTGGGAACGGGTGCGTGGCCACAATGGCGATCCATTGAACGAGGAGGTCGACCGGTTAGCCAATGAAGCTGCTCGGTCGGCTAGGTTCTCATAAAATGCTCATTGCTGTCGGATTGGCGTTCGCGTCCATTGTTGCTTTAGCCAGGCTGCCCAAGTAAACATCGCTCCCCGGGCCGCATCGTGTCCCACTCAGTAAGTGACTGTGACGACGACAGTGTCGGTGTAAACACCGGCCGACGGCATGGCCTGCGGAGGCACCCGGCCATAAACGGTCAAGGCTGGGGTGTCCGGTGCCAGTTCCCGTCACCATGCTGCCAGCCATCGACGCATCACCCCAAGGCTGAGTTCGGGCAATGTCCTTGTAGAGCCCGTAAGTCAAGGTTCCGCCCCCTTTGACATTTGCGGCTGCGGGGGTGAACCGGCGGTCGAGGCTGCCCAGTTCCGGCATTTCGGCGATCAGGCTGCGGGCAACGACAGGACCGACACCCGGCACGGAGGAAAGCAGCTTTTCGTTGACCCGCCAGACTGGGGACTTGCGGATATGATCGTCCATGCCCGCATCGAGGCTTGCCAGCTCACGCCGAAGCGCGACGAGCAGCCGGTGGATGCTCTTTTGCGCCTGTTTCGCGATGACCGTGCGAGCACGGTTGTCCTCCGCCACAATCATCTGCACGATCTGACGCCGGCGGGCGACGAGCTCGGCCAGGGTCTCGGTTTCGGCGTCGCGCAAGGGCCGCAATTGCGGCTTGGTCGCAGCGATGAAAGCGGCAATGACGGCAGCATCGATCGGGTCGGTCTTGGCCCGCTTGCCGAGTGCATTGGCATAGGCGCGCACCTGCGCCGGATTGACCACAACAATCGCCAGGCCGGCGCCTGCCAAGGCGGCGACCGCCAGTCTCTCGAAGCTGCCTGTCGACTCCAATCCGACAACGGCCGGCGAAAGGGCTGCCAGCCGCCGAACCAGATCCTCCACCCCGGCGTGGTCATTCTCCACCGAGAACGCCTCGCCGGACGGCAAAACATGCACGTCGAGCCGATCCTTGGAAAGGTCGATGCCAACAATGATTTCCATCTTGTCCCATCCTTGCCTAATCGGGCTTCGCTTGCGGCCCAGGCGACTGTTCGGGTTCGATGGAACGGCGGACGAAGACCCTTGCTCTGTCACGGGCTCAAAGGCCCAAAGAGGGGTCGGTCTCCCGTCCGCCACCGCACCTGCCTTCATAGCAGAGTCGGCAAAAAACGATACACGTTGGCCTCCTTGGCAGCCGCCTCAAAGGCTGACGACCTCTTGGGGGAAGACTCTGTCCTCGAACGCGTCCACGCAGGATTGGACCACCTTGGTCCACTTCGGGCCCTTTGTGTCCCACCCATGAGTTCCTCGGCGGCTCCCTCGACGTGGCTGACCCCATTGCGAATGCCCGGACGTTTCGTCTTCACGTAGACCGGTGGAGAGAACCAGAGAGGACCCATAAGGGGGAACTTAGAGCGGCAAGAGCCCGCTGACCAACCCCGCTTTAGCCGCAGCTAAGGGAACGATGTAGGCCCTCGCAGGTTTAGAGGTTGCAGCGGGATTCTTCGTGGATGTGCAGCCGCTGTAGGGGGGTCCGTCGCCTCCCCTTGCTGGCGGCGGGCTCCTTTCGCGAAGGCGGTTTTGGTCAGAGACACCTAGAACCTTATACCGCATCCAATTTAGCTAGTTGTCATTGGGGGGAGTAATGTCCCCTCCTCTTTTGCAGCAGCCAGGAACGCCTTGCGGGCCTCCTCAGGTTCCATCTCGTCGAAAATCACGGCCATGCAAACGCGCACCGCGAGGTCCCAGCAGGGGCCACGCTTGGTCCACTTCATCAGCTCCTCGCCGGCTGTCTCGGCGTTGTTGACGTTGTGGATGATCCCGGGACGCTCGGTCTTGACGGGGACCGGAGGGTTGAACCAGTGGAGAGCCATGCGGTCACTCTTTGTCGACCTTATCAAGTTCCTCCAGCAAATACCTTTGCTCAGCCCGCAGTTCCCGTTCTACATGCAGAGTTAGCAGGTTGCGAAGGTAATTGCGGATTACCTCTGACTGGTGAAAATGGCGCAGGACGGCGCGCTTCCATTGCGATGCCACAGCGGCTGAAGTTGGCTGACAGCTACTCGCGACAGTCGAAAGCCACGCAGAGGCCCATGGCAGTTGCTGCCTCGACGATCGCCTCGGTTAGTTCTTCGTCGGAGGGCACCAAATAAGGCGCAGTCTCCCGAGCTTCGCGTAGTGCCGCTTTGATCGAGACGGTGTCGCCACGGTCCGTCGCGGATGGTGCGAAGGCCGAGTTCGGCGCAGCCGCGGTAGGCGCCCAGGGCATGCAAATTATGCGAGGTCGCACGAATAAGATCGAGGCGAACCCCGTCCTTGCGCCGGTGCGAGGAGCACTCAAAGCCTGCCATGAAAAAACTGGCGAAGCGCGAAGCTTGCGGAACCGGAGCCTCCACCTGGTGCTCGTCCCTGCGCCCCACTTCGCTCATTCGAAGTCTCCTTTCAGCAGTCGGCTTCGAACTCGGCCGCCTTGTTAGGACCGGGAACCGCGTTGGCGAAATACCGCATCCAATCGGGCGCGCGCCATCTTCGTTGCTCAGTCCAGCTCGTCCTTGCGTGGCCGGGTAATGCCGAACCGATTGGTCGAGCCTTGTTCCTGTGGTGGACCGTCCGGAGCTGGGGGCGAATGAGGAACAAGGGGGGCCGTGCCAAGTTCGGGGCGATGTACCACCGCCGATCGACTCGAGCGGCTGCTCAGCAACAAGAGAGGCACGGGATCACATGACCGTTCAGATTCGACTTTCCGAGATCGACCACGCCAGGCGCGAGGATCGTGGCGACGGCGCTTGGAGCATCGCACCGGACTTGGGCTATTTGCGGCTAGCAATCGTCAATGTCGTGTTCTTCGGCGCACCGGGCAGCGGAGATCGGAACTGGGTGCTGATCGATACCGGGTTGCCGACGTCCCGCAGCAGCATTCTTGCGGTCGCGGAAAGGCGGTTTGGCACGAACGCACGGCCGGCCGCGATCATCCTGACCCACGGCCATTTCGACCATGTGGGAACGGTTCTAGACCTCGCAAATAAATGGGACGTGCCTGTCTTCGCGCATCCACTCGAGCACTCCTATTTGGACGGAACCGCATCCTATCCGCCACCCGATCCCTGGGTCGGGGGTGGACTGATGGCGCTGCTGTCGCCGCTTTTTCCACGCGGGCCAATTGATCTTGGCAACCGTTTGGAACTCTTACCTGCCGACGGATCGATCCCCGGAATGCCCGGATGGCGATGGTTACACACACCCGGGCACGCGCCTGGGCATATCTCGCTCTGGCGCGAGAAGGACCGTTCGCTGATCGTAGGGGACGCTTTCATCACCACCGGTCAGGAGTCAGTCTATGAGGTCGCCGTTCAGGATCTTGAGATGCACGGTCCGCCGCGCTACTTCACGCCGGACTGGGATGCGGCGGAAAGATCCGTGAAGCACCTGGCTGCCCTGAACCCGCAGATGGTCATCAGTGGACACGGTGCGGCTGCTGCGGGAGTGGGCATGCGTCACGCTCTTGACAGCCTGGCTGAGCGGTTCAGGGTGTTCGCCGTCCCGCCGAAATTGAAATTTGTGCGCGAGCCGGCGGCAGTCCAAGGTAGCTGAGGCTAACCGAGCCGCCGTCGTTCTGAAGTATGGTCAAGTTGGGCAGACTCTATTTCTCGAGCCGGTAGAGTTACCCGTCGGGTCGTGCCCCCTACCGTCGCCGACAAACTCTGACAAGCGGAACAAACCCGGAAGGCGCCGGGTTAGGGCGTTCGATCGGCGCAGGCGACAGCGGCCAAGCGCCCCGAAGTTCTGCGTCAGGAGAAGACGTCAGATGGAAAAGAGTACCCGAGGACGCGCCCTCTCCGCCGGCGAGCCGACCGGCAAGAAGTTGTTCGAGCCCACACGCGTCGGCATCCGCCGAGACTTGGCTTCGATTCGCTCAACCGTGGAGGAGACCAAATGGCAAATCTGGGAAGATTGGCGATCGCCATGCTTGGCGTTCTGGCATACCAAAATCGCGACAAGCTCTGTGAATTGATTCCGGGAGCGGGGTATCTTAACCCAAACGACCCGCAACGCAGAATTCTGGCTCAGATAACGAATGGCGTGTCGAGGGCTGACCTTGGTGAGATCCTCGACCGGTTCAGGGAGGTGGGGGCAGGATCGAAGGTCGACTCGTGGGTTGGCAGCGGGCCAAACCAACCGATCGAGCCAAGGGACGTCGAAGCGGCAATGGACGAAGGTACACTCACGTCCATTTTGATGCACACGGGTCTTTCGCGCGACGAGCTAATCAGAAGGATTGCGCGGGATCTACCCGAGACAGTCAACGAGATGACGCCGAATGGTGAATGGCCGCCTGAGCCGACACAAGGCTTGGATAAGTCGACCCTGCTCGACAATGTATCGTAGGGGACGCAGCCAGGAATGCAGCCGGCCAAGGCGAGATCCAGTACTCTACACCGGGGAATCCAATTGCTCGGACGCACCCAGTTGGACAGCCCGCCAGCCGCAAGTTACCGGCCTTGGGAAGGCTCGTCGGTCGTGTCCCATCAGGTGGTGTAGCTCGGCGGTTACGAAGCCGCTCGCGAGCGCGCCGTCAGTAGCGAGTGGGGCGGCCGAGGTCGCGGGGCAGCGGTGGTCCAAGCATCGGGGGCTTGGGCTTGATCCCGGAATAGTCCTTAGACAGCCTTTCAATTGCCTCCGTGGTTGGCTTCCGCTCAGTGTTGTAAAGCTCGTCAGCCTGCTCTTTGATGCGCAGCGCCGGTCCCTGCAGCGCCATCATGGTGACGCCTAGAACGGTGCCGGAAGCAACAGCTGCAATGGCGACAATAATGCTGCGCTTGAAGCGCACAGCGCGGCGAGGCGAGGCCCGCAGCTGCAGCTGTTCTGGATCGAGTTTCGGTGTAGCATCGGAGCGGGGAGTATCCGTCATGGACCGCATCCCGTTCATCGAGATCTCCAGCCCCACACGATCTGAGAAGGCGGCCGGGAGATGGGGCAGAAGTCGGGTGCTCCGCGTTAAGTGAAGCATGCGGCAACGGAGGCACGCCTTGCGAAGCTCGCCGGTCACTGTCGTGTCATGTTCCCGTAGACCTCCGGAGTGCGCCACCGTCCGCCCCACTTGGTTTGTCTTGGCGGGGCGGTTGCGGCAAGCGCGTCGGCCGACAAAGCGTCTGTTGAACTGCTACGCCCAGAATACATCGCCATCGCAGCGGCAGCGCAGGGCGGCAAGCGGCACCGCGACAAGGAAGCGGTCTGCCCACCATCAGGTTTCCTCCAAGCCCAGCTCCAGGGCTCGGCCGGACTTTGTCTCCCCACCTACCTTGCTATTGTGCAATGCGGCAGCGATATTGCTGCGTATGCGTTGCGCGGATCGAGGTCCATTCGGGCATCACAACCGGAGGCGGCTCGATTGCGAAAAAAATCCGATACGTCGCATGTATCGCCGCGTTGTAAGCGCGATATGCGTCACATACTCCCAAACGTAGCGGGTCGAACCATCTGCAGACGCTGGCCGAGTTCGGTACCAAACCCGGCGCGTTGGGGGCCACGTTTTATCTTCCCGATGAACTGCCCAAAGGCGCTCCGCTCGTCGTCATGCTGCATGGCTGCACCCAGACTGCGGCAGCGTACAACCGTCACTCCGGATGGTCGCGACTTTCGGACGAAACCGGGTTCGCCCTGCTCTTTCACGAGCAGCAACGCGGCAACAATCCAAGCCTCTGTTTCAAATGGTTCCAGCCTGACGACGCCAAGCGCGGTTCGGGCGAGGCGCTTTCGATCCGCCAGATGATCAAGACGATGGTCGTCACCCACGGTATCGACCACGGGCTTTTCGGCTGGAGGCGCAATGGCAGCGGCCATGCTGGCGACATATCCGGAAGTATTTGGAAGGCTGTGCGATATTGCCGGCCTGCCCTACGGCAGCGCAACGACACACCGGACGCGTTCGATAGAATGCGTGGACATGGCGGCCCGTCGGAACAGGATCTGCAACGAACTCCGCGGCGCGTCGCATCATCGAGGACCGTGGCCGAAGATCTCAATTTGCCACGGCACCGCCGACCAGACGGTTTCGCCTTCCAACGCCGAAGCGCTCGCGAGCCACTGGCGGGAGGTCCATCGGGCAAAAGCGCTAACGCATCTTTAGGCTGCCGGCCAGCACGCAAAGCAAGTTTGGCGTGATGGCGCGGGAGAAGTCTTGATCGAGGTCAACATGATCGCTGGGATGGGCCACGGTACACCGCTCGGCAACGGCCTCGGCGCTCCGGGACCCTTTATGCTTGATGTCGGCATCTCTTCCACTCAGGAGATCGCGCGGTTCTGGGGCATCTTGGTAACGGAGAAGGGTGTCTCCACGACATCGAGGCCAGAGTTGCCTGCTCGCCAGCACGTGCCATCCCGTTTGGAGATACCAGCTATGGAAAAGGCGAAGACGGCGTCCTCGGAGTCAACCGCCACCCTCCAGTCCCCGCGTACTAACGCATCGGGCCAGCCGGGCGTGAAGAACCTCATCGAGCACGCCCTTCGGACAGCGGGCCTTATGCGCTAACCCAAGCGAGCGCACCGCCCCCACACGTCGTCCCTGCTTCCCCGCCAATAATAATGCGGCCCTTCGACCGGGAAATTTGGACCGCGTGATGGAAGCCGTCTCGAAGACCTCGGGCCTATTTGCAAGCACACTGTTCAAGGCCGCGATATGAACGCAACCCAGTGCAGTATGTTCGACGGCAATTTTTCAGCTTGCTGCCGCCGATCGTTTGAAGATGATGGTCACCTTCGTCCCTTTGCTAGCGCTAGAGTCGACTGCGAACTGCGCCTTGGCGTTCTCGGTCAGCGAGCGCGCGATCAGCGCTCCGAGCTTGCCTGGCTTGGGCCACGTCTCGCCTTCCGGCAGGCCGATTCCGTCGTCCGCCACTATAACCCGGCAGCCGTCGCCATTGACGATGCTGTGCAGCGTTATCGTGCCGCCGTCGCGTCCCCGGAACGCATGCTTTAGTGAATTGGTCAGCAATTCGTTCACGACCAGTCCCGCCGGCATGGCGACGTTTATTGACACGGGATATGTATCCACCTTCATATCCAGGCGGATCCCCTCGACTGCGTGCGAACTCATCACCGCGGACGCGATCTGGCTGAGATAGACGCCAAGATCGACCTCCTCCTTCGGCTCGTCGGCCGTTAGCGTCTGGTAGAGGATCGCCAGAGCGTCGACGCGACCGGCGAGCCGCTCAAACCGTCTCCGGTCGGCCTCGGTTGCGTTGCGGCTTTCCAGCCGGATCAGTGCAGTGATCATCTGCAGGTTGTTCTTTACCCGGTGCTGCAGTTCGCGTAGCAGCGTGTCTTTCTCGCTGACACGCTCCTCCACCGAGCGCTCATCTCCCGCCTCGCCATGGGCCGATACGTCGACCAGCGCCACCAGCCGGAAGCACATCTTGCGGTTGTCGTCCTCGATCACGTTGGAATAAACGTCGACGATCGTCGGCTTATCCTCGTTGCGTTCCAGCCTGTAGGTGCCGACTAAATCGGTTCCCTCGACCACGGCCTCGGCAAGCGGCCGGTCCTTCTGCTCGTGGAGGCCTTTGCCCAAAAGGGCTGCCCAGTTTTCCCGGGTGAGCCTGGCGGCCATCAGGCCTGAGAGCTTCTCGAATTCGGGATTGGCGTAGACCACACGCTCCTCAGCGGCAAGGTCGGAAACGGCTATGGCGATCGGCACCTGGTCAAGGAATTTTTTGAACTGTTCGCTTTCCAGTGCGGTTGCAAGCTCAGGTGTATCCAGCAACTGCTCGACCGCCGCGGGCTTCTCTGAATCAGATGTCATTTGCGCGCCTGTTCCGTGCGTACAATATCAACAATCCAGCGCCCCCGCCATCGCCAAAGCTGGACACTGCATTTTCATGCGCCGCGTATAGGCCTCGAGGAACAAGTCGCCAGTCAGCTGGACTTCATGCGGGCCGAGAACCATAGCGTGAATGCGATCACGCAGATGACCACCGGCCAATTGAACCAGCTACCTGAGCATCACGATAGCTTATCTATCTTGGCCCGGCCCTGCCCCGGCCTTTTCAGACGTGCGCTGACGCGATGGTCGAGCCATATCGACTCGCCTACATCGTATGTTCACGACAGCGGAAATCGCCTGTGGGCAATGCAACCAGGCAGATCATCGAAGATTGCCCGGGACATCACGTCGCCGAGGGAAACCGGGCATCGTATTCGCATGCTGATGCGCGAGGTCAACCATCGCGTCAAATCAGTATTCGATCATCATTTCGATCCGCGAGACCAACAAGCGGGCCGAAAGCCCGGCCGCATTGGAAGCGCATTGTGTCACACATTTATGCCACTCCTTGTCAGGCTGACTTGGCCGCTGGCAGTGCCGAAGATATTTGGGCCGGCTGCAGTGTCGACCGTCTCCGCTTCGGCTATGAAGGAACTTGCAAGCCGTCCCTCGCAATTGCGGTCCACCTCAGCGGAATCGGGCTTACTTGTTCCGTCGGCGCTGCTTCGCTCCAGCTATAAAGAGGTATCGGTGCCTGCCGGAATCCTAGCCGGCGATGGTGACCGCCTGCTCGATTCGAAGGGGCAGGCCCACCGCCTTCATGCTGATGTGCCAGGTTCGCTGATTCATATCGTGCAGAATTCCGGTCACATGGTGCACCACAGCGCGTCCCAAGCCGTCCTTGCCATGATCCATACAGTGGTCGCCACGGCGGGAGCGAACGATGAAGCATTGCGGCGCACCCATGACTAGCCCCCCGCAACGCTACCGGTGCGACTCGCGGCTTGCTGCAATCGATGCGTGCCTTGCCGAGCTGCGCGGCAAACAATTTAGACCTGAGCCAAACATCCTTGTTGCGGTGTGGCTTCAAATGCGTACCGAACGTGGAGCCGCTTGCATGTAACCAAATTGCCGGCTCGGCGTTTCCTTCGACGCCGTTGCAACGGTCCCGCCCACCAACGCAAGCTTACAGAACACGAATTAGCGAGGCGATAGCTTCTTCCACAAGTATAGACTGGCAAATTCATGGGTCGTAATTTTCTGGTGATTGAACCTGAGGAAGGCATTGCCGTGCTCAAGGGGCTTGCCTCCTCGGCGCGTATCTCGATGCTGAAACTGCTGCATGAGAAGGGGCCGATGAATGTCAACGAAATCGCCGCCGTGCTGTCGCTGCCGCAGTCGACCGTCTCGACCAACATCCAGGTGCTGGAGGATGCGGGGCTGATCCGCACCGAGCACCTGAAAGCGAAGAAGGGCAGTCAGAAAATCTGTTATCCGACGGCGGAAGAAGTGCTCGTCGTGTTCAAGAGCGAATATCGTGCGGTCAAGAACGACGCGATCGAAGTGTCGATGCCGATCGGGCTCTACACCGGCTTCGAGGTTACCGCGCCCTGCGGCCTTTGTTCGCCGGACGGCATAATCGGTCTGCTCGATGTTCCCAACACTTTTCTCGATCCGGACCGCATGAAAGCCGGGCTTCTATGGTTCACCCGCGGTTTTGTCGAATACCAGTTTCCCAATAATGCCAAGCTCGCCAATGCCGAGATCACCGAGCTCGAAGTGGCGATAGAGCTGTCTTCGGAAGTGCCGGGCACCAGCGCCGATTGGCCCTCGGACATCACGCTGACGATCAATGGCGTCGATGTCGGCACCTGGACGTCGCCGGGGGATTTCGGCGACAAGCGCGGCGTCTTCACGCCGTCCTGGTGGAAACTCAAGGGTTCGCAATACGGCAAGCTTAAGAACTGGCGAATTGCCAGTGACGGCACCTATGTCGACGGCCTCAGGATTTCCAAAACCGGCCTCGCCGCACTCGATCTGAAGAGCCATCATTCAATCCGCGTCCGTATCGGCGTCAAGGACGACGCCAAGCGCCCTGGCGGGATCAACATTTTCGGCAAGGGCTTTGGAAATTACGATCAGGACATCCTGCTCAGGATCAAAACCGGTTGATATCATCGATCCCGGTTTGAAAAATAGTGAACCCAATTTCAGCTGCTTCCTTTCATCTAGCCAACTCGCATCCAATGGTCAGACTTGCGGCTATCTTGTCACCGGCGCTGAGAAACCGATTGGCACGACTGGTCTCACCGAGGAGTTCGAAGAGAGAATTTAAATGTATTATCTGACGACCAGCTTACCTTGATCCATTTTATACTCTCAACCTGCCTCGTCGCAGGCTTCGCCGACTGCCTACGTCATCCGCCTGGGACATCTAGCCCATCCGTTATCGCTTGACGACCATTGATCCGAAACGGCGACTGGCAGCACCATTGTGATGAGCGAGCTTAATCTGTGCCTTTCTTGGGTTTTGTCGGCGTCCGTCGGCAATGCGACCTGGACGAGGTGGGTAGCCCAGCGGCTACGATTGGATCACGTTCTCTAGGCTACTCTGGAAAGTATGTGCCGATCCAAGTCGCACTTGGCCAAGCCATATCGCCAGCGGTGGTTCGTCGTCTCGCGTCTGCTCTGGTAGAACAAAGTCAATTGCCGGCCTTCGATCATTACGGTCGAATGGCCATTCTCGCCGGGCTCACCAGGGTCGAGAACGGGGCCAACGGAAACGTAGGGACCCTTGACGTCATCGGCGATGGCGAAGAAGACGCGCTGCCGGCTGCCGCGCGGACCTTCGGGGAGGAAGCAGGTGGCGTTAAGAAGCACACGACCGTCCGGGAGCTCGACGAGCTGCGCGCCTTCGATCCCCCATTCGTAATCCGGGTGTTCGCGCGCATTGTGATGCGGCACGTCGAGATGATCGAGTATTTTGCCGAGACGTTTCCATGGCCCGAACCAGGAATCGGATTGGCTGCGCGCCAGATAGACATCAGGCTGGGGCACCCTGGTGAATTTGGGCATGCCTGAATAGACGATGTAGCGCTTGCCGTCGACGATTGCCGGATGGGGATCGTAGATGCCGTCCTCATCGGTGTCGGGCAGCGACAATATCGCCGGATTGAGCACCACCCAATGAAAGCCGTCATTGGAGACCGCGTGCTCGCACCGTCCGCCGGACTTCATGAATTCGGTCTGGATGAACATATGGAAGACGCCGCACTCATGAATGACGCCGGGCGCCGCAATGCCCGATCCGGTTACCGGCAAAACGATCGCCTCGTGCTCTGTCCAGGGTCCATAAAGATCCGGCGCTGTGGCGTGGAGGATTTTCCAGCTCTCGGTTGTGACGGTGCCGCTGGAGCCGAAGACGTGCCAGAGCGTGCCATCGAACACCGGACAAGGGTCCTTCAGATCATCCACCGCCTGCGGGTGAAACAGTGGAAAGACGTTGGTTTCAAAGTCGATCTTCATTCGCAAGCATTCCCGCGATTGTTTCGCGGACCCCTTTCATTTGGACCGTCTGCGTGACTCAGCCGAATCGATTCGCAGCCCTCATTTATAACTCCGCCCATGAACGGTTGTTGAACGATTGAACGATTTCAACCGTTCTGTGGCAATGCGCCACATTTTGGGTGAGGTCACGCACGGCGCGGGGCTTCAGCTTCTGGAGCGGCCATCATGTCAGCCGGATGCAGGGTCGTTCGGCTTGACCTTCTCTCTTGAGCCATGGCCGGAATGGAGCGGACCGCTGGCCTCGCCCGAGACAGTTTGGAACTATGGAACAACTTACTGGGATGAAAGTTATATAGATGGCTGCGAATTTCGTTCGAAGCTGCCTCGACTAACGTATGTTAATCGAGGCAATTTCTAATTGTAACGAAGGATTTCTATATGGAAATGGCGGTGGGCACCCCCCTAAAACCAAATACCACCGTGCAGTCGTCAATTTTACTTTGCTTTTCCCACCTCCGATGGAATTTTGTATTCCAAAGACCGCAACAGATTCTGACGCTCGCCTCAAAACAGCAGCAGCTAATTTATTTCGAAGAGCCGATCTTCGACGAAAGGCGCCACGCTTCGACGCGGGTGAACGATGTTTCACCTACGATCAAAATTGTGACGCCGCTGATCCCAGTTGGTACTTCCGCGACCAGGGCGAACGCGATCCAGCGCAGGTTCGTCGATCAGATCCTCGCCTCCACGCCGCATGACCGATTGACGACCTGGTATTACACGCCCATGGCGCTACGCTTCAGCCATCATCTCGCCTGTGACGTCTGCGTCTACGACTGCATGGATGAACTCTCCGCGTTCAAAGACGCTCCCGCAGAGTTGACGCAGTTGGAAAAGGCGCTGTTGCAACGTGCCGATGTCGTCTTCACGGGCGGGCAGAGCCTTTACGAGGCCAAGCGAAGCCTGCATCGTTCGATCTTTGCTTTTCCAAGCAGCATCGACGTTGCACATTTCCATCAGGCGAGAGAGCCGGGTGAGGACCCACTCGACCAGGCCAACATACCTCACCCGAGAGTGGGGTATTTCGGGGTCATTGACGAGCGGCTCGACGTCGAATTGGTAGCGGAGACGGCTGCAGCAATGCCGGACGTGCAATTCGTCATGCTCGGCCCTGTGGTCAAGATCGATCCGGCGAGGCTGCCCACGGCAAGCAACCTGCATTGGCTGGGCGGCAAGTCCTATGCCGACCTGCCACGCTACCTCCGGCATTGGAGTGCCGGCTGGATGCCTTTCAAGCTCAACGAGGCGACCCGCTACATCAGCCCGACCAAGACTCCCGAGTTCCTCGCGGCAGGACTGCCGGTGGTTTCGACAGCGATCGTCGACGTCGTGCGCACCTACGGCGCCGAAGGCCTTGTCGACATTGTCGACGCCGAGGATGTCGAAGCCAAGCTTCGATCCATCCTGGCGCGTCCTCGCGATTTCCTGGTGGAGAAAGCCGACGCCTACCTCGCCGATATGTCCTGGGAGAAGACCTGGAATGCGATGGCGGCCCACATCCAGCGCGCCCACGCGATGAAGAGCGTCGTGCCGTTGCTGAGGGGAGCGTTAGCATGTTCGACTGGCTGATCGTCGGCGCCGGCTTCGCCGGCAGCGTGCTGGCGGAACGCATCGCATCGCAGCGACAAGAAAGCGTCCTGATCGTCGACAGACGAAATCACATCGGCGGCAATGCGTATGACTGTTATGACGAGGCAGGGATCCTGATCCACCGCTATGGGCCGCACATATTCCACACCAACGCCCAATCGATCGTCGACTACCTGTCGCAGTTCACCGAATGGCGGTCTTACGAACACCGCGTGCTGTCGCTGGTCGACGGAAAGCTGCTGCCGATACCGATCAACCTAGACACCATAAATCGCCTTTACGGCCTTAAGCTGACATCCGAGCAGCTGCAGGAGTTCTTCGCTTCCCGGCGAGAGACGGTGGAAGAAGTCCGCACAGCCGAAGACGTCGTCGTGAGCACCGTGGGCAGGGAGCTCTACGAGAAATTCTTCCGCGGCTACACGAGGAAGCAGTGGGGTGTTGACCCTTCCCAGTTGAGCAAATCAGTCACAGCGCGGGTGCCAACGCGGACCGATCGGGATGATCGCTACTTTGGCGACACTTTCCAGAAAATGCCGGCAGGCGGGTATACGCGCATGTTCCAGCGCATGCTGGATAATCCCAAGATCAAGATCATGCTACAGACCGACTATCGTGAGATTAGCGACAAGATTCCGTTCCAGCGGATGATCTACACCGGGCCAATCGACGAATTTTTCGATTGGAAGCTGGGTCGCTTGCCCTACCGCTCGCTGCGCTTTGAGCACGTGACGCTTGATTGCGAGGAGTTTCAGCCGGTCGCCGTCGTCAACTATCCGCAGACGGAAAACTACACCCGCATCACCGAGTACAAGCATCTGACCGGACAGAAGAGTCCGAAGACCAGCCTGACCTACGAATACCCCTCGGACATCGGAGATCCCTATTACCCGGTGCCGCGGCCCGAAAACGAGGCGTTGTACAAGAGCTACGAAGCGTTGGCAGCGGCGTGCCCACAGGTCTGGTTCGTCGGACGTCTGGCGACATATCGCTATTACAATATGGATCAGGTCGTCGGGCAGGCTTTGGCGACGTTCGCGCGCCTTCAAAAGAGCATGCCGGTAAACGGCATCGGGCAGATGCCGAGGCAGCGCGAGGCGGCGGAGTGAACGATGCGCCGGGATTAAGCTGCATTCGCGGTGACCATTAACATTTGAGATGGCGCAAAGATCAGCCGAAGCTAATATGCCGTTGGAGGGGTCGTGCGTACGAGACGTTTCACAAAGCCGATAGTCGTTCAACCGGCCGGATCGATCGCGACAGGGTTGTTGTCTCGGTAACGGACGCGGCCGAGGTTCTGCTGAAGGATTGGCCGGAGCCGGCTTGCAAGCGTCGAGACTCGCAACAATCGAGGCGTGCCTTGCCGTCATGCGCGGTGAAAAGTCGCCAAGAGTCGCACGCGAGGCGATCATCGCTGCGGCCAAGGACCCCAGGATCTTTCTCGGTGGACAGATTTAGGCTTGCCGCGTTGCCGATGCAGTTAAAGCGCGGCGCACTATCGGCGGGGCTATACCGCGCCTGCTGGCTCGTTGTCGAAGGCCTCGAACAATCGGCGTTGGCGCTCCAACTCGTCGGCTAGCGGCTTGTGAAGAGTGCGCGAGCCGTTCGCATGAATGGTGGAGAACAAGCCTACTTCGGCGTGGCGCGAATTGTCCCAACCGGGGTAGGCCGTCACCGGGTACAGGCATATGCCCTGAATAGGTGCGCCGAGGCTCATCGCATCGCGCACTTCGTCGCAAACATAATGGAGCCAAGCCGGCCGTCCCGACCCCTCGGCGCCGGTCTCGGCAATAATCATCGGCTTCTTGTAGCGCTCGTCGACCTCGACCAGCATTTCCGAAAGCGCCCGGTATTCGTGGTGTCCCATCGGTATCGTTGGCCCATTCAAGTACCATTGGTTGTGCGGATAGAAGTTGAGGCCTATGACGTCGACAAGGTCCTCGCTGCCACCCAACTCCGGCTCAGCGCGCCCGACCAGCATGTCGTAAGCCTCGAACTGGCCCTGACGAGCATTTTCGGCGCGCCGCCGCTCGGCGCGACTGCGGTCACGAGGAGCAATATGGATGAGCGGTTCAGCCCAGATGAACCTGCAACTGGGTTCGGCCTCCCGCATTGCTCTGATCCCGGCGATCGCTGCCCTGACAAGGTGGCGTTTGAACCATCCGCGCTTATTCTGCCCGGCGCGCGGGAAATAGCCGACCTCCACCGCCCACGCAAAGAAAGAAATTTCGTTGATCGGACACACCAGGGGAGCCACTCCGGTGGCTAAGCGATGAACCCGAACAGCTTCCGCGGCGAAACGGACATAGGCCTCGACAAAGCCGGGGCCACCTTGGTCGACGTGGTCTGGCGAACCATAGTGGAAGATATCCCAGATGACCTGCACCCCGGCCGCCTGGGCTGCTTCGATCACCAACATCCAGCTCGACCAGTCAAAGACTCCCGGCGCTGTTTCGATCAAGTGCCAGCGCAAGCCGTCGCGGATCGTGCGAAGCCCAAGCTCGGCACAGTGGCGATAGTCGCCGGATGCATGGGTGTCATGTGAGGTCGCACGGATCAGATCAAGGCGCACCCCATCGGCACGTCGATGCGAGGAACACTCGAAACCAGCCATGAAAAAGCTCTCGATGCCAGAAGGATCTGCCGCGGGCCGACGAGCCGGTTCCTCGTTCATACCGGCATCCTGTCGGCCAGGGATGGCGCAAGTACTTGCGTTCGGCGACCGCCCTTTGCCAGGTTCGGTCGCCTCTTCGATTTCGATGAGGCTGCCGTCACGTCGAGGTGTTGGCCTTGCCTGGCGTTCACAGCCATGATTTCCTCGCGCACCACGGAGACGAGATCGGGCTGGTTGCGGTTGCGGCGCTCGTAAGCCAACAGCAGTTGCAAGCGCTCGCGCGCCACGGACGCGCTGCCGCGGCGCTTGAAGATATCGAGCAGGTTCATGCTGCCCTCCTTCCCAACAGCCGGTCGAGGAGGCCCCCCGAAAGGCAGAATGACCGGCAGGTCCTCGCCCTCGAGTCTTCTTGCTGCGTCGATACAGGCGCGTGCGGCGGGGTTGGTGTTTTTGCATAACCGGCGCGCCCACATTGGTGCGCGTAGTAGTACAATGCGGTTAGAGCCAAAACACGTGTGCTCGACGGGCACGCGACAGAGGAAATGGCCAAATCCGAATTCGCCCATTGCGCTGCTCACGAAGATGCAAATTTCGGATTGGCCACCCCAGCAATGCGCGACCTCACGCGGCCTGCTGCATTGCCCGTTCGTTGACGCCAGTTTCGCCGAGTTGGGTGAGCGCCTCATCGGTGGCTTTTTCTTCTTCGAGAGTCTGTTCCAGAAGTGGGACTGCGTCTCTTAGGCCGAGCAAGCCCGCCCACGTCACAAGAGTGCCGTAGCGCGCGATTTCATAATGCTCGACCGCCTGGGCTGCAGCCACGAGCCCTGCGTCCAATGCTGGAGCGTCTCCGAATTCTTCCAAAATCTCCTGCCCCTCCTCGATCATGCCATCGATCGCTGGGCACGTCTTACCCTGAGCCCTCTTGCCAAACGCGTCGAAAACCTGCTGCAGGCGCTCGATTTGACCTTCTGTCTCGTCTCGATGCTTTTCGAACGCGGCCTTCAGCTCTTCGGACTCTGCGCCCTTTGCCATTTTCTTTAAGGCGGTCAGAATCTTCCGTTCGACGTAGTAGATGTCCTTCAGACCATCGTAGAAAAGGTCTTCCAAGCCCTTGGAACTGCCCTGTGATCTTCGCGTCGTCGCCATTCTCATCTCCTGTTGAAAGCTATCGATGGATGTACGGCTCTAACGAGGCCAGTGCCTTGTTGTTCCTTCACGATGGCCCCACTGACGCCGACTCATGGTGGCGAGCGGCGTCGCTTGCGGGTCATCAAGATGCGTGGGGCATAAATACGCGGCGGCTACCACGACTTCGTCATCCAGCCGGACGTCGTTACCGTCTTTGCGCGGCTGGTAGCCGCCGAGCACCCTGAAGCCGAACACGGCTCGCCGGCCTTAAGCGGAAATTCCGTGGACACTCTGATCGGCGGCCGCCTCGATCGGGGCACAAGCTCGCTCTTGATCGGCCCTCTCAGGTGTCGGGAAGTCCACCATCGCTTGCTGCTACTCTCACGCGGCGCCCTCAAGGCCGCCTCAAGGTGCGATGGTGGATCCGCGGTTCCGCGGCTGAGCAGGTTGTTTACCTCGACCGGCAGGAGCGAAACGGCCCCGCCGTGGAGCCCCTGAAGCGGCGAGGCTTTGGAACGACATTGCTGGGAAAGGTAGTTGCCGTGCATTGCAATGCAAAGATCGAATTACACTACAACCTCGAGGGACAATCCCGAGGGCCTGCATTTCACCATGGCGTTGCCATTGCGCGAGCCAGGCTCGTGCCAGCATACTCCTGAGCGCCGGGTCGAACGCAACGTGGGAAGCATGCAGCTATGCCCCAGCAACCAATACTTGGTAACCAAATTGGCGGTTCGGCGTTTCCTTTCAACGTGGTCCACGGTGCACTCACGGTGCGGCTTTGCAGTGTCAGGATTTCTGAATGGTCGACAGAGACAAAGCGCGCCGCGATCGGATGTTTGACTCCCTGGTTGTGGGCGGCGGGCCAGCAGGCCTCGTGGCCGCGACCTACCTTGGACGTTTTCGGCGTCGGGTAGTTGTCGTCGATGCAGGTCAAAGCCGGGCAAACTGGATTCCCTTGACGCGCAACTGCCCGGGCTTCCCGCGCGGAATCACCGGCCCTGACCTGCTTCACCGCCTCAAACTGCAGGCCACCCGGCACGGCGCAGATTGGGTGTGCGATACGGTCGTGGGCATTCGCATCGCGGAGAATGGATTTTTAGCGCAGGCTTCATCTCCCATTCATGCCCGCTCACTGCTTATTGCCACTGGTGTCGTCGACAGCCTCCCCGACGTTCCGGGCACCGCCGACATGATTAAAGCCGGAGCCTTGCGATTGTGCCCTGTCTGCGACGGCTATGAGGTCATTGACAAACGGGTGGCCGTCATCGGACCGGCCGAACACGCAATGAAAAAGGCGCTGTTCATGCGGACCTTCACTCGAGACGTAACTTTGCTGATTGCTGATGCAGCCCAGCCCAGCCCGGATGACGTTCTTAGGCTAAAAAGGGCTGGAATCGAGTTCGGCGCATGCGCCCGAGACGCAATTTCAGCTGAGGGCCGTCGGGCAGTTGTCGAACTCGTCGACGGCAGGACGCTCTCGTTTGACACCATCTACCCTGCGATGGGGTCGATCATCCGCTCGAGGCTAGCGACCGACCTTGGTGCAGAATGTGACCGAGCCGGCAATCTTGTCGTGGATTCGCACCAGCGCACCGCCGTGCCGGGACTCTATGCAGCTGGAGATGTCGTCGACGAGATCAACCAGCTTGCCGTCGCGTTCGGGCACGCAGCGGTCGCGGCAAGTGACATGCATAACTATCTTGCGAATGGCGAAGGGGAGCACTGAT
This sequence comes from Mesorhizobium sp. M0983, assembly GCF_040318975.1. NCBI lineage: Bacteria > Pseudomonadati > Pseudomonadota > Alphaproteobacteria > Hyphomicrobiales > Phyllobacteriaceae > Mesorhizobium > Mesorhizobium sp. M0983. The sequence goes on along the minus strand of NZ_JAMYNH010000005.1, from coordinate 315,597 downwards.
TGCAGGCTGAAAACACCGCGTAGTGACAGTCCTACGCGAACGGCGTGCCCGGCGCTGACGTTAAGATACCGACAATCACAAACCATTGGGCTGCTGCCATATGTGTCTCTTTCCGATCCTGCTGCCTCGCGCGAACAATTCCGGCAGACCGTTCCCCAAGCAGGAATTCGACCCGACAAGGCGAGCTGGCTAGCCGTTCGCCGGCGTCATGGCTTTTCTGCAGTCACTGGCCGAAGGGGTGTGGCGGCAAGGCGGCCATTCCAACATTGACGACCTCGTCATGTTGGAGATGATGACGGACGAGATCGACTTGCCGCGCGGAACTCGAGCGGCGATTTCGCCGGGACGAAAATGACCATCCGTTACCTATCGATCTGCGTCGTGTAGCGCACGCAGCGCTTCGGTTCGACCACGCGTGCTTGCCGTTCCGGCTCCTCTTCGGTGTCGGTTGCACAGGGGTGCCCCCTTGCAGCCTCCAAGCGCACTCCCCGATCCGAGCGGTCTTTGCATCTCGTGCTGCGCGCTCAACCTCGATCAGTGCTCGTACAGCATCGATGTTCGGTTCTCTCTCACTTGTCTCTTTTCTCAGTAGCCAAGCCGCGCTCCCCGCCTAGTTAACCGAACCATCGTCGCAAACGGGTGTTCCACCACGACAACAAAAAGCCCGCCGGCCGGAACCGGCGGGCTAAGTGAACAGCGGAACACAATTGCTAGGGGTCGGTGGAGTACGAGATTCCAACCGACGAATGCGCAGAAGGTTCCGCAACTGCTAATGTAACGTAGGAGGAGTTGGGGGAACTGGAATTCCGGTCGTAGACCTGTTCGTATCCGAGCTGCTACACCCGGCCAACGAAGCCCGTCAATGAACGATGGCGGAGCGTGCTGCCCTGCTCCGGCGCACGGCGGCAACAATCAAGACTATCAGCCTGACCGACTATTCCGGATCTCAGCCAATGACAGCGCCTCAGGCGTGTAGCTTTCGACTTTGAGTCGATGGCGGTTGTAGTGGCGATTTTCCGGCCACCAACACGCGAGCTGGAGGCTGGTGAGTGCATCAAGGCCGGCAGAGCGCTGTTGGGCCGAAAGCTGAAACTCCGCCGCCGGCTCAGTACGGCCCACCGCCGAGAGGTATTTATAGCCGCCGGTGGTCGTCTAGCGAGCGCGTGCGAGATGCACTTCCCAAACACGAACGCCCGCTCGGAAACGACGGCTGGATGCTCTGCATAGCCAACGAGATCACAATCTGCGGGCTTCGGGAGCGGGGCTAGTCTCCATGACGTCAGGGCACGCCGCCGCTTCCGGTCTGTCAGCTTGGTGCATGTGTCAACAGTTCCGAGCCGAAGCAGTGCGCCGCCCTCCCAGCCGAAGAAAGTTGGCTCGCCCGACTGGCAGAAGAAGGCCCCGATGCTTCGCGCCTTCGCGGGGCCGTCAGCCAGACCATCGTCGGTGAGCCGCCGAAGGAACATGGCATCGTTGCCGCGCTGCGCCGATCCCGGCTGCCGGAGCCGATCTCCAGGTCAAGATCTGATGCGACATCTGCTCGATACAAACCGACTCGGAGCCCCTGCTCTAAAGGACAGCCGAACGAAACGACTATAACCTTTTCATCTCCTCCCTCACAGTCGCCGAATTCGTCGCGGTGTACTTGAGAAGCTGTCGGGCAAGCGGCGTGACGAACTCGAAAAATGGTTCGCGGCGTCGGACGGTGCGCAGATGCTTTTTGCCGGTCGGGTCCTGTTGTTCGACGAGAAGGATGGTCCGGCGAGGCAAAGAGCCGGGCCCAAGGAGAGCCTGCTCAGCCTCAATCGCATCGGCCAGCGGGTCTTTGAATTCGCCGTGATCCACATTCATGCAACCACTGCCCTTGTCTTCGCGTTTAGCCGCGTTCAATCGTGGGGAGCGACAAGAATGCGGGCCTTCAGTCCAATTACAATTTGCCTCAATCGCAACCTGACGGTGGTCGCGTCCATAGCCGACGCAATGAAGGTGCTTCAGCAGCCATGGCCTAGAATGGGAAAGCCGGGGCGGCTCAAGGCGATCCGAATGGTCGAGGAATCGCTCGCCGGGCATTGCAGCCAGCAAGCTGCGTTCGAGGCCTTCAAGGCGGCCGCGGCTGAACAGGGACTCCTTAGAACAAGAGGGACCAGCGCAGGTCTGGGGAAATGTGCGCGGATGGTTGAAGACCTGATGTGAGGTCATGCCGGCCTCGCTAACACTGAAGAGCCACCCCACCTGAAGCCCGAAATACTGCCTTCTCCCGCGAGAGCCGAAACGCCTCAAAACGGGCTATTAGCCCGGACGCGAGAAGGCCCTGGCTTCGCGTCCGGGACAGCCAGGACCCACTTATCCGACGGTGAATTCTGCGCTGGCCAAGCAGTGCGCTGCACCCCATTTGCGATCGCGTTTGGGATCCACATTGAGGTTACTCTGACGGTCTGCCCCATCTTGTCAGAAGAAGACATTTCGCTTGACCTTGCGACTAAAGGAAAGCAATCAGCCTTGACAAAAATCGCGATCAGAATTGCGCGAAGAGCCGGGCTTGACGAGCAGGTGGTTCTCCGTAGTCTCTTCGACCGCGAGGATTTCGGCTCGACGGGCATCGGTCGTGGTGTCGCGATCCCTCACGCCCTACTGGGTATGATCTCTTCGCCTGTCGCGTCTTTGACACGCTTGGCCCAGCCTATCGATTTCGACGGCCCCGACGACGACCCAGTCGATCTCATTTACACTGTACTCTGGCCGCGCTCTGCTACTTCCGCCTTCCTCCCTGCCCTTTCGCAAATATGCCGGGTGCTTCGGACATCTCAAGTTCGGGAGCGACTCCGACAGGCACAGTCATCCGATGAGGCCTTGGCGATTCTCGAAACTGAGCCGCTTCCGAGAATTTCACCAAATTTGCATACTTGCCGCGTCGGGCCTGGCGCTGTGATACCTAAGCAGTTCAGCAATGCCTTAGAATCCAGAGGCGCGGCGCATACCGCAGTCAACTACGGGGGCTCGCTACCAGCCGATGAGGCGGTCTTCGCGGGGGATTGACGCATCTTCGGGTTCCTTTTCTGCGCGGTAACCCAAACAGAATGTCTGCGTCGTCATTACTCCGAGGCCGCGCCGCGCTCCGGCAACGCGCGGTCTGGTCCCCGCGGGTACTGCGATCGATCAGCCCCGCATCGTTGAGCGTAGGATGGCCTGCATGTGCTCTTTCAAGTCGAGTTCGCCTCGTGCCTCAACAGTCAACAGATACTCGGCCTTGACCCGGCGGTCGCCTCGGCTGGTCGCAGGATAGGAACAGATGGCCAGCAAGGCTTGCTCTTCAATTCGGTCTGCCGTCTTGCGGTGGTGCCAGTTGCTGCCCGCTCGATGAACAACCCTGTGGAGCGCGGCATAGGCGGTTTCATGCCTTGCGATCAGCGCCTGCAGTTCGCGCGAGATACCTTCGCCTTCAGCAAACGTCGGTTCAATGACAGACGCAACGGCGGTGAACGCAAGAAGTGTACGGCGGGTGACTGCGGGCATGCCTCATATCCTTGCCGTCTGATGAGTGCGGGCACACCATAGCACCGGCGCAGCGTTCGGAGAGATGCTTTGCAACATGACCCTATTTTCTGCTGACAAAACGTTTCCGATCCCGCGGCTGCTCCTCCTGCAATGGCTGGCAGCTTCAGTCTCCTGAAGGTCCCAGGTGGACGCTAGTATGCCATTGAACGCCACCCACAACTCAGATGCTGTGTGAGCGCCTGCCCCCAGCCGGCACATTTGCCTGTGTCTTATTCCAGACTGTTCCCGCGTGCACAGTGCCCCTGTGCGATCGGGAATCGACGCTGGCCTTTTAAAGGCCGCTTCCAGATCTCGCCTCCCGAAGTCAGTTTCGGCGAGCGTTGAGAGCACGTGCGAGGAGCCGGGTGTCAGTTAGCTGGATCACGCACGTCTCGAACGCTTTGGTCGGGCCGCGCCAGCGCAGCTCTTCGACGTCATCGAACAGCCGAGCGTCCGTGCGAAGCGTCGCGAGATTTTTGAATAAAAGCGCGAGCTCTCTACGCTTGCCGAGGGCTTCAGGCGGAAAGCTTTCAAGAGGGCCGTAGCGGCCAAGCAGCCGGGCGGCCGAGACCAGGCCGATGCCTTCGAGACCCGGATAGCCATCGGCGGCATCACCGACGAGCGCGAGGAAATCTGGAATGAGGGCCGGCTCAACTCCGAACTTCTCGCGTACACCCGCGGCATCGCGAATTTTCTGGGTCCTGCGGTCTACCTGGACCACATGGTCACCGCGCACACACTGCGCGAGATCCTTGTCCGGCGTCCAGATGCACACCTTCTGCACGCGCCCATCGGCAGCCGCGCTGTGCGCCGCGGAGGCCAGCGCGTCGTCGGCTTCCAGCTCGATCATCGGCCAGACCGCCACTCCCATCGCCGCCAAGGCTTTCTCGAGGGGGTGAAACTGCGCGAGCAATGCCGGCTCGATGCCATCCCCGGTCTTGTAGCCCGGCCAGAGCTGATTTCTGAACGATTCTACTACATGATCGGTAGCCACCCCAATGTGTGTGGCGCCATTCTCGATCATCTCCAGCACTGTGTTCAGCACGCCGACGACGGCGCCAAACGGCTTGTCTTGGCCGTTGTTGAACCGGCGTTGGCCGTAGAAGTGGCGAAACAGTTCGTATGTGCCGTCTACTAAATGTACGATCATCGCAATCCTCGAGAAACAGCATCCGGCGCCGTCTGCAAAGCTAGACCGACAGTTGGCCTTCTCCAAACCTTCAAGTAGGTGCGCTCGGACGTGCCCGTACGCCCACCGCAAGCCATGCCTCTCACCGGCACTTAGCAACAGCTTACCTTCAAGGGCAGGCGGATATTTCTCGCCCCGCCGCCTCGCTTTTGCGCCAGGCGGCCATTTGGTTCGCGAGAGTATCTCTTCTTCCAAACGCAGCGAAAAACGAATTGGCGATGCTGTCGCGACTAGCGCCGGCCGCGCAAGAGGCAGCCTGGGCCGATATTCGCGACCAGCTTGCGATGTGGGGGAAGCCCGGACGGGTGGGTTGGCCCGAACACACTGCTCCTGACGACAGAATGGAAATGACGACGTTCAGACGCTCCGATCTGCGGCGGCAGTTCCGTCATGACGATTATATGGAATGCATCCCCCCCGTTTTGGGGTTCTCATTCCTGTGACGGCCGGCTAGGCGCACCCCGCCTCTTGAAACCTTCAAACATTTTGCATTTGTTAGAACTCACCTCGTTGACGCACTTCGACACAAAACCCGATGTCGGTAAATCGCGCAGCTTCGGAGGTGGGCACAAGGCGCAGCCTCTAGCACCTGATCTGTGATCGGTCGGGTCCCAAGCCAATTTCCGCCTGCCGCGCTTCACGCTATTGCAAGACGTTCAAATTTCAAATTTGAGCTTCCGCACTCATGCTTTGTCGAGAGTATCTCTTAAAGTCACTTAAACCTTCTGCGCAGTAAGTTTTAGCCGTTCTGAATCGCCGTCGGCGACGATGACGATGAAATAGGAGGACGCAATGGCTCGCAGTCACGTTGAACGTCTTGGTGAGTTCAGGGAAATCCTGGTCGCGACTCGACGCGAAGGAGTCCGTAACGTGCACCATACTCGCGACGCAATGCGGGCAAGTGGCTTTCAGATCGGGGACAGCGACGGCTCCAGCTACGGAGCCGAGATGAAGGTGCTTCAAGAGGAAATTGAGGCAGTCGATCGCGCCATCGAAGACGAGAAGCGGCTGGCTTTGGCCATCGAGGGCGCGGCTCAACCCCGCCGACCGACTAAACCGAGAATCGTGAAGGGAACATAGAGTCAGGTACGGCCCTTGGCGCCGTCGCGTCGATCGCCTGCGGTATGGTGTCGGGCTCGTCGCCGCCGTGGTGCAGCACCCTGACGTCATCCATTGCCATCAAACGTCAGGAAGGGACGGCCGAAGCCGCCCTCTGCCGGCGTCGCTGACTGCTCAGCTTTCATCTTCCCCGTCGATTTCGCCGTCTCCATCGTGACGATGCTTCGCTAATCTCGTGAAGGCGTTCTTCAGGTGTCCGAGTACGGCCTGAAACGCGACATTTGGACACGAAATCACGGAGGTCAGCTTCGAGGCGCGAAGCGGGGCGTGGCGGTGGAATATTGCGGCGAGCAGTTCGATAACGATGGCAGCATGGTCTCTGCAATCCTCAAAAATATGAAACGGGTGATGGCAAGCGAGTACAGCCGCGAACTGTCCCCAAAGGTCTCCAGAGCGCAGCTGCAGCAGGCTCGTCTCGGATTCAGCCAAAGGGGGACCCGTGCCCTACGGCGTCCGGCGAATGTTGCTGGATAAAGATGGGGAGCCCCGTTACGTTCTCGGCTCTGGAGAACAGAAAGGGCTCGCTGGCGAACGTGTTCTCCTTGTCCCTGGCCCGCCAAACGAAATCAGGCTTGTGAGGGGCATCTTCAACATGTTTGTTGCTGAAGGGCAGAGCATGGCTGGTATATCAGTTCGTCTGAACAAAGAGGGAGAGCCGTCCACATACGGCGATGTGTGAACGCCTGCCCGAACAGCCCGCCGCCGACGATGAAGTTGTTGGGGCTATGAAGCTTGAAGAGAAACAGTTCGCCCGGTTGGAGCGCTCGGAACTGCGACCGCCCCCCCGGGCTGCCAGAAGTTCACCTCGTCAACGTCGGCGCGACAGAAATTCGAACCAATCTAGATCGGTGACGCCGACATAGATCTTGATCCCATGGGTGCTCATGAAAACGCCTCAGCGCGGTCGCGCACGATCGCCTTCACTCGCTCCGCCGCTGTTTGAGCGGGATCAGCCCGTTCGGCAAAGGACGGCAGAGCGAGCATGCGCGCTGCTTCGCGCAGGGCAGCGGCGATCGAACCTATCGCTTCTTCGGCGCGAGTGACCGGCAACTCGATCGTGCGCGCGAGAGTTAGGAAGTCCTGCCGTGTAAGCCGGTCGTCCTTACCGTTGAGCTTCAGCGCCATACGATCGCCACCAAGCCCCGGAAAGACGCGGGTCGTCACGGCGTCGTAAAGGGATGCGAACCGGACGGCCTCGAACCGCTTGGAGCCAGGGCCTGCAATCTTGAGGAGCGCCAGGTTCTTGAGATGCATGTCCCCGTCGGCGATCAGCCACGCGAAAAACGCCCGGCGGAACAAGGTCTCGATATCGGCGGCAGGGTCGGTCGAAAGCGGCCGCAAACCGCGCGCCATGCGTTCGATTGTGCCGTCGTATTTGGCTGAGGTCGGCAGATCGAGAACCGAACAGAAGTCCTCGAGCGCTAGGAAGCGTCGATCATCGGGCCCGCGTCGCACGTCGAATCGCTCGACGACCAATGCAGGTGACATCCCATCCGGCATGTCGATGAGCGCGGCGGCCGGAACCTCGAAGCCCGCTGCGCGACCAAGTTCAAGACAAAGCCATTCGACGACCGGCAGCATTTCGAAGCCCGCGGTTCCGGCCGGCTTAAGGATGTGAGTGAATGGCAGATCGATCGCGGGTAGCAGCGCGCCGTCCGATGCCAAATTCATCGGCGCCTTAATCTTGACACCCGATAATCTCGGCATTTCCGCGCGCGCAAACAGCTGAGCCAAGTTGTGCTCGAACGTCTCCTGGATCTCGCCTCGCGACGGGCCGACGTATCGACCAGTGAAGCGCCCATCGTCGGTGAACGCGACAAGTTTGGTGTCGAGTTCGTCTCGCGGCAGGACGTTAAGCTCGGCTTGGCTCTCGACGACCGCGATATTTGACATGTAGCGCTTGCCGCTTCGCAGCGCTTCGCGTTCATCCCGCTGACGGAGCACTTGCGCGAGCCATCCTTCTGGGAGGAGCGACTCGATGAAAGCCGGCAGCTTGCCTGGTGCAGTCTGTCGAACGAGTGGCGGGCCGCTGCGCCTCACAGGCTTCCAGCGCCACTCGAATCCATCGTGGATTAGACGACCGAGAGGATCCCCATGCCATGCCACAAGGAAATCCAGGGCCGCCTTGTTAACGGGGCCCTTGGCCGCCGCCGGGCGCGCAATCAGATAACGCTCAGCGCCCTCCCCTTCGCGGTACCATCCGTTCTCGCGGGCCAACGCCCAGACCGCGTCAGCGGCCACCTGTGGCGAGCCGTGTTCTTCTATGAGTCTTGCCGCCATGTCGGCCCGCATCAGTTCGGTGATGGCGCTAGCATGCTCGCTCCGCAAGCGGAATGCTTCCAGAAAGCGTTGGCGCGGCGAGGAAACGTCAACTCGCAGCTCGCCAAGATCGTCCCCTACCACCGCAGAGGCAGTCGAAGGATGGGGAGGCGCCTCGTTTTGGATTATTTCGAGCGTCCGTAGCCGGGTTCGTTGATTACGCCGACCGCTAACGAACAGGCGGCCGTCAGGTGTGGGAGCAAGAAGTTGGGCAGAGGCCGATGATAGATAGGCAGTAGGATAGAGGTAGCGCGCGATGCGTACGGCGTGGCCTAAAACTGCTTGCTCAACGTCGTCGCCTGATCGTGCATAAACACCGCGGACGAGTGGGACGAGTTCCCCTACCACCGCTAGCGCATGCGCACGTCTCTTGTCTATTGTCTCTCCAACCAGCAGTATGGACACGGACTTTCTCGCATTTCAGATGCGCAAAAGTCCGCTAATAGGCGTCAAGAGTCAAGGACTTTCTCGAATCTGAAATGCGAGAAAGTCATGCCTGTCTACGGGCGTCGCCAGTCTGCTCGGCCGCATTCTCGATCTGCTTTTGCCGAATGCACTGGTATTACGGTCGAGCAATGGAGCCCCGTCGAATGAGGGCTCGCGCCGAGCGGAAGCGACCAGTCCAGTACGGGTCATGCCCCTGCCCTGCGCACTTTTCCGCAGATCAACGTTCGTTGTTGTCATCCTCATAGCCTTCATAGTTGTCCTGCGGCGCATAATATTCCGCTGCGTCATAGACTTGGGTCTTCTTGTAGCGCTCTCCAGGCCAACCGCAGCGAGGCGCGAAAAGCCGTTGATCTTCAAGCCGCGGGCGATGCACTCGAAACGATTGGGCAGATATTCCTGCGTGTCGGTGATCTCGCCGTCCTCGAGTTTCTGTGTCGGCGCAGTGACGGGCTCACCCACGACCAACGCTTGGGAAGCGCACGATGGACAGTTCACCCGATGGCCGGCCTGGCGGATTGCCCAACCGGCCGCGACTGGCTGAGCGTGGTGCGCTCCTCGTTGCTCTTGGCGGCCCAGGCGTTCTTGTGAGCGTCGACATCTCCCAGGACCGCCTTAGCGCCGTCATCGGCAGCGGCGGCGATGAGTTTGGCGGCGACTTTCGCCTCGGCATCCCCGATGAAGTCAGGCAGTGACATGCCCATCGAACCAAGGAGAACCTCGCATAACCGCCAGGCGATCGATGGATTGCGGTGCAATCTCGCATTTGATGAGCCCGTCGGCGACGACGATGCCGATATCGGACGACTTCACCTTCCTGAGCTTGGCAAGCGAGCGGTCGACGATCGGGTGCGGCGACGCAGCTTGGTCATCGCCACCAACGCCGCAAATCGGTAACACCTGGTAGTCGCCTTCGAAGGGCTTCCTGCTTTTCACCGGGACGTTAGATCGCCAGCGCTGCTGTTTTTCCCCGGTGTACAAACCCCTCTTTTGAGCGGCCAGTTGACTGCCGTCCAAAATGATTATTAAGTTCGGTGACAGAACGAATTAATCGGAGCTGCTGTTGAACGACGTGCCACGCATTTCTCGTCAGTTCTCGCAGCGCTCCGTCATGGAGGCGATCGTGCAAGGTGGGCCGATCTCGCGCGCTTCAATCGCAAAGCAGACCGGCTTGTCTAAGCAGACAATCTCCGAGATCGTCAGGACACTCGAGCAGGAAGGCTGGGTGCAGGAAACGGGGCGCACGAGCGGACATGTCGGACGCACGGCTGTCACTTACGAACTCGTATTTAACGCGGCCTACATCGCGGCGGTCGACCTCGGCGGCGCCAAAGTCCGGGTCGCCCTCACCGATCTTGCCTGCCAGATATTCGCGGAGGAAACGGCGCCGACCGATCCTCGGGGCGGACAGTTCGTCGTCGACCAGATCGTGGATCTAGCGCTTCAGGCGGCCCAGAGGCACCGCATCTCGCGCACAAAGATAAGGCTGGCGGTGATTGGTGTTCCCGGTGCACCCGACAAGAAGACCGGACGCGTCCTGCTTGCCCCGAATATTGCCGGCTTTGGCACAATGAATGTCGTTCGCGCTTTCGAGCACGCATTCGGGTTTCATGTGGTGATCGAGAACGATGTCAATCTGGCGGTGCTCGGCGAGAACTGGCAGGGGTGCGGCCGCGGTATCGACAATCTCGCCTTCATAGCGCTGGGTACCGGCATCGGCAGCGGCCTCATGGTTGGAGGCAATCTGGTGCGGGGCGCCAGCAATGCAGCCGGCGAGATGGGCTTTTTGCCGATTGGCGCCGATCCTTTCGCGCCGACATCGTTGCGCGCCGGCGCTTTCGAGCGCGTGGTCGCAACCAACGCCATGGTTGAACGCTACGCGGCGCTGACGGGCAACATCGTCAACGTGCCGACGATTTTCCACAGTGCATTGGCCGGAGACAGGCATGCCGCGACGGTGCTCGACGAAACCGCGCGCTACCTGGCGCAAGGCATTGTGGCCATAGCGGCAATTGCCAATCCGCAAAAGGTCGTCCTGGGCGGCTCGATCGGGCTGCGGCCGGAAATCCTGTTGCGCGTTAGGGACCTGCTGCCGCGCTGCTTCCCCTATCCTATCGCCGTTGAGGCCAGCGAACTCGGGTCGCGGGCAGCGCTCATCGGCGCCGCCGCCATCGGGCTCGGCCAGTTGCACAACAAACTGTTCGGCGTCGACGCGCCCGACGGACGCATTTCGCTTCCCCCAGCCAGTTCGGCCGTGCTGCGCGAGGCCACGCTATGACCGCTTCAAAGGACATCACCGCCCGCTTGCGCGCCGCCCTCGATTGCGACGCAGCGGTGGAGCTTCTGCAGGGGGCAATCGGCCGCGAAAGCATAACCGGTCACGAAGAAAACTTTGTCGCCTTCCTTGAACACCGCATGCGCATGCTTGGCTTGAGCGAAATTCGGCGTGCGGAATTCGCGCCCGGCCGGCCCAATGTCTGGGGTGAGCGCAAAGGTGCCGGCGCCGGCAAGCGGCTGCTCTTCATCGGCCACACCGATACGGTTCATGTCGAGGGCTGGCGCGAGCACTGGGCTGGCACCGCCAGGCAGGATCCGTTTGCCGCGCCAATGATCGACGGGCAGATCTGGGGCCGCGGCGCCGGCGACCTCAAGGCCGGCATCTGCTCCGCGCTGTCGGCACTCTCTCTGCTCGACACGGCCGACATCGAACTGGCCGGCGACGTTGCCTTTGCCTTCGTCGGCGACGAGGAGAGCGGCCAGCCTGGAATCGGCGTCTCCGCCGGCATCAAGGACTTCGTCGGCCGCATTGAGAGAGGCGAAGTCGTGGCGCCCGATTTCATCGTCTATGTGGAGCCTACCCGCCTTTCGGTTTATCCGGCCCAAATCGGCTTCTTCATTACCGACATCACCGTCACCGGACGATCGGCCTATTTCGGCGTACCCGAACTCGGCAAGGATGCCTTGCGTGCAAGCCACGCCGTCATGAGCGCGCTGTGGAAGCATTCGGAAGATGTTGCAACCAGAGCCGAGCACCCGCTGATTGGGCGTGGCTTCCTGCTGATCACCGGGCTTGTGGGCGGAGGCTACATCGCGGTGCCCGAACGCTGCACGTTGTCGCTGATCCGCAAGCTGTTGCCCGGCGAGTCACTGGACGAGGCCGCCGCCGAAATCGAGGCAGTGGTGCGCGGCGCCATCACCGATCCTGAAATCATATTGGCGTTCGCCTATCCGGCAGGCCGCGATCATCCGCTCGGGGGTAACGCCGCCGAGATTGCACCTGACAGGCCGGAGGTCGGCGCCCTTGCTGCCGCCATGGCCCGATCGATGGCTGGTCGCGGCGCCATCGAAGGCGCGCCATTCTGGTCAGAGTCATCATTTTTCACCAACCGGCTCGGCATCCCCGCCGTGTACTGCGCGCCAGGCGACATTCGCAACTGCCACACCTTCGACGAACACGTCGATGTCGAGGAATATCTGGCGGGCATCGTAGGCTTCGCCCGGTTCATGGCGGAGTATTGCGGCGTTACGGAATAAAGGACAACTGAGAGCGAAAATGGGAGAACTACCATGCTGATAGACAGACTTGTTGCTACAGCACTTGCAGGCAGTCTGATGCTGTTGGCCGGCGGAGCCGGCGCACAGACAGTGGGACCGAGCGGCGAGACGGCGACGCCCAGCGCCGAGGTTACTCTGTCGGACACAGATCTGGCCGCAGTGAAGGAGAAGGGCTACAAGGCCGCGCTGCTGTGGCACACCTCGTCCGACTTCACCAATGCGGTCAGCGCCGGCGCCAAGGATGAATTTGCCCGTGCTGGCATTCAGATCGTCGTGACCACCGACGCCGGCTTTGACGCGGCGCGCCAGCGCAGCGACATCGAAACCGCGCTCGCAGCCAAGCCAAACGTCATCCTGTCGCTGCCCCTCGATCCGGTCACTTCGGCCGAGGCTTTCCGTCAGGCGCTCACCGACGGCACCAAGCTGGTATTCCTTTCGAATCTGCCGAAAGGCTACAAGCACGGAACCGACTACGCCGCCATCGTCACTGACGACCTGTTCCAGATGGGCAAGCAGGCGGCCGATGCACTGGCCAAGGCGCTCGATGGCAAAGGCAAGGTCGGCTACATCTTCCACGACGCCAGTTACTATGTGACGAACCAGCGCGACCAGGCTTTCAAGACAACGATCGAGAAGGATTATCCCGGTATCAAGATCGTCGCCGAGCAGGGGATCTCCGATCCGGCGCGGGCAGAAGAGCTGGCCAGCGCCATGCTCGTGCAGCATCCCGATCTTGACGGCATCTACGTCACCTGGGCCGAACCGGCCGACGGCGTGCTGTCGGCCTTGCGGGCAAGCGGAAACACCAAGACCAAGATCGTCACGCTCGACCTCGCCGAACCGGTGGCGCTCGATATGGTCAAGGGCGGCAATGTGACCGCACTGGTGGCCGACAAGGCGTATGAGCTCGGTCGCGCCATGGCCGCTGTCGGCGTCAAGGCGCTGCTCGGCCAGGAGACGCCGGCCTTCGTCGTTGCCCCGGCGCTTACCGTGACCAAGCAGAACGTTGCGCAGGGCTGGAAGGATTCGTTGAACCGCGACGCACCGCAATCGGTGCTCGACGCGGCCAAGTGACAGGCGAATGCCGGCGGCCAATGAGGGCCGCCGACACCATAAAAACAAGGGGAACTGACATGCGCACAGCAATTGGAATGTTGTCGGCACTGGTAGCGCTCGTCGCCGCCAACGCCTTCGCAGCCGACGGCACCACCACGGGACCGAACGGGGAAAAGCCGACGCCGGCAAAGAGCGTCGTGCTCACACCAGCTGAGGAGCAGCAGATCAAGGACGGCAAATACACCGCCGCGCTGGTCTGGCATGAGATGAGCGAATACACCAACGCGGTGAACAGCGGCGCCCAGGACGAGTTGAAGCGGCTCGGCATCACGGTGGTCGCTCAGACCGACGCCGGCTTTGATGCAGCCCGGCAGAAATCCGACGTCGAGACAGTACTCGCCAAAAAGCCCTCGATTATACTGTCCCTACCGGTCGATCCCGCAAGTGCGGCCACCGTCTATGATCCTGCGCGCCAGGCCGGCGTGAAATTGGGATTCGTCGACAATTCGCCAGCAGGCTACGTTCACGACAAGGACTATGTGACCATCGTTTCGGACGACCTTTTCCAGATGGGCAATAAGGCCGGGATCGCAATGGCCGACGCGCTCGGCAAGCAGGGCAAGGTCGGCTACATCTTTCACGATGCCGATTTCTACGTCACCAACCAGCGCGATGGAGCATTCAAGCACACAATCGAGCAGGACTATCCGGACATGAAGATCGTAGCCGAGGCCGGAATGGCCGACCCCGCGCGCAGCGAGGAAATCGCGCAGGCGATGATCACACAGCACCCAGACCTCGATGGTATCTACGTCACCTGGGCTGAGCCGGCGCTTAGCGTGCTGTCCACATTGCGGGCGGCCGGCAACAGCCACACCAAGATCGTCACGCTCGACCTGAACGAACCGGCGGCACTGGACATGGTGAAAGGCGGCAACGTTGCGGCACTCATCGCAGACGAAGCCTATGACATCGGCGTGACGCTGGCACGCGCCACGGCCGCCTCGTTGATCGGCAAGAAGGCCGCGCCGTTCATGGTGGTCGATTCCCTCGCCGTCACCAAGGACACTGTCAAGGACGGGTGGAAGCGGTCCCTCAACAAGGACGTGCCCGCGACCATCGCGGCCGCCATGAAGTAGCGGCAGACAATGGCGCCCCGCCGGAGGAAGTGAGAATGTCGAGTATCAACACCAGCCCCGGCCGGGCAGCGAGCTTGGTCAGCCGCTTCAACCTGCAGCAATATGTCGTCTATCTCGGATTTCTGGCGATCTTTCTGTTCTTCGCGATCGTACTGAAGGACAGCGGTTTTCTGACGGTTCGCAACCTGTCGAACATCGTGCTGCAGACGGCACCCGTGACGATCATGGCGATCGGCCTTGTCTTTGTCATGTCGGCGGGCGAGATTGATCTTTCGATAGGTTCGATCGTTGCCGTGGCAGCTCTTGCTGCCGCGGTGGCGATAAACGCCTGCGGCTTGGTGGCCGGGGTGCTGGCTGGCCTCGGCGCCGGCCTGCTGATCGGCCTGCTCAACGGCGCCCTCGTGGCTTACGTCAAGTTGCCTTCATTCCTGGTAACGCTGGCGACGCTCGGGCTGTTTGCCGGCGTATCTCGCTCGATGACCGATTTGCGGTCGATCCCGGTCACCAACGACGCCTTCACCGGCTTCTTCGGCTCGGGTTCTTTGCTGGGTGTTCCGTCCTTGATCTGGTGGACGGTCATTGTCGTTGCGATCGCGCATCTCGTCTTTCGCGAGACGCGCTTCGGCGCCCATGTGCTGGCCACCGGCGACAACAGCCGTGCCGCCAGTGTTTCCGGCATCAGCGTGGCGCAGATAAGGCTGGCCGTTCTGACCATAAGCGGCGGGCTCGCCGGCCTTGCCGGGCTGCTCTATGCCGGCCGGCTGCAGGCCGCGAAATATACGCTCGGCGAAACCGACCTTATGACGGTGATAGCGGCCGTCATTGTCGGCGGAACCCTGCTCAACGGCGGCAAGGGATCGATTGTCGGCGCGCTGGTCGGCTCGCTGATGATGGGCATGCTGAACAACGGCCTCATCCTGATGGGCCTGTCCGTCTCCGATCAGATGATCGTGCGCGGATTGATCATTCTTGCGGCCGTCGCCGTATCGCTGCGCGAAAAGTCGCGTTGAAGGAGTTTTGTCATGTTCCTCGCTGTTCTGCGGCGCCGCAATCCGAGCTTTATAGAAAGCGCCATGCGCCTGCACCAGGAAGGAAAGCTGCCGGCTAATTCGTATGTGCTCGACCTCGATGCCGTCGAAAGCAACGCCCGGGTCCTGAAGCGCGAGGCCGACCGGTTTGGACTGAAGATTTTCGCCATGACCAAGCAGGTCGGCCGCGCCAGTTCGTTCTGCCATGCGCTCAAGCGCGGCGGCATCGATCAGGCCGTTGCCGTCGACATGGCCTGCGCGCGGGCAACGCACAGAGCCGGCCTGAGGCTCGGTCATCTTGGCCACCTGCAGCAGATCGCAAAGCACGAGGCCAATGCGGCGGCCAAAACGTTCAGGCCGGACTATTGGACCGTCTTCAACGACACCAAGGCTGAAGAAGCCGCTGCCAGCGCAAGGCTCGCCGGGTACACGCAAAACCTGCTTGCCCGCATCCGCGCCGATGGTGACGTTTTCTACCGCGGCCACGAAGGTGGTTTTGAGGCGGCCGATATCGCCGCGGTCGCCGAAAAACTGGATGGTCTCGACGGCGCACGATTCGCTGGCATCACCACCTTCCCGGCGCTGCTGTTCGACCAGACCACGCGAAAGGTCCTGCCGACACACAATCTGGCGACACTGGGCGGAGCTGCCGAAGCGCTCGCCAAGTCCGGCCGCAGCAACATAGAGGTGAACGCGCCCGGCACGACGTCGAGTGTCCTGCTTGGCGCGCTGGCCGAAGCCGGCGCCACGCAATGTGAACCGGGCAATGGCTTGGCCGGCACCACCGCGCTGCACGTCATGGAGGATCTGCCGGAGCTCCCTGC
Source organism: Mesorhizobium sp. M0983 (assembly GCF_040318975.1). Taxonomy (NCBI): domain Bacteria; kingdom Pseudomonadati; phylum Pseudomonadota; class Alphaproteobacteria; order Hyphomicrobiales; family Phyllobacteriaceae; genus Mesorhizobium; species Mesorhizobium sp. M0983. The sequence goes on along the minus strand of NZ_JAMYNH010000005.1, from coordinate 299,390 downwards.
CGTTCTGTATTTGACCGAGGTGTCGCATTTGTCTGGCGGCAAAGCCTACTGCCTTGGTGGCGGCTTCTATATCGATCCGATCTTTCCGGACTATGAGGTGAAGGCAATCGTGTCCGCAGATCCCACCACGGCCGCCGCCGCGCTCAGAAGCGTCGAGGTGCCGCCGCCTGCGGCAATCGACTATTACGCAATGATTGACGCTAGCGGCGCCAATGCTCCACGCCCCGGCGACACGGCGGTGTTCGGCTTTCGCGGCCAGGCGTTCGTGACCCGCGCCTACGTGGTCGGCATCTCCGGTGTCTCAAAGGGGGCCCCCCAAGTCGAAACGATCGAAAACGGTTTTGGCGAAACCGCTGCCTGGCCCGTCTAGGAGCAAGCGATGAACGCGACCATGACCGGCACGGCCCCTGTTTTGCAGCTGCGCGACATCCGCAAGAATTTCGGCGGCCTGACCGCCATCGAAAATTTCTCGCTCGAGCTCTATCCCGGCGAAATAGTGGCGTTGGTCGGCGATAACGGTGCCGGCAAGTCGACGCTGGTCAAGATCGTGACGGGGGTGCATGCTCCGACATCCGGGACGATCATCATCGAGGGGCAGGCGGTGGCAATGTCAAGCGCCACCATGGCGCGCGCCCACGGCATTGAGGTGGTCTATCAGGACCTGGCGCTCGCCGATCAGCAGACCGTCTACATGAACATGTTTCTTGGCCGCGAGCCGGTGAACCGCTTCGGCCTGCTCGACCGACGCCGGATGATTGACGACACCGAAAAGCTGGTGAAGGATCTCGACGTTCGCATCCCATCGGCTCACGCCACCATCCGCGATCTCTCGGGCGGCCAGCGCCAGGGCGTGGCGATCGCGCGCGCCACGCACTGGGCAAGCAAGCTGATCCTGCTCGACGAGCCAACCGCCGCGCTCGGCGTTGCCGAAACCGCCAAGGTCGAGACGATCGTTCTGTGGCTGAAGCAGCGCAATATTGGCGTGCTGATCATCAGCCACAGTCTCGACCAGGTGTTCAGGCTCTCAGATCGGATCTGTGTTCTGCGACGTGGCAAACAGATCGGCGTGCGCAAGACCAGCGAGACCGACAAGAACGAGATCGTCGCCATGATCACCGGGCTTCAGCACTAGCCTGGTCGATAGAGGCGCGCCGTTCCAGATACTGCGTTACCCGAGCAGTGAGTGGCATCACTTCAGATCCACGATCAGGCCTCGGCCAGAGAATGTTGCCAGCATCAATCTAGAGCACGCAGGTAGCGAATGGGGCGACCGCCGGCAATCCGGTCGGCCGCTGTGGCTATGGAATTGGCGTCGATGCCGAAATGCCCGTAAAGATCGCCGATCGTGCCCGACTGGCCAAAATGCTCGACGCCGAGACTACGCGTGCGATGGCCGTAGACCGAGCCCAACCAGCCGAGCGCGGCCGGATGGCCGTCGGTGACGGCGACGATGGCGCAATGCGCCGGAAGGTCGGCAAATAACCTTTCGACATGGCTCCTGGCATGAACAACGCCGCGTTCGCGTGCCCGGCTCGCGGCAGTCCAGCCTGCGTTCAGCCGATCGGCCGAGGTCACCGCCAGGAGACCGACATCGCGACGGTCCTCCGCCATAATGCCGATAGCCTCGATGGCTTCCGGCGCAACCGCGCCGGTATAGGCAACAATTACTTCGGCATTAGGACCCGGATGCCGCAGCCAGTAGCCGCCGTCGATGATCTCCTGCTCGAGTACGGGCGTCACGCTACGCGTGATCTGCTCGACCGGGCGCGTCGAGAGCCGCAGATAGACCGAGCCGCCGGTCTCGTCGCGCAGCCAGGTGCGCTCCGACTGCACGGCGTCGCCGTCGCGCTGCATATAATCCAGGGCAAAGCGCATGATCACGCCCAACTCGTCGACGAAGGCCGGCTCGTAGGCGGCAAGCCCGTCTTGCGCTATGCCGATCAACGGTGTGGCGATCGACTGATGCGCCCCGCCTTCCGGCGCCAATGTGACCCCCGAAGGCGTCGCGACAAGGAGGAAGCGCGCGTCCTGGTAGCAGGCATAGTTGAGCGCATCGAGACCGCGCTGGATGAACGGATCGTAGAGTGTGCCGATCGGCAGCAGCCGTTTGCCGAAAACCGAATGCGACAGCCCAAGTGCCGACAGCAGGATGAACAGATTATTCTCGGCGATGCCGAGTTCGATGTGCTGGCCGGAGGTGCCGAATTCCCATTTCTGCGCCGAGGCGATGCGTTCGCTGCGGAAAGTGTCCGCGAGTGACTGACGCGCGAACAGGCCGCGCCGGTTGACCCAGGGGCCGAGATTGGTCGAAACCGTGACATCGGGTGATGCCGTGACGATCGCGTCGGCGAGCGGCCCGCCAGCTCGCGCAATCTCGTCCAGAATTCTGCCGAAGCCGACCTGCGTGGAGACGCTGCCTTTGGCTTCCGCGACGAGACGACCAGGGATCACGATGCGCTGGGCGTGTCGGCGCCGCTGGCCCTTTGCCGCGAACGGAACGGCATCGAGGAACCCTTGCAGCTCCAAATCCCCAACAGCCAATCCCTCGAAGGCGTCCCACTCCCGCCCGTCGCCGACCGACATCGAGGCGCGAAGGACCGCCATCTGATCCTTGGTCATCAGGCCGGCGTGGTTGTCCTTGTGGCCGGCGAGCGGCAGGCCGAAGCCCTTGATCGTGTATGCAATGAAGCAAGTCGGTCGATCGTTGCGGCGTGCCGTCCCGAAGGCCTCGATCAGGCCTGGCAGGTCGTGGCCGCCGAGATTGGTCATCAGCGCGGCGAGCTCGGCATCGGAGCGCCGCTCGAGAAGCGATGCCAGGCCCGGCTTGTCTCCGATGTCGGCGATCAGGCGCTTGCGCCAGGCGGAGCCGCCCTGATAGGTCAGCGCCGAATAGAGCTGGTTCGGGCAGGCGTCGATCCAGGCCTTTAGCGCCTCGCCGCCCGGTTCGGTGAAGCAGGCTTCGAGCAGCGAGCCGTATTTCAGGATGACGACGTCCCAGCCGAAATTGCGGAAAATGTTCTCGAAGCGTTCCCAAAGGCCTTCGCGAACCACGGCATCGAGGCTCTGTCGGTTGTAGTCGACGATCCACCAGCAGTTGCGCAGGCCGTGTTTCCACCCCTCCAACAGCGCCTCGAAGATGTTGCCTTCGTCCATCTCGGCGTCGCCGATCAGCGCCACCATGCGGCCCTCGGGCATGCTTTCGTCGCGGGCGCTGAGATAATCCTGCACAAGAGAGGCAAACAGCGTCTGCGCGACGCCGAGCCCAACGGAGCCGGTCGAGAAATCCACGTCGTCGACATCCTTGGTCCGCGACGGATAGCTTTGCGCGCCACCGAGGGCGCGAAACCGTTCGAGCTTCTCCCTCGTCTGGTTCCCAAGGAGATACTGGATAGCGTGGAATACCGGCGAGGCATGCGGCTTCACCGCAACGCGGTCGTGTGGCCTCAGCACCGAGAAATAGAGCGCGGTCATGATCGTCACCAGCGAGGCCGAGGATGCCTGGTGCCCGCCGACCTTTAGGCCGTCGGTGCTTTCGCGCAGATGATTGGCGTTGTGGATCATCCATGCCGACAGCCAGAGCACCTTTTTCTCCAGCGCCGAAAGTGCCTCCAGTTTTTGCTTGTCCATTCTGCAAGACTCCCGGTTGCGATCGCCGCAATCATAGGGCTGACCAAAAACCGATTGTCGCTAAACTTGCATGAGATTGGCAGCTGAGTTAGCTGTTTTCGCCAACATCGACGACAGGAGTGACGTTTCGTGCCAAAAAGCCGACTGGACGATATCGACCGGAAGATCATCGCCGCGCTGCAGGTCGATGGCAGGATGACGGCGCAGCAGCTTGCCGACCAGGTCGGCCTTTCGGCCTCGCCCTGCGCCCGCCGGGTCCGCCTGATGGAGGATATGGGCGTCATCACCGGTTACGCCGTGCTGATCGACCAGGATTTGGTCGGCCTGCCAATCTCGGTGTTCGCCTCAATCAAGCTGGAACGCCAGCGCGAGAACGAGCTGCAGCGGTTCAATGCGGCGATCGCGCGCTGGCCGGAGGTGGTCGATTGCTATCTGATGACCGGCCAGCGCGACTATCTGCTGCGTGTCGTGGTGCGCGACCTGCACGCCTATGAGCGCTTCCTGAACGAAAAGCTGACCCGGCTCGACGGCGTCGCCTCCATCGAATCCAGCTTCGCGCTTGCCCAGATCAAGCGATCGAACCGGCTGCCGGTAGAGGCATGACCTTTGCGCGTTGGCAGGTCATTCACTCAATTCCATGGTTGCCGCAAGTTCTGGGAGAGCATGATTTCAGCCGGTCGCGAGTGGCGCTGTGGAGCCTTGATCAAAGTTTTGGCCGATAGAGATGGCTGCGCCCCCGCGGATGGTGTCCGGTGAGGCGAGCTGTCCGATTGCACTTTCGGCCCAAAGCACAGGCTCCGTTATGCGGTAGAATTGTCGCGTCGCGCTCAAGGCTGATGGGCTGACATCAACCATCAGACCGATGATTGTCATATCATCATGTGCGAGCGAAGGCCCGAGCTGCTTCGGACTCCAGCCAATCGATGCGAGGCGGTCGAACCAGTACTCCTCGCACACGATTGTCAGATTGCTGATATGTCGCTGAATACAGAATTCCAAAATTCCGCAGTAGATTACGCCGGCTGCCTGGCAAGGTCGGCCGGGCTCACGAAGATTCCGCGCCACGAAGAACCTGGTCCATTCAAAGATATTGGATCGGCGCGGAACGCCACCGTCGGCGAGTTGCGGAAAGGTTTCGCTCATCAGATGTGGCCGAACGCTCGGCACGAAACGGGATCCGGCAACAACGCCTCTTCCTGGCTGGATGCCGAGCAGATAAATCGCTTCTGGAGTATCGAACGAGTCTATCTCGCGACCGTCGGGGCGTCTCAACTCGTGCCATCCACGTTCATCGACATAGATTTCATGCCGCAGGCGAAAGTAGCTGTCGAGATCGCCTCGATAGGCAAAGCTGTTTGACGCGTCGACGACATGGACCTGAATCATTGCGGTTCCTCGAGATGGAACCCCATCCGACCACGCGACGATTGCCCAGGAAATACCCAGATATGGGGATGGATCAAAGTTCGATTTCGTGCCTGCGAAAAGCCTCGACGATCGCGTGCACAACGTTGGCGGTGCTGAGCTTCTGCTTGATGTTGCGCAGGTGGGTCGTCACAGTGTTTTCCGAGATGCCAAGTATTCGGGAAACCTCCCATGCGGTCTTTCCTCCCGCGACCCACTGCAGGATTTCACGTTCTCGTTGGGAAAGCTTTTGTCTCGGCCGCCTGCGCGAGTTGCCAACGAGTCGTTCGGCAGCCGAGTAGGCATGGCGCGCAAGGGCATGAATGGTACGGCGCACCGCCGGCGCCAAGTCAATTTCGCTTCCAGCAACCGTTACGCAGGCCGGATCGCCAAACGCACTCTGGATTGGGATGCAGATGCCGTCGCAAAGACCAAACTCTTTCGCTTCATCCATCACCCTCCTGGCATTGCTGTTCGTCAAGTCGTGATAGACATCCCTCCAAAGGAAGGGCCCGATCGCACCACGGCACAAAGCAGCGCAAGGGTCATGACGATAGTGTCCGGCAGCCATGTAGTGGTCGTACCATTCCTGCGGCCAACCGTTCACAAGGATGTGTTCATTCAGGGACCCGGTGTCCTGGCGTGGCAATTCGGTGACGAGACAGGCTGCGTAGCCGTGACGTTCGATGCTCTTGCGCAGTTGCCGAATGATTTCTGTGGCGCTGGTTGCACGATCAATCTGCGCGGTTGCTTCAAAAATTTGTATTAGCTCATTTTGCAAAACGCTCCCGTGAACCGCAGCCATTGCACGTCCTTTCAATGTACTGAGACAAAGAAACAATAAGAAACTTAGGTCCGACCGCAACCTGCGCCATCACGTTTGACTACTATAGTAGGTGGCACTAAAGGGCGCGTTCTGACTGCCTCGCCGCATGAGGCTGAGGTCTGTTTTTGCTCGCAATCTGAGGTTGCTGCGCCAAGGCACGGGCTTGTCGCAGGAGCAGCTCGCGGACCTTGCCGGCCTCGATCGCAACTATGTCGGCAAGCTCGAGCGGGAGGAAAACTCACCGACCGTCGATACGCTGGAGGTACTGGCGTTGGCATTGCAAGTTGACGTGGAGCAGCTCATCCGTCGAAATTCGCCATGATGCACTGGCCAGCAGGCCGCCGAGAGCATCAGGATTTTCCCTTGCGCCGCTCACGCGGCGCCACAGCACAATCGCCAGCTGGGGCCCGGGCGTTTTTGCCGGGGCGTTTCGTCAGCTCCTCGATGTCGACGCTCAATGCAGTGGCAAGCTTTGCGAGCGACAGGAGTGTGGGATTGCGACGGCCGGCCTCGAGACCACTCAGATAGGCGCGCGTGAATCCTGAACGGAACGACAGTTCCTCTTGAGAGAGGGCCTGTGCGCGCCGAATCCTCTGTACGTTGAGGCCGACAACCAACCGTAGGTCCATGACGGCATGGTCGTCGCTGCGCACACTTTAGGACGACACACTATAATGAACATTCGTCATTGACAGGCACGGCCTTTGCTGCTTTTCTCATCATATTAAGGAACGCCATTCCGAAATAAGGAACGTCAGTGACAGGAAATCTTTCGTTGGAACGTGGGCTTGCAGTTCTCAATGTCCTCAAGGAAGCGGACGAAGCTGTCGGAGTGCGCGAACTCGCCCGCCGGCTTGAGCAGAGTGCTCCCGCCGTGCAGCGAATTCTGAATACCCTGGCAGAGCAGGGCTATGTCGAGCAGTCGCCAGACTCGCGGCGCTACCGGCTGGGTCACTCCGTGCTGGCGCTGGCGCGGAAGGTCCTGGGCAGAGATCGCCTGGTTGGTTTGGCTGAAATCGAACTGCAGGCGCTGGCCGCCGAAGGGTGCTTCAACGCATTCCTCGGTATCAGGCGGGGCAGCTGCGGAATTTATCTCTTGACAGTGCAAAGCAAGAGTCCGGTCGTCATTCGTTCTTCACCTGGCGAGACCTTCCCCTTGCATTCCACCGCGTTGGGTAAGGCGCTCCTGATGGAGCTGAGCGGCGAGGCGGTCATTGGGATTCTTGGACGAGGTCCACTGGAGCAGGTTGCCGTACGCACAGTCACCGATCCGCACAAACTCGTTGCTCAAATCAGAGCGTCCGAGCCCATTGGTTACACAACATCCCTGGACGAGAACTTTACCGGGCTGATTGCGGTCGGCGCACCGCTTCGCGATGCATCAGGCACAATCATCGCGGCTATAAGTGCGGCCTACCCCCGGTCAGTGGGACCGCATGTGGAGATCGCTGAGATTGGAGAGGCAGTAATGGCGGCTGCGGCGCGCATTTCCACCGGCCTCGGCTTTCTGGAAGCAAAACAGGCTCGGGATTCCCATCATGCTGCTTAACGAAGCGCGCCTGAAACAATGCATGTCGGCAGTCGGGCTTGACGCAATTATAGCGACTGCCCCGGAAAACGTGACCTATATGAGCGGCTTCTGGGCTCTGCCGCAATGGATCCGTCGCGGCCCGCAGGCTTATGTGGTGTGGCCGGCTCCTGACAAGGGCACGCCTGAAATCATCGCAAGCTCCAGCACCCTCGACCTCGTTGCCGATCAGGAACTGTGGGTAAGCAAGGTTCGGCGCTATGGCGACTTTTACGCCAATGTCGGTTCCTCGACCACCGTGGACCTCGCCAATGAACGACACCTCCAGCTTCGAGACCTGCCGAGGCATGGCGATGCCATTGCGGCTTTGGTCGCCGCATTGGAAGAAGCCAAGCTCGGCCGTGGGCGGATCGGCATAGACGAGGCGGGGCTCGCGCCAGGATACCAGGAAACCCTCAGAGCCCATTTTCCCAATGCGTCGTTCCTACCAGCCACCGCATTGCTTCGCGAGGTTCGTGCCGTAAAGACGGCAGATGAAATCGAACGGCTCGGCCAAGTTGCCCAGATTGCCGAACGCTCCATTCAAGCAGCACTCGCAGTTGCTCGGGAAGGCGCCACCGAAGCAGACCTGGCGCGTGCTTTTCATGTCAAGACGGTTGAGGAAGGCGCCCTGCCCGTACTGGGATGCATCGGCTTTGGCGAGCGCAGCGCGCTCATGAACGTCCAGCCGTCGGACCGCAAGTTGCGCGCTGGAGAAATCATCCGCTTCGACGTCGGTGGCCGGTTTCGGCACTACCGCGCCGACATTGCCCGCATCGCCACGCTGGGCGAGCCGCCGCCGCAGGCGCATCGGCTTCAGCAGGCTCTGCTGCGCGGCGTTCAGCACGCCTGCGACATTATCCGGCCCGGCATGGCAGCAGCACAGCTCTTCGAGGCGGTGATGCGTGTTGTTCAGCGCGAAGGAATTGCCCACTACGAGCGCGATCACGTCGGCCATGGCATCGGCCTTGATGGTTATGATGCGCCGACGCTCTCGGCGCGCAGTACAGACGTCCTTGAAGAAGGCATGGTGCTGTGCGTGGAGACGCCCTACTACGAAATCGGCCGCTGGGGCCTCCAGGTGGAGGACATGGTTGTTGTTCGCCAGGGCGGAGTGGAGCGGCTGACGCAGACGCGCGATGCAATCACGCGGGTGCCGTCATGAACCGCGCGGCAGGTCTTTCCTGTATTCGATGCGGCGTCTTGTTCCGGATCGATACCAAAATCGACTCTCGCGGCTGCCCGATATGCTGTGCGGAAGCGCCAGCCAATCTTAGGGTCGTCTACGATCCATCAGGAGCTACATCGGCCGCTTCCGCAGCGGGTGCCGCGCTGCCCTCGCTCTGGCGCTACGCCGACATGCTCCCTTGTGCGCTCAGCGATGCAATCTCTCTGGGCGAGGGTCTGACGCCGTTGCTGAGCGCCGAGAGGCTGGGGAAGCAGCTCGATGTCCCCAAGTTGCTTATCAAGGACGAGGGCGCAAACCCCACCTGGTCCCACAAGGACCGCTTCTCGACCGTGGCGGTGTCGATAGCACGTTTGAGTGGCGCACGCGTCGTGGCGACGGCTTCGTCGGGCAACGCCGGGGCCTCACTTGCCGCCTATGCTGCTCGGGCAGGCTTGAAATGCGTCGTTGTCACATTCTCAGGCACTGCTGGCGCAATGTTGGCGCAGATCCGCAAATACGGCGCCAGCGTCGTATCCCTGGCCGACAAGTCCCATCGCTGGCCATTGCTGGCCGCTGGTACCGAGCGCCTCGGATGGTTTGCGACGTCGCCGTTTCACAGCCCCGTCGTCGGCAGTCATCCTGTTGGGATCGAGGGCTACAAGACCTTGGCTTACGAGATCGTCGAACAGATGCACGGAGCCGTGCCGGACTGGTGCGCCTTGCCTGTTTGCTATGGCGACGCGCTTGCCGGGCTCTGGGCGGGATTCAAGGATCTTCTTAGCCAAGGCAGGATCGATCGGTTGCCGAGACTCGTGGCGGCGGAAGTGCACGGATCCTTGGCCAAAGCGCTTGCCGGCAAGGCCGATCTGGTCGCCGAGGTTCCCGCGGGTTTCGACACGCTTGCCATCTCGATCGGCACCACACGAAGCACGTTTCAGGCGCTCAACGCGCTGCGTGAATCTGGCGGCATGGCAATGCCGGTCGGCAACTTCGGCCTGATAGACATGCAGCAGCAGCTTGCGGCCACCGAGGGAGTGTTTGCCGAGCTTGCCTCGGTGACGCCATTTGCGGCCATTGAATCCTTGAGACGGGAGGGCACGATCGCGCGCTCGGACAGCGTCGTTGCCATCGTGACAGCGAGCGGCCTCAAGGATTTGGATCGTTCGACCGGCCCGGACCACGCACCACAATCGTTTCGGTCAGTTGCCGACGCGTGGCAACATCTGGCCGGGGACTGTGACCATTTCACACCCTCTCATGAACAAGGTGCGACCAAGATGTCGTGAAGAGAAGACAGAGACGATCATGACCATATTCGATTTCTGATCGATTGATGATCTCGTCCACCACTGGACGGTATTGCGACTTCCAAAAGCTATCCACGAGAGGCAAATTCAACTCGCTTAGCGAGCGGAACCTCGATTCAAACACGATGAAAGGCGAATTTTCATGCTTCGCAAAACGCTCATCGGCTGGCTCGCAGCCCTCAGTGTCGCAATGGCAACTCAGACGATGGCTGAGGAAACGCTCAGAGTCGGCGTCACGCCAACCGGAGTGCCGTTCACGTTTGTCGACACCGCAACGCGAAGGCCGACTGGCGCGATGGTCGATCTGGCAAGTGCGATTGCCGCGAACCTTGGTACGACCGCTGACTTCCAGGTAAATGCTTTTCCAGCCCTGATCCCGGCATTGACGACCGACAAGATCAATCTGATTTCCGCAAGCATGTTCATAACGGACAAGCGCAAGCAGGTGATCGATTTCAGCACGCCGGTTTACGCCTATGGCGAGGCGATGTTTGTTGCTGCCGGCGACAGCAAGAACTACACGATCGAAGCGCTGAGAGGTGAGACCGTCGGGGCGCAGATCGGCTCGACCTACGCTGACGCCCTGGAAGCGATTGGCGTCTTCGGTCAAGTCAAGCTCTACGACTCAATCGCTGACATGATGCGTGATGTGGTCTTGGGCCGCATCAAGGCCGGCTTTGGTGACGCCCCGATCGTCGCATATCAGCTTTCAAAGAACCCCGAACTGGGTGTTCGCCTCGTCGACGGCTATCGGCCGATGAAAAAAGGCGAAGTCGCGTTGGCGGTTGCCAAGGAAAATCCACTGCTTCTCGAAAAGGTGAATGCCTCCATCGCCAAGCTGAAGGAAAGCGGCGAATTAACCCGAATATTCGCCAAATATGGCCTCTGAAGCCATCCCGCATTGAGCTCGAAACAAGCGTCGGCTGGCAGGACCATAGGATCGCATCGAAATGACCGGCCTTGACGGCCGGGAACGTGCCAAGAGGAAGCCGGCCATGACCAATTTCATCGCGCACGCAACGGAATATCTACCGCTTCTTCTTCAAGGCGTTTGGCTGACCGTCGTGATAACCCTTCTTGCGCTGTGTCTGGCGACGGCGCTCGGCCTTGTCTGGGCGCTGTTGAGGACATCGGGGATACGCTGTCTCGCCGTGCCGACGCGGCTCCTTGTCGACTTCGTGCGCGGCATACCACTGCTGGTGGTTCTCTTTTATATCTACTTTGTCGCGCCCGAGATCGGCATCAACCTGACTGCGCTCCAGGCTGGCACGATCGGGCTGGGCCTGGCTCACTCCTGCTATCTCGGGGAAACCTTCCGGGCGGGCATCGAGGCGGTCGATAAGGGTCAGGTCGAAGCGGCAAAATCGATCGGGATGAAGCGTCCGTTGATGATGCGCCGCGTCGTGCTGCCGCAAGCAGTCAAGATTATCCTGCCGCCTTACGCCAACAACATGATCATGCTGCTAAAGGACTCCTCGCTTGTGTCGGTGATTTCGGTTCAGGAGTTGACCATGCAGGGTAAGATGCTTGCGTCGTCCACATTCGACAACATGACAGTTTTTACCTTGGTGGCACTGCTTTACCTGTGCCTGACCGTTCCGCTGAACCTGTTTATGCGCAGAGTCGAGAGCTATCTTGGGGCGGCGGGATGATCACCTTCGACGATGTGCACAAGTCCTTCGGCGCCCATGAAGTCCTCAAGGGGATCAACGCCGAGATCGCCAAGGGACAGGTCGTATGTTTGATCGGGCCCTCGGGTTCCGGCAAATCGACGCTTCTACGATGTGTGAACGGGCTTGAGACCTATCAGCGCGGTCGCATCAGCATCGACGGCACCGTGGTGGATGCCGCCTCGCCCCAGGTTCACGCCATCTGCACCCGCGTTTCCATGGTTTTCCAACGCTTCAACCTGTTTCCGCACCGCACAGCCCTGGAAAACGTCATGGAAGGCCCGCTCTACGTGCTGAAGGAAAATAGGAACCAGGTCCGCGAGCGGGCCATGGCATTGCTCAATCGCGTCGGCTTGGCCGACAAGACAAATGCCTATCCCGCGTCATTGTCGGGCGGCCAACAGCAGCGAGTGGCCATCGCCCGCGCCCTGGCGATGCGCCCACAGGCCATTCTTTTCGACGAGCCCACCTCCGCACTTGACCCGGAAACGGTCGGCGAGGTCCTGCAGGTCATGCGCGCGCTCGCAGACGAGAACATGACCATGCTCGTGGTTACGCACGAAATTCAGTTCGCCCGAGAGGTTTCCGATAGCGTCCTCTTTCTCGACGGCGGCCGGATCGTTGAGCAAGGCCCGGCCAAGGAGCTGCTTCGAAATCCGAAACACGAACGCACTAGGGATTTTCTTCACCGGGTCATGCACCCTGTCTGACTCCTGGCCGATGCTGGTTTGTCGCGCCTAACTCTGAATTCGGACCTGTTACTGCGTAGGGGACAAGTCGTCCAGCCCTGCGAGGCCGGCGTTTAAAGTTCTGCGGTTCCAAGGGAATCTCGTCCATGCCGTCTCTTCAGCCGGACGAATTTGCGTGAGAACAGTTGGTTCAAGAGGAATTGAGATTGGCCAATCCTTCAAACCGGCGAGCCAGTCGGGGTTGTAGACTGTATCGGAATGACGATGCCCTTCATCTGGCATTATCACGACGGTGGAGGCTTCCGGATTCTGCCTGGCGAACCAGGCGGCGACCAAGGCTGCGGCGCCGCTGGTCGGCCCCATGAAGAGCCCGTGATCGCGAAACAGCCCATGCGCCATTGCGTAAGCCGGCAATGCACCCACCCAATGGATATCGTCGATCATCCCATGACGAACATTTTCCGGCAAAACACTGTTACCGAGCCCGCGCAGCATGCGACGTCCGACAGGCTGGCCAAAGAGCATGCTTCGGTGGGTATCGACAGCAATCATCCTGAGATCAGGAAAAAGCTCACGAAGGAAGCCTCCGGTTCCACAAAGCGATCCCCCAGTGCCCACGCAGCCGACGAGGCAATCGATACGGCCGAATGATCGAACAACGAGGTCGGCCAGGCGCGCATAGGCAAGGCGGTTTTCCGGACTGTCGTATTGTCGAGGCCAATACGTGCCCGGGCTGTCCCGCAGGGTCTGTTGAAGATACTGGAGCCGACCGCTCTGATTGCCGTCTCCTCGAGGATCGTCGATGGCCATGACTTTGGCACCAAGTTGTTCCAGTCGCCGCCTGAGTTTCAGGTCGATGAGGCTGGAGGCCGTGACAAGTGTAAGCGCATAGCCACGCACCGCAGCTAGCATGGCGATGGCGAGGCCGAATGTGCCCGACGTCGTTTCGATGATGTGACCTTCCTGCCTGAGGCGCCCTGACGCTTCTGCCTGATCGACCATGAACCGGGCGGGGATCAGCTTCATGAGGGAAAAGCAGGCGGCGTTGAGATTAGGTGCGAGTTGGGCAAATCGCGGCGTCTCATAGGCGCGTAAATAGTCTTGCGCCGCGCTCACTGGATTAGCCCCGTTTCGGCATTGAGGGCAAACGTATGCACACCTTGGAGGCCTGCGCCACTCACCTGCCTTGCGAGTTCAGCAGCGCGCATGGCCGCCCTGGGTGCAGTGGCATCCAGAAGGATGCCGATCAATGTGCCACTGTGGGCCACCTGCACACCGCACGCGTCATGCGCCCGCGCTATATCCAAAACGGTATTGAAGGATGCCTTCGGCAGGTGCCTCTGACTGATACTGGCGCTGATGGTTGCGACACGTCCAAGCAGGCGGGGATCTTGTTGCCGGATGGAGCGGTTCGCCAGTCCCCGCAGAACACGGAACAGCCCGATTTCCTCACCATTGTAGCGTGCCCGTGGCATACTTAGCGTATTGATCGGCCGGGCACTGCTGTCCCTGAAACCTATCAAGAGAAGGGGCGGGAACTCGCCACCGAAGTGTTCGATTGTACGGCCTTCCCGGTGGGCGAAGAGGATAGGCTGGTCGCCGTACAATGGCGTCGCTTGCGCCTTCTGCGGCCACCGCCAGTCGCGCAACCGTTGATTGGCGCAGCGTGAGGCCCGCTGCAGCTGCCACCGCACGAATCGCCGCAATGACGTCTGCGGTCGAGGAGCCGTAGCCATGCCCTATCAGAATAGGGCTTTCGATCGTAAGCTCCCCACCTCCATCGGCCATTCCGATATGCTCGAGCGTAAGGGCTGCCGCGCGAGCCGCTTTGGTCCGGTTTGCAGGCCGCGGTCGAATCCCATTTTGTTCATGCGGCCAGAAAGTCGCTAGCGACTCTTGCGACGTGAGCGGCAGGGTTACGAGTCCGCGACAAAGCCTTCCGTTTTCCCCTTCAAAGACGCCTTGGAGGAATTCCCCATGATGGGCGTGCGCTCGTCCGACTCCTACCGCAAGTGGCAGCCTGATCGTCTCGTTGTTGATGTTGCTCGAGTTTGTCCGGTGGCCGGATCTCAGCATCCCCGTCTTTGTCACCACGTCATCTCCTCACCTGGAATTGACAGATGATGTGTATGACTGATCCATGCTGTCACTCGCCAAATCTTGGTAGTGCCATTGGCAGGCGCATCATGCAAAGATACAGACAAGATCGCCCCACCAATTAGGGCGCCCAATACTCGACTAGACACAGCAGCACTCGCCGAGCGCGGTTGGCCATGCGGACAACCGTTCCGAAACGAGTGCGCCATGCACGGTGTCTTCATTATTGTTCTTGTAAGGAGGGTTGGACTGCTCACCTGTGTCAATACTGAGATTTGGCGATAGCCCGCAGCGGCCAAAAGCGCTCAAACGCGTTTTGTCGCCAACTTGACTTTGAGCAGAGATGCGGAGCTCCATCCAACTCGCGACCCTCAATTATGCGCTTGTGGTCGCGGAGGAGGGCAGCTTTCTTCGCGCCTCGCAACGCGCAGGGATCGATCACTCCGCGCTCAGCCGGCGCATACGCGATCTCGAATATGCGATGGGAACGAGGATATTTCATCGCCATGCTCGCGGCGTCGGCCCAACCCCGGCAGGCGAGCGCTTCCTGGAGCGTCTGCGCTCCGTTCTGCTCGAGCTTGACAATACTCTCACCCTGGCCAGGACCGGCATCAAAGATGAACACCAAAAGCTTTCCATCGGCTCCAACGGGATCATCCTTGCCGGGCGAGCGTTGGATGCAATCATCGAGTTCGGGCAATCTCATCCCAATGTGACCGTCAGCTTGACAGAGAGTCCTTACCCTTCGCCTGAGGCTACACTGGGTGCCACGCAGGTCGACGTCGTCGTGACCTCCTCGTCCCGATTTGCCGGCGGCGCATTCGAACTGACGCTATGGAAAGACACTTTGGCTATCGTTCTTGCCTCAAATCATCCTCTGGCAACCCGTTCCGTGATCGAGTGGCACGAGTTGCACCAGGAGACATTGCTGGTGCGCCAGGGCGAAGCATTTCTGCTCGCCGACGTTGTTGGACGCGGCGTGCAGCTTCCTCCAATCGTCGAACATCACGTCAGTGCGGGCATCCTTTTGCGCCTTGTCGGAAACGGGCTTGGAGTCGCTCTGATCCACGATCAAGATGCCGACAGAGTTCCTCAGGATGCGGTCTGTCGTAAGCTGCGGATCGGGGGCAAACCAATCCAGATCTCCAGTTTAGCCCGTTGGCGTCCCGACAACGCCAATCCTGCCCTGCCGACCTTCATCTCATTCCTGCGCGATCGGTATTCGTCCTGACAGTCATCCGACCGGCATGACCCGAACAGTCACCCGGTTTCAGAGCGCGTTGGGGCCTAGCAACGCTCTGTCTGTTGTCATGAACCGTGTCAGCATCGGTTTGAGCGGTTCGGGGCCAAATCTAACCAAGGCGTCCGCGCTTTAACGCCACTTCCTCTTCCGCCCGTCTCGCGCCGCCGGGCCGCGGTTCTTCCTTGCAAAACTGGAACCATACTTGCAAGGATGATTGAACCCCGCATCAGCACAGAACTCACCGAGATGCTGGATAGCATGCCGGCTGTGGCGCTGCTCGGGCCGCGTCAGGTCGGCAAGACAACCCTGGCGCTGGAGATAGCCGAACGGCGTCCTTCGATCTATCTCGACCTCGAATCGGACGCTGACCGCGCCCGGCTTGCCGAGCCGGAGCTTTACCTGGCCGAGCATCCGGACAAGCTGGTTATCCTGGACGAGGTCCACCGGCTACCGAACCTGTTCCAGAGCCTACGCGGGCTGATCGACCGCGGTCGGCATGGCGGTCGCAAAGCCGGCCGGTTCCTGCTCTTAGGTTCGGCGTCGATCGATCTTATGAGGCAGTCAGGCGAGACCCTTGCCGGCCGCATTGCCTATCTCGAAATGCATCCGATCGATGGCCTCGATGTCGGCGTCGCCCACCTTGGGCCGCTATGGGTACGCGGCGGCTTCCCCGACAGCTTTCCAGCGATGGCGGCTGGATTTCATCCGCACTTATCTGGAACGCGACATCCCCCTCCTCGGTCCGCGCATTCCGGCCGAGACGCTGCGCCGCTTCTGGACTATGCTGGCGCACCACCAAGCCGGCCTGCTCAACGCTGCCGAGTTCGCCCGCGCACTCGGCGTCGACGCCAAGACAGCCGCGTCCTATCTCGCCCTACTCGTTGATCTCCTGCTGGTTCGCCGGCTGGAACCTTGGCATGTCAATGTCGGCAAGCGCTTGGTGAAATCCCCGCGCGTCTATGTCCGCGACAGCGGAATCACCCATGCACTGCTTGGTCTCGCCACGCAGGAAGACGTGCTTGGGCACCCAGTGGCCGGCGCCTCCTGGGAAGGCTTTGTGATCGAAACCCTGACCGCCGCCGCCCCCGCCGGCACGCTGAGCAATTTCTATCGAACAACCGCAGGCGCGGAGATCGACCTGCTACTCACGTTGCCGGGCCAACGCCTCTGGGCCATGTCAAGCGCAGCCTGACGCCGAAGGTGGAAAAGGGTTTTCATCAAGCCTGCGAGGATCTTGCTCCGGCACGGCGCATCGTCGTCTTCCCGGGATCGGAGCGTTTTCCGCTCCGGCATGGCGTCGAAGCGATGCCCCTGCAGGAGACCTAGGCCAGGCGCTGCTTGGCGAAGCATAATAAAATGGCTTTGGTATTCATCCCGTCAGAGCGGAGGCTCAAAAGACCCCACTCGTCCCAGGCTCGAGGCGATGGTGAGGTCGACGGTTCGTTTGTTTGGTCTGAGATGAGGCCACCTACAGGTCCGTCAGCCCTGCTGTCCTTCGTGTTCGTCTGGCCGGTTTCATAGGGTGCGACCTTGATCGCTGGCGGACCGCAATGCTGATCTTGAGCAGATGCGGGGTGGCTCTCAGTGCGGACAACCGTCAGGCCGAGCAGGCAACAGGCCGATCGCTGCCGTTGATCACCCTGACTTCGTCTTGGAACGCATTCGGCCGAATGCCCTGTCCGTTGCCATGAACCGTGCCAGCATCGGTGCGATCAGCTTTGCCGGATCTGCGATTGTCTGGCCGCTTTCACGGCCAAGCACATCGGCATAAGCGACAAGGTCGCGATGAACGGCGGCAGGCAGTTCGGCCGTGATTTTGACCGCACGGTCATCGGGAATGGCGGAGAGTTTCAGCTTGGTCATGATGGATCCTTCGGCGTGCGGTGAGGTATAAGAACAAGGTCGCGATTGACAATCACGCGAACCGGAAAACCGGGCCGTACGGTGAGCGTCGGCTGGACATTGAGCTGATTGCGAACGAGCTGCTGGCCAATATCGGAGGCCGAATCCTGCGCGCTTTCGCGGATGGCCTTGGCGATTTCGCTTTCGTCGTCGCTGGACCCCAGCGATGTCCCAATGCCGAGCAACGTGGAGAGCGCTGCGGCACGGAACATCTGGCTCCAATGGTGGTCGACCTCGTCCTCCAGCCCGGAAAATCCTTCAGCGTCTGCGCCCTGCTGGCGCTCCAGCACGATCGAGGTGCCGTCAGGCATGATCAGCCGGTTCCAGACCAGCAGCACGCGCGCCTGGCCGAAGGCGACGTGGCTGTCGTACTGGCCGATCAGTCTCGCACCCTGTGGGATCAGGAGATGGGATCCTGTCGGGCTGTCGTAGACATTTTCCGTCACCTGGGCGGTGATCTCGCCGGGCAGGTCGGAGCGGATGCCGGTAATAAGGGCAGCCGGTATGACGGTACCGGCTTGCACCACATAGGGCGAGGCTTTCTCGGCGAGCCTATTGGGACTGACGGTGCGACTGTCTGGCTCGGCATTGACGAAGGCCAGCTTGCGGTCCTGCATGTTTTGCGCGGCACCAGGATCGATCGGTGGCGGCCTTGGGGGCAGAGTCAGACCAAATTGGGTGTCCGGTTCTATAACTCTGCTGCCAGCACCCCGTCGTGCCGGATCAGCTGGTGTGTTCGTATCGGTGAAGAGCTTCGCCACGCGTGCGGCCTCGATCTCGGCCAGTCGGCGTTGTTCTTCCGGATCGGCGCGCGGTGCACTGATGTTGGACGCCCCAACCGGCTTGCCGCGCTCCTGGGCACGCAAGATCGGCCGGCCCAAATCGCCAGGCAGCGCGGGGCCGAGTTGCGGAACACCGGCATAATCCTTCGGCAGTTTCTGTAACCCATCGGCCGTTGAGCGGTTTTCGGTGGTGAAGAGCTCGGGTGGTTGCTCGATCCCGCGCCGTCTGGTGTCGAGCGCCCAAATCAACGTGCCGAGGATCGCAGCGCTGGCAATTCCACCAACGCCTAACAGCATCTTGCGCGACAATCGCGTGACCCTGGCCGGCTCGGGCCGTAGGCGCAGTTCCGCTCGAATGTCTTGGTTGGGTGCGTTTGCAGGGTCACTCATCGGAACAGCCTCGTGCTTGGCGAGGTTCGTTTCCCGTCCGTACGCACGATGCGGACGCGCTTTTCGCTCGTCTTGTCGCCGAGCCTCAATTCCGCGGCGGCAAACAGTCGATCGACCACGTAATAATTCTGGCGAGCCCGGTAATTGACCAGTTCCGAGCCGCCCGTTGGGCTTATGACAAAGAGCGGCGGCATTTCGCCCTGCCCTATGCCTAACGGGAACTCGATATAGACTTTTGCACCGTCGTCGAAGGCGCGAAGCGGCCGCCAGGGTGCTGTGTCGCCCTCGATGCGATAGCGGAAATTCAGCTTCTGAATGTCGACGCCGGACGCGACCGGCTGTGCGGCGGAAGCCTGCGCATTCTGCCGCCGCAGCGCAATCAGCTGGTCCTGCGGGTACTGCCAGGAGACGGAAGCCATGTAGGTCTTTTCGGTCGAGCGCAGCTCGAGATGATAGGTGCGGCGGTTGCTGTTGATGACGAGATTGGTCTGGAGATCTGGCCGTGTCGGCTTCACAAGAATATGGACCTGCTGGCGCTCCCCTGCCCCACTTTGTGTATCACCGATGATCCAGCGCACCGTGTCGCCGGCGGCCACAGGCCCGGAGCCGACAAGCTGCTCCCCGGGCTGCAAGGCGATGTCTGTGACCTGGCCGGGCGCGGCATAGATCTGGTAGAGCGCGCCCTCACTCCAGGGATAAAGCTGGATGGCATTGACGAACCCGTCGCGAACCGGCTGCATCCTCGCTGCCTCGTTCGCCTGGCTGATCCGCTGCTTCGGATCGGTCGGTTCCGGCTTCACCTTCATGGCCTCGACCGGTTTCAACTGACCTGGCAGCGGAAGCGGTTTCGGCACTTCCACCACCTTCACCGGACCAGGCGGGTCGACCTTGCGCACGGCAGCCACCGCATCGTCATAGGCGATTTCCGGCGGAATATATTTCTTCGAAGCACAGCCGGCGAGCGCCGTTGCTGACAGCAGTGCCAGGACAAGCATACGCGCCTTGGGCGCATTGCGCGTGGCCGGTCTCGCCGATGTTCTTGTTCGTGCCGCACGCATCATGAAAGCTCCTTCGACCAGTTGATGGCGTTGACATAGACGCCGAGCGGATTGGCTTTGAGCCGGTCGGCGTCGCGGGGTTGTTGAATCACGATGGTGAGGATTGCGGTCCAGCGCTCGGTGCCGGCCAGATTGCCATTCTCGTAGCGGCGCTCGATCCAGGCGACGCGGAACGAATCCGGCGAAGCACGGATGACGCTGGAAACCTCGATGGCGACCTGGAGTTTGCCCACTTTGGCAAAAGGGTCGTTCAAGCGAGCGTAATCATTGAGGGAAATGGCGCCGCGGTCTGTGGTGTAATCGTAGGCGCGAAGCCAGTTTTGGCGGACGATGACCGGGTCGGCCGGAATGCTTCTGACCTGTTCGATGAGGCGGGCCAGATGCCAGGCGATCTGAGGATCGGTCGGCCGATAGTCGGCAACGGCCGGGGCGACAACCTGCGCCTCGCCAAACTTGTCGACCTGAACCACCCAGGGAACCACCGACCCGCGCGTCGACTGCCAGACCAATGCGGATGCAAAACCGCCGGCCAGGACGAGCGAGCCGAAGGCCATCAGCCGCCAGTTTTTCGCCTGGACGCGAGCCGAGCCGATGCGCTCGTCCCAAATCTGGGCGGCACGCTGATATGGCGTCTCGGGATGAGGCGTTTTTCCGTAACGAACAAAAGGGCGTTTAAAGGGGGTCATCGGCGGTCGTCCTGATCGAGGGAAACATTCATCGAACCGCCGCCATGATCGCTGGAGTGGACTGAATGCGCGGCGATGCTGGCGCTGTGGCTCATGGCCTGGCCGCGCTTCATGCGTTTTGCCCAGGTTGGCGGCGAGTCTGCACTGGAGTCGGCGGTGTCACCTGAGGAAGCTCTTCCCACTGACTGTTCTCCATTCGTCGCAGCCCAAGCTGCCAAACGGCCGGCCTCGTAGCTGTCGGACAGGGCTGACGCGGCGCGCGACATTGACTGCTTGACGGGTTGAACGGCAGCGCTGGCACCAGCCTTGGCGACACCCGCCATGCCGGCGGCGATTGAGCCAGCACCACTTCTTCCGGATGTGGCTGCGCCAAGTTCCCAGGCGGCCGAAGTGCTGCCGGCCAGGTGTGCGCCGCCGCGTGCGGCTGCTGCCGATATGCGTCCACCGGCATTGAGTGCGCCTGCAGCACCGCCTATTGCGGCGCGGGCACCCATAGCGCTGGCAAGGCCAAGGCCGCCAGCCGCGAGGCTCGTGCCAACAGCGGCACCTGCGCCCAGTTGCGGGGCACCAGAGACCAGCCCCGTCGCAATGCCGGGACCGAAGATCGACAGCCCCATCAGCGACAGAGCACCCAGGACAAGCGACAGCGCATCTGTGATCGTGGGTTGTTCGGCGCCAAAGCCGTGGGTGAACTCGCCGAACAGGCCCGAGCCGATGCCGACGATGACGGCAAGCACTAGGATCTTCACGCCGGAGGCGACGATGTTGCCGAGCACCTTTTCAGCGAGGAAGGCGGTCCGGTTGAACAGCGCGAAGGGGATCAGCACGAAGCCGGCAAGCGTTGTCAGCTTGAATTCGACCAGCGTGACGAAAATCTGGACGGCCAGAAGAAAGAACGCAATCAGTACGATGGCCCAGGCGATCATAAGCACTACGATCTGGACGAAATTCTCGAAGAAAGAGACGTAGCCCATCAGCTGGCTGGCGGCCTCGAGGATCGGATTGCCGGCGTCGATGCCGACTTGCGCGACGCGGCCCGGCTGCAGCAATGCTGAGCCTGAAAGTGCCGAGCCTCCAGCCTTCAGGCCGAGCCCGGAAAAACTCTCGAAGACGATGCCGGCCAGACGGTTGAAGTTGCCGATGATGAAGGCGAAGAAGCCGATATAGAGCGTCTTCTTCACCAGCCGGTGCAGCACGTCCTCGTCAGCGCCCCAGGCCCAGAACAGGCCGGCAATCGTGATGTCGATGACGATCAGCGTGGAGGTCAGGAATGCCACCTCGCCGCCGAGCAGCCCAAACCCGGAATCGATGTAGCGAGTGAAAGTTTCGAGGAAGCGATCGATCACGCCGGTGTCGTTCATGGCGCCACCGTTTCCGGATGATGCCGGTCTTCCGCGAGAGGTGGTGTTGGCGGTTGGAGCGGCAACATTCGGCTCGGGTCTTTTTCGATCGACGGAGCCGCATTTGGCGCTACGGGACGAGATGGCCGCAGGAAGCGTCGGCGGTTTTCCGCCCAGGCTTTCCTGCAGGCGTCGTCATCAATCGCCGCCATGCCAATGTCCCGGCATCGGGCAAGTTCGACGCTTGCCGGCTCGCCGCCCGGATGTGCGGAGCGCGGGGAGGACGCGTCCTGTGAGCCGTCGCCGCGCAGCGCCATGAAGGCGGCGGTCATGGCGGCGCCAAGGGCGAGAACGGCTGTCATCCGAGCGGCGATCTTGAGATCCATGCGTCTTCGCCTCAGTCGTGGAACATTTTTACGGATGACGGGCTGTAGCTGCTGCCCGTCATGAAACGGCTGAACTGTTCCCGCGCCTGCTCCTGCGCTGCCGCCCTCCTTGCCTGCTCAAGGGCCTCGGCTCTTCCTTGTGCCGCCAGCATCGCGGTAAGATCGGCAACTTGCTTGGCCTGCACGGCAAGAAGCTGGTTGCCGGCCTGCGTCGCCTGCAGCACGCCGACAGCCGACTGGCTGGCGCTGACCAGCGCGCTCGTCTGCTCTTGTGTCCCTGCGATGTTGTCGACTGCGACGGCGCCGGTTTTCAGCGAATGCTCGAAGGCAGACACCGAGGTCTGCCAGCGTTGATGCGCACCCTCAACAAGCTGCTGGCTGGAGAGATCCGAACCGAAATTCTTGTAAGTGGAGGTAAACTGGCTCTCGATGTCCTGGACGCTATAGGCCAGCTTCTCGGCCTCGCCGAGCAGGGCCTTCATCTCGGAAAAATTGCCCTCAATCTGGCCAAGCAGCGAGGTCGGCAGCGAAGTGAGATTCTTCGCCTGGTTAATCAGCATCTGCGCTTCATTTTGCAGCGAGGTCATCTGGTTGTGGATCTGCTCCAGGGCACGCGACGCCGAAAGCAGGTTTTCGGCGTAATTCCTGGGATCGAACACGATCAGCGCCGATGCTGGTGCCGATGAAAGCGCCGTGGCGACCGCGATGGCGCCGGCTGCCGCCATGCGACGGATAAGGCTGCCTGCAAGAACGGAATTCATGACGAAATCTCCTCTGTGGACTGGTCGATCACATTGGTGAGATTTGGGATGAGGTCGGCCGCCCAGGAGAGACCGCGCTCCGCTAGCCAAGCCTCGAGAAAATGGTCTCGGCCGGCCTCGGCGATAATCCGTTCGATCGCGGCCTGGTCCGATTTGGACGACGTGGCGCAGAGCGCCAGCGCGATCGGGCCGAGCCCCAGTTCGAACAGACGGTTGCCGCGGCGGCTTTGACAGTAATAGTCGCGCTTCGGTATTGCCCGGGCGATGATCTCGATCTGGCGATCGTTGAGACCAAAGCGTCGGTAGATCTCGGTGATCTGCGGCTCGATGGCGCGCTCGTTTGGCAAGAACAACCGCGTCGGGCAGCTTTCAACTATTGCCGGCGCGATTGGCGATCCGTCGATGTCGGAAAGCGACTGCGTGGCGAAGACCACGCTGGCGTTCTTCTTTCTCAGCGTCTTCAGCCATTCGCGCAGCTGGTCGGCGAAACCGCCATCGTCGAGCGCCAGCCAGCCCTCGTCGATGAGCAGCAGTGTTGGCCGGCCGTCCATCCTCTGCTCGATGCGGTGGAACAGATAGGCAAGCACCGCGGGAGCAGCACCTGTGCCGATCAGGCCCTCGGTTTCGAACGCCTGGACGGAGGCTTCGCCGAGACGCTCATGCTCGGCATCAAGCAGATGGCCATAAGCACCGCCGATACAATAGGGACCAAGCGCCTGTTTCAGTAGCGAGGACTGCAGCAGCACGGACAGGCCAGTCAGCGTCCTCTCCTGGACTGGCGCAGAAGCGAGCGACGTCAGCGCCGACCACAGATGTTCCTTGACCTGCGGCGTGATGGCCACGCCTTCGCGCAGTAGAATGTCGAAAAGCCAGTCGGCCGCCCAGGCCCGCTCTGGCGTATGATGGATGCGGGCAAGCGGCTGCAGCGACACGGTGTGAACGTCGTCCGACAGATCGGCCAAGGTGAGCAAGGACAACGGATCGTCAGACCCCTGCCCGCCTGGGGCATTGCTTCCGAGACTGTGCCAATCGCCATTCATGGCGAGCATGGCCGCGCAGATTGAGCCGCCGAAATCGAAGCCAAAGACCTGGCTGTTTTGGTACCGCCGGAACTGAAGCGCGATCATCGCCAACAGGACCGACTTGCCGGCGCCGGTCGGGCCGATGACGAGAGTGTGGCCGACATCTCCAACATGCAGGCTGAACCGGAACGGCGTGGCGTCTTCCGTTCTGGCGAAGAACAGCGGCGGAGCGCCAAAGTGCTCATCCTCGATCGGCCCTGCCCAGACCGCGGAGAGCGGAATCATGTGCGCGAGGTTGAGCGTGGAAAGCGGCGGCTGGCGAATATTGGCATAGACATGGCCAGGGATACTGCCCAGCCAAGCCTCGACAGCGTTGACGCTTTCGGCGATGCAGGTGAAGTCCCTGCCCTGAATGATCTTTTCGACCCGACGCAGCTTTTCGTCGGAAATCGAGGGATCGGCATCCCAGACAGTCACGGTGGCGGTGACATAGGCTTCGCCGATCTGGTCAGAGCCCAGATCCTGGAGCGCTGCGTCCGCATCGGCCGCCTTGTTGGCGGCATCCGTGTCGACGAGAACGGACGCCTCGTTGGTCATCACCTCCTTGAGGATCGCGGCGACAGATTTCCGTTTCGCGAACCACTGACGGCGTATCTTCGTCACCAGCTTGGTCGCGTCGGTCTTGTCGAGCATGATCGCCCGCGTCGACCAGCGGTAGGGGAAGGCAAGGCGATTAAGGTCGTCGAGAATCCCCGGGAAGGTCATCGTCGGAAACCCGGTGATGGTGAGTGTGCGCAGATGCGCCTCGCCAAGCCTCGGCTCTAACCCGCCGGCCAGCGGCTGATCGACAAGCAGGCCATCGAGATGCATCGGCGTTTCTGGTACGCGAACGCCATGCCGCTTGGTCGAAATGGTTGAGTGCAGGTAACTCAGCGTCTCCCCATCGTCGAGCCAGTCAGATTCCGGAACGAAGCCTTCGATGAGGTTGAGCACGCGGTCGGTGCGATCGACAAAACTCTTCAGGAGCTCCCACGGATCGACACCGGTCTTTTCCCGGCCTTCGTAGAGCCAGCTCTCCATTCGCGACGCCTCCTCGGCCGGAGGCAGCCACACGAAGGTGAGAAAGTAGCTGCTTTCAAACAGCACACCGGAGTCTTCGAACTGTTCGCGACGCTCGATGTCGAGAAGTGCGGATGCACAATCCGGGAACCGGCTGTCGGGGTAGCCGCTGGCGGGATTGCGCTGCGCTTCGACAAAAATTGCCCAGCCGGAGCCGAGACGGCGCAGCGCGCCGTTGAGCCGCGCGGTTTTGCCGACCAGCTCGGCCGGCGTGGCGGAGTCCAGATCCGGCCCGCGAAAACGCGCCGTTCTTTGAAAACTGCCGTCCTTGTTGAGCACCACGCCCGGCGCCACCAGGGCGGCCCAAGGCAGATAATCGACGAGGCTGGCACTCTTCTTTCGGTATTCCGCGAGGTTCATCATGGCGAAAACCTCAACATCCGAAATGCGTGGGATAGCGAAGGTGCCGGCGAACCACATCGATGAATTGCGCATCGCGCTTTGCCGCCCAGACGGCCACAACATGCCCGACCGCCCAGATGATGAGCCCCGCGATCCACAAACGAAGTCCCAATCCGACCGCGCCGGCCAGCGTGCCGTTGGCAATCGCGACTGCACGCGGCGCGCCGCCGAGCAGGATCGGTTCGGTGAGTGCGCGATGAACCGGCGCGAAAAACCCACGGATCTCCTCATCCATCAGATCAGCGCTCCGCCGCCGAAGGAGAAAAAGGACAGGAAGAACGAACTTGCCGCGAAAGCGATCGACAGCCCGAAGACGATCTGGATCAGCCGGCGAAATCCGCCTGAGGTGTCGCCGAAGGCGAGCGAAAGGCCGGTGATGATGATGATGATCACCGCCACGATCTTGGCGACTGGTCCCTCGATCGATTCGAGGATTTGCTGAAGCGGCTCCTCCCAGGGCATGGAAGAACCGGCAGCATGGGCGGGTGCAATCATCATGATCGCAGCGGTCGCCGCATACGACAGCTCCACGACAGGCTTGCGGAAAGCCGATGAATTGAAGCGGATCTGGGTCATTCTGAAGCTCCATAGGGCGAGTGGTGATTCAAGGTCGTTGTGGTCTCGAGATTTGCTTCCAGGGTGCGATAGTCGCCGGTGGCCGGATCGAGCCCGTCGACCAAGGCGATCTCGACGAGCCGGCGCGCTGAGCCGCGGCCAGCGAGAACCGCGATGAGATCTATGGTTTCGCCAATCAGTGCGCGCGGAACCGTAACGACGGCCTCCTGCACGAGCTGCTCCAGTCGGCGCAGTGCGCCAATGGCAGAATTGGCGTGAATGGTGCCGATGCCGCCGGGATGGCCGGTGCCCCAGGCCTTCAACAGATCGAGCGCTTCCGCGCCGCGTACCTCGCCGATCGGAATGCGATCGGGCCGAAGTCGCAACGACGACTTCACCAGATCGGAAAGCGAGGCGACACCATCCTTGGTGCGCAGCGCCACAAGATTGGGCGCAGCACACTGCAACTCGCGCGTATCCTCGATCAGCACGACGCGGTCGGCGGATTTGGCCAGCTCCGCCAAAAGCGCGTTGACCAGCGTGGTCTTGCCCGTCGATGTGCCGCCGGCCACCAGCACGTTCTTCCGTGTCTCCACGGCAAGCTGCAGGACGTCAGCCTGGCCTTCGGTCATGATGCCGGCGGCGACATAGTCTTGAAGCGTGAACACCGCGACTGCCGGCTTGCGGATGGCGAATGTTGGTGCCGCGACAACAGGCGGCAACAGACCCTCGAACCGGTCGCCGGTTCCAGGCAGTTCAGCCGAAACGCGCGGCGAGCCCGAATGCACCTCCGCACCGACATGGTGCGCCACCAGCCTGACGATCCGTTCGCCGTCGGCCGCGATCAGGATTTCATTGCTTGCAACGAGTCCTTCGCTGAGACGATCAACCCACAGGCGACCGTCGGGATTCAGCATCACCTCGACAATGGCTGGATCGTCAAGGAAGGCTGCTATGGCCGGGCCGAGAGCGGTGCGGAGCATGCGCGCGCCGCGCGACACCACTCTCTTGCTGGCATGATGGTTGGTCGCCATGCGGGGTCCCCGTTTCTCGCCACGAACTGTTTCGTGCCGCGGTCGGGGATCATTAGAAAAGGCAGGAGCGTCGGCCTTGCAACAAGCAAAGCCGGCGATCGTGCGATGACGTGCAGAGACTTGCGAAATGCGGTGCCGCGACCGCGATAGCTCAGCAACCCGGTGCCCGACTGGCCATCGCCGCTCAAAAAGAACAGGCGGCTATATCTACGAGAAGGCATATCTGCTGCTGGCATCGACCAACAAGGATCGCTTTCGCCGATCGAGACCCACCGACCAGTGTCATCGACCGCCCGACACTTCAAGGGGTGATGTCTTCCATCAGCAGCGCCACCATCTCGTCGGCGTCCCTGCCGCGAAGTTCGGCGCCGCCGCGAGCAGCCGGTTGGCGCGACGAGCCACGTCCACACAGAGGTCGGCCCCCGGCGCGGCGCGGCTGTAGGCGAGGCTAGCAGGTATGTTGAAGAGCCTAGAGAACTATGGTAGAAATTGTCAGAAAGGTAGATTTTTGGAGTTTCTCGTGTCCCTGAACATCAAAAATCCGGCCACCGTTGCTCTCGCCGATGAACTCGCACGCCGCCAGGGTATCACTAAGACAGCAGCCATTCACCAGGCCCTTAGCGAGCGCTTGCATCGCTTGGGCTTTGGAGAGACCGCTCAGGAGCGTCTGGTGGCAGAATTGCGCGCCATCCGAGAAAGAGTGGCACGATTGCCTGAACTGGATAATCGCAGCGACGAGGAGATCATCGGGTATGACGAGCATGGAATTCCTAACTGATGGTGATCGATACCTCAGCTGTTGTAGCGATCCTTCGGAGCGAGCCTGAGGCAGCAAGGCTGGAACGAGCGCTGGTCTCCGACCCAATCCGTCTGGTCCCGGCAACCTGCGTGCTCGAGGCACGCATGGTGCTGGTCAGCAGGCGCGGCGAACACGCGTTGGCCGAGATCGATCTTTGGCTGCGCAAAATCGAGGCCGACATCATTCCTGTCGACTCCGAATTGGTTGATCTGGCGACCCAGGGTTGGCTGACCTACGGCAAGGGCCACCACCCGGCGGCACTGAATTTTGCCGATTGCCTCTCCTATGCGTTGGCAAAGCGTGCAGACGAACCGCTGCTTTTCATCGGCAAAGACTTCTCCCAAACGGATATCGAACCGGCATGAGCAC
Source organism: Mesorhizobium sp. M0983 (assembly GCF_040318975.1). Taxonomy (NCBI): domain Bacteria; kingdom Pseudomonadati; phylum Pseudomonadota; class Alphaproteobacteria; order Hyphomicrobiales; family Phyllobacteriaceae; genus Mesorhizobium; species Mesorhizobium sp. M0983. Next base: position 271,187 of record NZ_JAMYNH010000005.1, on the reverse strand, counting down.
GAGACTCTAAGATCATCGGCTGTCTCCAGCTTGAACCCTGTAATAGCGCCCAATCAGTTTCGATTCTGTCGGCTGGGCCTGCATCAAGGGGCGTCATGCCAATTGGTCCCAAAGCAGAGCAAGCTGGCGTCTTTCGTCCCTTCGATCTGGCGCTGCTGGGCCGCGTCTTCGATCGGTTGGAAGTTGAGGGCCAATCCAGCCGGCCAACATGTAGCTCAGACATTCACGGCCGCGACGCTGGTCGCGCGAATAAATGATGGGCTTCGTCGAAAACGGCCCTTGGTAGGACCCGAAGCTCGCTTGCTTTGTAGGGGAGATGCTCGAGATATTGCGTCGTCAGCCAGGCAACCACTTGCGCTTGGGCCAGGTCGCGACGGCGCTTGATTGGCTCGCGATCAGCTCGTTTTGAGACCCAGAATTTGTGAGCGGCAAAAATACGCGGATCGGGAACCACGAGCCGCAACGGTCCGCCTTTTTCATCGATGGCGATTGCTTCGAAAGCAGGGGCATTTTCCAACCATGCCAGGCCGGCGATCTCGGCGGGCACCAATTCGTCGTCGGCCTTCCCGACAGTTTCCCGGCTCGGCTTCCACGCCGGGTTTGCAAGCGGTTTGATCAGATCCACGAGGTATCCGTCGCGGTTCACCGCGCGGAACGTGGCGGATGAACGCTCGAAAGACCGATCGACCTTGCGCAAAAGGTTGATGAGCGCTCCATGTTCGACGTTGGCGCCAGACATGATCCGGAGGGACTGGCGCGAGTCCATGAGGAGATCGATATCTTGGGTCGATGTGATTCCGGGATCCACGAACACTCCGGCCGCCGCCTCATAGGCGTAGATCGCATTCGTGCCGGCAATACGAATGCCTTCCCCGAGAAGACCGGCGTTATCTATTGCCCTGATAATTCTTGCGGCGATCAGGGGAACACGTCCAAGTCGGAGCGCGCGATTGACAGCAGATTGGCGCTGCATCTGCTCCTGTCGCGCAGAGAGCGTTTCTTGGGCGGACGCGCGAGCTGTTTCCCAATCCGCCTTGACAGCTTCGCTCGCCGGCGAGCGCCGACCCTCTGCCTTTTGGTGTCGCACGCCAGCGGCGTCGTAGTAGCTTCGCATCAAGTGGTCAATGCCGCTCACGGTGTGCCAGACGAGGGATCCCCGAAAGCTCTTCGCCTTCCTTTGGGCCTCCTTGAGCGCAATGAAGCGTTGGTCGGAATTGACTTTTTCCCGACGCTGATCGTTATTTAATTCAACAAAATCAGCCAATTCAACAGTTACCCTGCATTTAGCTCCGAGCTGTTGCAATACACAATAGGCGGCGGAGCGGCCAGTTGCAACAGCTCTCACGTGATTCCATTGCGACTGTTGAAGTAGCTGTATTAATTAAAAAATATGACGACAGAGCAGCTTTTCTACGGCAACGCAGTCGAAGCAAAAGCGCCGCTCGGACACGGCCTTCGCTGGTTCCATTCGATCCGCAGACCGGGCCAGTGCAAACGGTGTGAGAAAGCCTACCAAAGTGGCGGAACAAATCATGATCATTTCTCATTGTGGTGATCATCAAGGGAGATTGATCATGGCCGACCGGCACAACCCAAAAATCGAGACATCGGCAAATGTCGAAAAGAACCCGGAAGATTGGGTCAGCGGAGATGACCCAATGACTCCCGCACAAGCCTCCTATTTGAAAACTCTGGCCGAACAGGCCGACGACCCTGACGCCTATGCTGACGGCCTCAGCAAGGCGGAAGCTTCTAAACGCATTGATGTACTCCGGGAGAAGTTAGGCCTGTAGCGTCCGCTCGTGGGCTTTCGTATCCAGCGAAGGACAGCTCGAGCGGGTCGAATTTGGACAGTTTTGCTGCAGGTTGTGACCCGTGCTATTTAATTTTTCTGATTCAGCGCATTGCCGCTACACTCGCGATCGAGACGACAGACGGCGGATGGGAGCGGCTTTTAGGGTCCAGCCCGGCATCCGCCCTAAGCTCACCAAGACCTCGCGCCCGCTGGTCCAATCCTGCTGTCGAAACAGATCAGGACGTCCCGATGATGGCGATGGTCTGCAGAGACACAAAAAGGACAAGGGCGATTGCAGCGCCCCAGAAGAGAACTTTTTCGGTGCCGCGTTGCTCTTCCTCGCGAGATATGTCTTTCGCCATTGCATGCATCCTTTGCGAAGGTCAACGACTTAGCAACGTGCCGCGCGAAGACTGAGTTCCTGCAACTATCTTGCCCCTTCGGCACTGAGAGAAAGCTCTCGGAATCAAGCCTCGTGTTGTCCAACCGTCGGTTGGTGGACGCATTGCAGCTGATGCATCTAAAGTCCCTGTGATCCACGCGCACAGGGCATGCCGACCCCGAGCCCCCGCCCGGTGCAACAGCGCTTGATCGCCCCCGCCGCACCAACCTGTGCGGCGGGCTTTTTTACTCACGCGATGGAACACCGGCGCGCAGGGAAAGTTCTGCCCACGCAGCAACTCTTTCCCTCATATTTTTGCTGCCAGATCGGATATCTCCGATCGGCCCGCGTCGTTCTTATCCTCCGGCGACGCGGGCTCGCCGTCCTCGCTATCGGTTGAGTAGCCACAGAACAAACGAAAGCACGATGCTGATCAGAATCCCGGTGCCGATCGGAACATAAAACGTGAAGTTCTCACGTTGGATCACGATGTCACCGGGCAATCTGCCCAGACCGATCCGAGACACCCAAGGCCACAATAGGCCTATGGCAACTATGATCAAACCAACGACGATCAGAGTTCTGGACATGGCGGCATCCGACCGGGACTATGGTGGCTGCCCTTGGCTGGGCTCATTCTCATTGCTGTTTTGCTGTCGTTGCGCCTCAATTTCTCTTGGTTCTTCCTGTCTATCTTCGCTGTCTCGTAGTCAGCATCGCCGACTGCGCGAAGCAATTCGTCCTGGTCAGGGCCTACGGTGTCCCAAATGCTCAGAGTCGTCGATGCCTTATCACCAATCCGTCCGAATGCCGTTCTCCTCGTTGATCGCCGCCGAGGATACCTGGTATCGTTGCGGGCACCCAAAGGAACTTCTCGTCCGGCGTCTTTAATTCATGGAGGCAAACAATTCGTATGCAGTCATTGGGCAGTTGACGACGCCCTTTACGTTGAAGGTTGCGACGGTGGTCATTCTCACCTCAAGCCGATCCGCTCCATCGCACCCGCGGATTGCCGTGACAATGCCCCCTTTCCCCGCCCGGCCTGAAGTGCTTAGCTGTCGTCCTTATAAGACTTGGCGGCTTCATCGATCTTACGCCAATCGTTTCCGTGGCGCCGCACAAGCTCTCGCGCTTGGGCTGGCGACACACTTTGCGTTTCGACGATGTGGTTCACTTCCGTCTCCTCGCCTTTCAGGGGACGCGAACGAGGGCTAGTTGGCCGTCTGGCCGTTGGGTTTTCTGCATCTCGTCTGGGCATGAGTGGACCTCTCCTGGAGCAGAATAACGATCCGGCGCGGCGAAGGTTTCGCCACGCCGGGCGCGTTGAGCAGTTTCACCGATCGCCTCATTGGCTTCCCCTTGCGGCTCTGACCGTACGTTCTGGTGTTCTTGGACCCAAATGAGCTGCACCGCGTTGTTTGAGAGCAGTGCTGTGCTTTGCAATCTGATGAAAAAATCCCGACGCCCCTGGTGCACCGCAGCCAGCTCCTGGTGCCGAAGCGCGCTTTCCGTACGATCGCGCGGCGGTTGAGCGGTTTCGACAGGCATTCCCGCGCGCCAGGTGGAGTGACGAGCGCAGAAGCTGGTTCGTGCCGGGAAAGACTGCCGCGCGGCGCGTCCAGCGCTGGATGGCGCAAGAGGCGGATCTACGAGTAGCATATGATGACAGCAAGGGACGGGATGCCTTCGCCTTCGATCCCCTGTCGAGCCGGTATCTGGAAGTCGCGGACGACCTGCGCATCCGCACGCCATATTCGCGGACGGTTCTCGAGAAACTGCGAGCCGTTCCATGGGCGAGCTGGGACGACGAACTGCGGGCCTGGAGGGTGCCTTTCCGCTCATACGAGGAGTTGAGGCGCCATTGGCCAAGCATCGAAAGGGCCGCAGGCCGCGCAGAACCGGACGAGAGGAAACGGCGACGGGAAGCGTCCAAAGACTCCGAGGAATATAAAGCCGCTAGATTGCGGTATGCCGAACGCAGGCGACGTCGCTATCCATTGCCTGCTGACGATTTACCCCGGCTTGGCCTTACCGTGGCGACGGAGCAATACGGCATCGTCGTCTTCACCGACATTTCGGGTGAACTCGTAGACGCCTCGGAATTAGCAGCGTTCTATCCGCATTTGATCGAGGCGGACGTCGACCATGTCTGGGGCAGATGGCGTCCGGCGACGTTGGCTGAATTGATTAGAACATGGCCCGCTCGGCGTGCTGCCGAGTTAGCGGAACGGCAACGAGGCTGGTGGCAGCCAACGCTGCCCGAGCTCAGGATCGCTCGCCAAAAAGCTCGAAGACTGGCGCGAAGAAGGGCAAAGCTTGTGTCATCGTTCTAGCCTTTCAGGCCCGGCGCTTCCAGCGTCTGTCCGGTTGCCATTGTGATTGAAATGTCCCCCGATCGGAGCCTCCCATGTGCAACGATAGCGAACAACATATGGCCTGGCTGAATATTACCGGATGATAGCGCCGCTGGCCTTGAATATCCCGAGCCTGAAAACGAATTTGACTTGCGCTTAGGCGCACGACACCCGCATTGACTATTCGGCTCCAATAACCAGCGTGGCAGGTAAAGCCGTCGAGCGGCTTCTATGACGTTTGGAAGCCGGACCTAACGGCGGGCCTGTGTTCAACTTCCGCTCCGAGGGAGCCGTCACTTTGGGAACAGCACGCGATACCTGTTTCCGGCGTCGGCGTTCCTCCGCTCCACGCACCCTTTATGGCCATCGCCGGACCGAGAGGAAGTCCGTCGCTCCGCTAACACGTGGTTGGGCAAGCGCGCCAAGGTCATCGCTGAAATGTTAAACCATTTCTGCAGAATTTGACGCACACAAAGGCCGATCCGAGGCCAACTGGGAGTGCATACCCCAGCTTGGAATTGTGCGGAACCGTACGAAGCCGATTGCAAGCAACCAACCTGGTTGGCCGGGCATTAATTTAGCAAAGCGTGAATTAGGAAAGCATCGGGAGGAACACCATGCTGCACGTTAACATGCCTGGTGAATTTGAGGTCGGCGATGAGGTTGCGCTAGCAGGTATCGTCATCGCGATTCTCCCCAGCGGGCGCGCCAGGGTGAGCATTCCTTCGTATGACCATCCTTATACGATTGATCCGCCACCGAAAGTCCGGGCCGGCGACCGAGTGGTTCTTGTTGGGGACGTCACCCGCATCGATTGCGGAGGGAACAAACTCACTGTGCGCATTGACTGCGGCGGGGTGATTACTGTCGACAAGTCGGCGATCACTAGGCTGAGAAAGCCCCGCCGGGCTTCAACGGGTTAACGCTCCGGCGAGACAACAGCCGGTGTCGGCGCGGGGAAGATGCAAGCGCCTTTGAACAGCCCAAGGGTGCCGCGCTGTCCAGTCGGATATGGAGCGGACGAACGGATAAATGGGAGCTCGACGCTAGGGCAGGCGCCCAGCGTAGCGCGTTCCTGGCGCTTTCGGATTACCGGTGAAGCAAGTCAGATCGTCGCATTCGCGATCGTCGCTCTCGGCAACAGGCGGCGCGCCCGTCCAGGACGCGTGGCACGTGTGCGCTGTGGAAGGAGACGACCAGCACATCCCGTGTGAAGGCAACGCGGCATCCCGCTCGACGGGAACTTTTCTCTGCAGCGAGCGCTTGGTCGCCGGTCAGACGCGATGGGCGCCGGCTCGTATCCATTATGGAGATCACATGTTCGTCCCGCCACCGATGCCCGCAAAAAGTCTGCTTCGGTGCGTCGCGACGGAACTGGACGACATGGTTGCGGTGGAGTAAGCGCCCTCCCCTGGGTTAACAACCGGTCGGTGACAGTCACGGCCACATCGACAACAACCGCAACGGCAATCAAGTCGTCGCTGAAAGCCTGCAAGGTGTCTGTCACGACACAGCGTGCCGGCAAAGCTACGCCCTCGCGACAGGGATTCGTTGTAAGGTGACCCGACGGCAACGCCGGCGACTACGAGTCGAGGTCGTAGGGCTGATGGCCCAGCTCGTTGTGATGAAGCGCCTCTGCCATACACCTGATGTCGAATGCCTGGCCGCACGCCGGGCAGACGACGAAATACTCCTCCTCCCGAAGTGGCAATGCGTCGTGGTCTTGGGGGATGACGATGTCATTGTATTCGTCGGGCATTGGGTCCTCCGGAAACCCGCCCGCTATGCTGGAACGCCTGCCAGCAGGATTTGTTTCAAAGTTATTGCGCCAAGGAAAGACCTGATGTCCGGTTCGGCAGCGATACCGTGCCACCGGGCAGTTTCAAAGTGATTATCAATCTTTGGTACGGCGCGGGCAAGAACCTGTTCCTCGGGGCGGCGAGGCTCGAATTCAACCAAGCATGCGCGGTCGAAAGAACTCCAATCCGGCAAGGCACACTGCTAGCCGAGATCGACTGTGGAGACGAATGCCGAGGTCCGCCGCTCCGATGAAAGGTGATCTGATGGGTATCAGCTGCGCAAAATAGCTCCGCAATCGGGCACCGGGGTTGGGCTTTTGAAGCGCCTGTCTTGCCGGCAGCTCATCCAGTTGCCGGCGGCGCTGGCGGAACATCGTCGGCTATCTCCTGCCTGAGCCTTGGTCCTTTGCTGAGCCGGCGACCGAGCGCATCGACGAAATTGTCGTAGCGCTGCAAGCCCTTGGCACGCGCCTCCGCTTGCGCCGATTCCGGCAAGGCTGGAGTCGAGTTGAGCCAAAACCGGACGAACAATGCTAGCGTCTCAATAGCAATTCCGACGTCACGCTCGACCCGCTGCACGCGTCGATCGATCTGGTCGAGGCGGCGAGTGATCGCCGCTTGCTTTCGTTCTTCGGCGTCCGGCGACAGGAACGACGCGAGCGCAGCCTCGGCGACCAGTGACAGCGAGACCTCGCGCCGCCCAGCGTAATCTGCCAGTGCCCTCATTACGTCAGGGTCGAGATAGGCAGACAGACGTCTTTTCTTGGCGTTCTTCATGCGCTCAAAGCTCAATGCCATCATTGGGGTCAAGGGCGGCCTGACGAGCTGCGCGTCTCATGGCTTGATCGACACTGCGGCGACGAACGGCGTCATCATCGGGCTCGTCCCTGTCGAGGTCGAACTCATCGTCGCAGCGTGGCGTTCGTTCCGGCGCGATGTCTTCGTGTTCGGGAAGCTCGGGCTGGCGGCGAATGCCGCCATTGGCCGGATCCTCGTCCTGCTGATCCCTGGCAAGCCTCAGCTTGCGAGATTTGCCTTCCGGCTCAGCAAGAAGTGTCGTGTCGGTCCAGTCCTCAGAGCGAGCGTTCTGCATTGTCCCTCCGGTCCTTGGCGGCGGCAAGACACGCTCGGCAAGACGCGGGTCGGCAAAGTAGCGTGCCTTCGTCGCACGGATTGGGAACTGGCCCGAGATCATAATGATCGCCTCGGTCGGGGGCAGCTGCATGATCTCGCCCGGCGTCATCAGTGCACGCGCCGTTTCCTGCCGCGAGACCATCAGATGCCCGAGCCAGGGCGACAATCTGTGCCCCGCATAGTTTTTCATGGCGCGCAACTCGGTCGCGGTCCCCAGAGAGTCTGAGACGCGCTTGGCCGTCCTCTCGTCATTCGTGGCGAAGCTCACCCGCACATGACAATTGTCGAGGATGGAATTGTTCGGTCCGTAGGCCTTCTCGATCTGATTGAGCGATTGTGCAATCAGGAACGACTTGATGCCATACCCGGCCATGAAGGCCAGCGCGCTTTCGAAGAAATCGAGCCTGCCGAGCGCGGGAAACTCGTCCAGCAGCATCAAAAGACGCTGCCGGTGATCCTTCGCGTGAAGATTTTCGGCGAGCCTGCGGCCGATCTGGTTAAGCACGAGTCGCATCAGCGGCTTTGTGCGACTGATGTCCGATGGCGGCACGACCAGATAGAGCGTCGTCGGCCGTGCCTCCTCGACAAGGTCTGCGATCCGCCAGTCACAGTATGACGTCACCTTGGCCACAACTGGATCGCGGTAGAGGCCCAGAAAACTCATGGCCGTCGAGAGCACGCCGGAACGCTCGTTCTCGGACTTGTTAAGCAGTTCCCGAGCAGCCGACGCCACGACGGGATGCGCGCCTGCATCACCCAAATGCCGCGTCAGCATCATGGCGCGCAGCGTTGCCTCGATTGGCCGCTCTGGATCAGAAAGGAAGTTCGCCACGCCTGCGAGGGTCTTGTCTTTCTCCGCATAGAGCACGTGCAGTATTGCGCCGACCAGCAACGCATGGCTGGTCTTCTCCCAGTGGTTGCGGCGTTCCAATGTGCCTTCTGGGTCGACCAGGACATCCGCCACGTTCTGCACATCTCGAACTTCCCACTCGCCCCGTCGCACCTCCAGCAGAGGATTGTAGGCTGCGGATCCAGCATTGGTCGGGTCGAACAGAAGCACCTGGCCGAAACGGGCCCGCCATCCGGCCGTCAGTTCCCAGTTTTCGCCTTTGATGTCGTGGACGATTGCCGAACCCGGCCAGGTCAGTAGTGACGGCACGACCAGGCCGACGCCTTTGCCGCTTCGGGTCGGTGCGAAACATAGCACGTGTTCCGGACCGTCGTGGCGTAGATAGTGTCGGCCCAACATACCCAGGATCACCCCATCCTGACCGATCATCCCAGCGGCCTTGATTTCGTCTCGCGTCGCCCAGCGCGCCGAGCCGTAAGTCGTGGTATCCTTTCCCTCGCGCGCCCGCCACAGCGACGTCCCGATCGCTGCGACGATAGCCATGAGGCTTCCGCTCGCCGCAATCGCCGCGCCCTCCAGGAAGACGTTCGGCGCGTAGGCGTCGTAGAAAAACCACCACCAGAAAAAGGCTGGCGGCGGATAAACGGGGTGTCCAGCCAATTCGAACCACGGCGGACCGAGTTGGCTTTGAAAGTCGAGCCGCCCTGCCGTCCACTGTGTTGCTCCCCATGTTGTCGCGACGACGATCAGAAAGGCGGTGAGTATCTGGCCCCATAAAACCTTGCTTGCCGGCATCGGTCGTTTCCCAAATGGATGATCGGAACAACCGAAAAGCTCGAATTCCTAAATCCGCAAGAAAAAAGGGGCGGTCGAAGCAGCATGGCGTACCCGCACGTGGAAAGACTTGCCCGATGCGATCTCGAATGTTGAACGAGCATAGGGGGGCTGCTTTCTTCTGGAGCCGTTGAGCCGCTACTTGCCCAATGATAGTTAGTTGTCTCGGCTCAGATGGCATTTGACGAGATGGACGGGTTCTTGGAGAACCACGGATTGCGCATGACCAAATGAACAAGAGTCCTCAGCGGCGCGCCGAGCCGGAGAACACTCTAGTCCCGGCAAGTGGTGGTCAGCCGTTCTGCTGAGCTCGAATCTTACCGCCTCCCTGATCGGTAGCGCGATAGATCCAGAGCCGACTCGATGAGCAGACCCATCAAGTCTGTTCAATTTTGTTAATCAATTCAGTCACATCAACTATTGCCATGGACTTTCGTTGGAACTGTTGCAAGCCGCGCCGGCCTCACGGATCGCGGAATCTATTGGGCCGCACCTAAGTTCCAGATGTCCCGATGCAGGCGCCATGTCCCGTCGCCCCCTTTTTTCCAAACGACAATGTACTTGCCCGCAACGGTGGAAGGGGCACCGCCTTTGCTCGGCACACTGAGCGTAAATGCGCCAACTTCGTAGGCGAGATTCCCGCTCCCTTCCACTTCCAGCGCCTTCAGGGTGAGATTCTTCATCCCGGCCTTGATTGCGCCCTGCCAGAATTCTTCCACGCCCTTGCGGTCATCGACGCGTTTGCCGTCGGGTGGCAGCAGAGCGGCATCGTCGGTATACATTTGACCTACCGCTGCTGCGTTTCCGCTGTTGAAGGCGTCCATGAATTTTACCAACGCCGCTTCGATGTCCTCACGAGCCGAGTGGGCGGCCGCAGACAATGCAGACGAAAGAAGCAGCACAGCAGCAAATGCAAATGACTGAACCAGTCTCATTTCGTCCTCCCTTGCGTACCCGACATGCCCACCCGATGAATAGCGCCGACCCGAGGGCGCCGCGGCGTTCGATGGCTAGGCGCGGATTATATTAGACTTATCTGATATGACGGCGCAAGCGCAGCTGCGACCCTCTGAACGACCAGCGTAGCAGCTGCCGGAGAGCTTCAAAGCGGCGGCTACCGCCTCACTGCCTCCTCGTCTCGACGAAAGAGTTCGTTCGAATGATGCTTTTCCGTGGCTTTGCTCGCAAGTTTTCGTCAGCCAGCGCAGGGCCTCCTCTTACGCTCGCTGGTCGTCAAGGCCCAGCGGCCACTAGCTGACAGTCCCCCCGCAGCCAAGCCGCTGGGCCCTCGACGTGGGGAACGAGCATTGGAGACGATGTCGCGCTTTCCGTTACAGCCCGAAGGCGGGTGACAGATGACCGTGTCAGCCTCTCCACCCGAGCTACGATTTCACGCATTCGATCAGGCACAGCTCTCTCGGGCTAGCGCGCCAAGCATGAGTTAGCTCCCGAATGAGCAGGTGCCACCCAGTTCAACTTCGGCCCTTGCGCGCGCAAAGTATTGGGCGAGATCGATCGGCAGTCCGGTCGGCAAATTGGGGCAGCGATGGCGAGAATGAATGCCAGGAACTTCCCTTCGGTGCCGCTTCGTCGATCTGTTTGCCGAGAAGACGCGCGCGCTGCGTGCCGTCCCCCATACCGCAGAGAACTCACTTCAGGTCACACACACACACACGACGCCACCGAGATCCTGCATCAGTTTTCTACTCCGACGCCGCCACGTCACCAAGATCAGTCGCGAGCGTGATCGCGGCTATCAAATCGGGATCGCGCGCCGGAGCGCTCTATGAGTGAGCCCCGAACGGCGCGGTTCTCCTCGAGCAATCCGGCTCGACGTAAGGCGGGCCATCCGTGCCGGCCTCGTGACTAAGAGACGGGCGAATGGCGGTTCCTGGACTCACCTTTTTGTCATGAAGTCGCTTCCTTGAGCCGGTGGCGGAGTTCTTGCTTGATGACTCCAGCACCGTTTAGAATCGGTTTTCGGAAAATTTGTCTTGTGGCATCAATTTTCATGGAATAGGATCATTTTTCACAGGTGTTGGCCCAGCTGAACCAAAATTCGATGAAAGGATTCGCTTTTCATGCCTCCGGTGCAAGAGCACCAATTTTCAGGTCCTGTTACCGTTTTTCAGGAAATCCGCCTTCCTGAAACGGCGACCCCGGCCGGGTACAGCGCCCTGGTCGGAGCCTACAGGCTCGCCGTGCCCTTGCCCCGTAGGTTGTTCGCCACGGGCGAGCATCATCGCATTACCGAACGGGATGGCTGGCGGATCATGACCCCCCGCCACGCCCCAAATCCTACCCTCGAAGGCCACCTGACCTTTGCGCTCAAGTACGAGGGACTGGACCTTGCCGTCCTCAAGCGGCTGTTCCAAGTGACCGGTCCCGCGCCGATCGAGGCGCTGGTCCGTGAAAGCCCGACCGGCAGTTATGCCCGCCGCATCTGGTTTTTATATGAATGGCTGAGGGGCGCCCGTATCGATCTGCCGGACGCGGCGGCCGGACGATACATTCCGGTTGTCGATCCCGAGCTGCAGTGGCCCGGACCCGACAAGACCGCTTCGCGCTACCGCGTAAGGGACAATCTCCCCGGCACGCGTGAGTTCTGCCCTCTGGTGTTCCGCACCAAGATTCTCGAAAAATTCATCGGCCTTGAACTACCGCGGCGCGCGGAGGCAATCGTAGCGGACGTGCCGCGCGACCTTCTTGCTCGGACCGCCGCCTTTCTTTTGCTCAAAGACTCGCGATCAAGCTATGCGATCGAGGGCGAGCGCCCGCCGCAAGATCGCATCCAGCGCTGGGGCCGCGCCATCGGCGAAGCCGGCCGCTGGCCGATCGATCGCGATGAGCTGCTGCGTCTGCAAAGAATTGTACTTGGCGACGCCCGTTTCGCAAGACTTGGCTTCCGAAAAGAAGGAGGTTTCGTCGGTGAGCATGACCGAGACAACGGCACGCCCTTGCCCGATCACATCAGCGCTCGGCCCGAGGACCTGCCGCGGCTAATCGATGGAATGGCGGCGTTCGATCAGGGCCCCGCGCAAAACCTTGATGCAGTCGTAGCCGCCGCAATCCTCGCCTTCGGCTTTGTCTACATTCACCCGTTCGAGGACGGAAACGGCCGCATTCACCGCTACCTAATCCACCACGTCCTTGCCATGCGCGGCTTCAATCCGCCGGGAGTGGTCTTTCCCGTCTCGGCCGCGATCCTGGACCAGATCAACGAGTACAGGGGCGTGCTCGAGAGCTATTCGCAGCGCCTTCTGCCATTGGTGGAATGGGAACCGACGCCGCAATTCAACGTCCGGGTGCTGAATGACACCGGTGATTTCTACCGGTTCTTCGATGCAACCCCGCACGCCGAATTCCTCTATGCCTGCGTTCAGCGGACGATCGAACGGGACCTTCCCGAGGAAACCGCATTTCTGCAGCGCTACGATCAGTTCCGGCAGCAGGTGGACGCCTTTATTGACATGCCCGAGCGGTTGACCGATCTGCTCTTCCGTTTTCTTCACCAGAATGATGGACATCTATCGAACCGCGCGCGCGAAAAGGAATTCGCCACGCTGACCAGTGACGAGGCAGGAAGAATCGAGGCGATCTACGCGCAAACCTTTGGTGCCCATTGAAGGTGTGATCATCAGGATCGATTTTTAGTCCGACGGTTTGTAATTCCCTTGTCCCTGCCTTCATCTCCGAGGCTTGACTTGTCGCCGAGACATGCACGATTTTTTCCGCACGGTCTGACCGGCCGCCGATCAGCCGCGGCCAGAACGCGCTTGACAAACCGGAGCCGTCCCGTCCAACCTCACGCATTCACCAGGGGAGTCCCGGCAAGGGGCTGAGATACTGCTGGCATTCGCGGCGCAGTGACCCGTTGAACCTGATCCAGTTCATACTGGCGTAGGGACGGTGCAAGCGCTTGCGGGAGTTTACGCCCGAGGTCCTGTTTCGGCAGGTCGACAGAAGCGTCTTTTCATCCTCCCGGCACAGAACTGGGTCTCCAATGCAACGAGCAAAGGAGCCTCAAGATGAATGCCCTCACCCCCGCCGTCTCGACGGGACCGCTGCCCGCCTCACGAAAAATCCACAAGCCCGGTGCCATCCACCCGCAGATCAGGGTGCCGATGCGCGAAATCTCCGTCCATCCGACGGCCGGCGAACCGCCCGTCACCGTCTACGATCCGTCCGGCCCCTATACAGACCCGACTGTCGAAACCAGCATCGAAAATGGCCTTGCACGGCTTCGCCACGAATGGATTACGGCGCGCGGCGATGTCGAGGCCTATGACGGCCGCCATGTCCGGCCGGAGGACAACGGATTCGCGACGGGCGAACGCCTGACGCCGGAATTTCCCATTCGCCATCAACCGCTCAGAGCCAAAGCAGGCAAGGCGGTGACGCAGCTTGCCTATGCGCGCGCCGGCATCATCACACCCGAAATGGAGTTCGCCGCCATCCGCGAGAACCTTGGTCGCGAGATCCTGCACGGCAAGCTTGAGCGCGACGGCGAGGCTTTCGGCGCGACACTGCCCGATTTCGTCACGCCGGATTTCGTGCGTGATGAGGTGGCGCGCGGACGCGCAATCATTCCCGCCAACATCAACCATCCCGAGAGCGAGCCGATGATCATCGGTCGCAATTTCCTGGTCAAGATCAACGCCAACATCGGCAACTCCGCCGTCACATCGTCGATGGCTGAAGAGGTCGAAAAAATGGTGTGGGCGATCCGCTGGGGCGCAGACACGGTGATGGACCTGTCGACCGGCCGCAACATCCACAACATCCGCGACTGGATCGTCCGCAACGCGCCGGTTCCGATCGGCACGGTGCCGCTCTATCAGGCGCTCGAAAAGGTCGGCGGCATCGCCGAGGACCTGACCTGGGAGGTCTACCGCGACATGCTGATCGAACAGGCCGAACAGGGCGTCGACTATTTCACCATCCATGCGGGCGTGCGGCTGCACTACATCCCGCTGACCGTTGACCGGGTCACTGGCATCGTCTCGCGCGGTGGCTCGATCATGGCCAAATGGTGCCTGCATCATCACCGGGAAAGCTTCCTCTACGAACATTTCGCCGAGATCTGCGACATTTGCCGCGCCTATGACGTGTCCTTTTCGCTGGGCGACGGCCTTCGTCCTGGCTCGATCGCCGACGCCAATGACGCAGCACAATTCGCCGAGCTGGAGACGCTCGGCGAGCTGACACAGATCGCCTGGGCGAAGGATTGCCAGGTAATGATCGAAGGCCCCGGCCACGTGCCGATGCACAAGATCAAACAGAACATGGACAAGCAGCTCGCCGTCTGCGGCGAGGCGCCGTTCTATACGCTTGGGCCGCTGACGACCGACATCGCGCCGGGCTACGACCACATCACCTCCGGCATCGGCGCGGCGATGATCGGTTGGTTCGGCACCGCCATGCTCTGCTACGTCACGCCCAAGGAGCATCTCGGCCTTCCCGATCGCAACGACGTCAAGATCGGCGTGATCACCTACAAGATAGCCGCCCATGCCGCCGACCTGGCAAAAGGTCATCCGGCGGCGAAAGTCAGGGATGATGCCCTTTCCCGCGCGCGCTTCGAATTCCGCTGGGAGGACCAGTTCAACCTGTCGCTCGATCCCGAAACCGCGCGGTCCTTCCACGATCAGACCTTGCCCAAGGAGGCGCACAAGCTGGCGCATTTCTGCTCGATGTGCGGGCCGAAATTCTGCTCGATGCGAATTTCCCACGACATCCGCACCGAAGCGCAGAAGGAGGGCATGGCGGCGATGGCGGCGAAATACCGCGAGGGCGGCGATCTCTACCTGCCGGCGGACGAGACCGGCGCACCGCTCATACCTCAGCCACGTGAGCCATCATGAAGGTGCTGGTCAAAGGGGCCGGCGTTGCCGGCCTCACCGCCGCCTTCGAGCTCGCCGCACGCGGCGCGGCGGTTTCCGTTGCCGAGACAAGGCCTGGCCTTGGGGGCAATGCGTCGTGGTTCGCCGGCGGCATGTTGGCGCCATGGTGCGAGCGCGAAAGCGCCGAGCAGCCGGTGCTGGATCTCGGGCGCGGTGCCGCCGACTGGTGGGATGCCGCAACCCCCGGCCAGGTGACGCGGGCCGGAACGCTGGTCGTGGCCGCGCCGCGCGATGCGGGCGAGATCGACCGCTTCGCCAGCCGCACCTCGGGCCATCGGCGTGTCGATGAAGACGAAATTGCGCTCCTGGAGCCCGACCTCGCCGGCCGCTTCCGGCGCGGATTGCTCTTCTCCGACGAGGCGCATCTCGACCCGCGTCAGGCGATGGCAGCGCTTCATGACAAGCTCGCAGCCATGGGTGTCGAGTTTCACTTCGGCACCGAGGTCTGGCATGTTTTTGGTTTCGATCATCAGATCGACTGCACGGGAATGGCAGCCATCGATGACCGGCTACGTGGCGTTCGCGGCGAAATGCTGATCCTGCGCACGCCCGACATCTCGCTGTCGCGCCCGGTCCGGCTGCTTCATCCGCGCTTTCCGCTCTATGTGGTGCCGCGCACCGGCCAGTGTTTCATGGTCGGTGCGACCATGATCGAGAGCGGGTCCGCCGAGCCGGCCACGGTGCGTTCGATGATGGAGCTTCTGGGTGCCGCCTATGCCCTCCATCCGGCATTCGGCGAGGCCGGGATCGTTGAAACCGGTGTCGGCGTCCGTCCTGCTTTTCCCGACAATCTGCCGCGTGTCGAGGCACATGGAAGCACCGTCGCAGTCAACGGGCTTTATCGCCATGGCTTTCTTCTCGCCCCTGCCATGGCGCGCCAGGCGGCCGACCTGGTCTTCCATCAAGACGGAACGAAGGAGCTTGCTCATGAAACTGACGGTCAACGGCAAAGTGCATGAGGTTGCAGCCACCACGCTGGCCGAGCTGCTTGCGGCGCTCGACTTGAAGGCGATTGGCTGGCAACGGCCGTCAACAGCGAACTCGTGCACAAAGCCAACCGGGCGGAATTCCGGTTGAGCGACGGCGACCGGATCGAAATCCTCTCACCGATGCAGGGAGGCTAGGCCATGTTCGATCTTCTCGGAACGTCGCTTGCCTCCCGCCTGCTTCTCGGCACCGCTCAATATCCATCGCCGGCCATCCTTGCCGAGGCCGTCAAGGCGTCGGGCGCTTCGGCGGTAACCGTCTCGTTACGCCGTGAGATGGCAGGCGGCAGGGCCGGCGAACAATTCTGGTCGTTGATCCGCTCGCTCGGCGTCAGAATCCTGCCCAACACTGCCGGCTGCCACTCCGTCAAGGAAGCGGTCACGACCGCGAAGATGGCGCGCGAAGTTTTCGGCACCAACTGGATCAAGCTCGAAGTGATCGGCAACCACGACACGCTGCAGCCGGACGTGTTCGGGCTGGTCGAGGCCGCCCGCATCCTGTGCGAGGACGGTTTTGATGTATTCCCCTATACCACCGACGATCTTGTCGTCGCCGAGCGACTGCTGGAGGCGGGCTGCCAGGTTCTGATGCCGTGGTGTGCACCGATCGGTTCCGCCCTCGGGCCGATCAACATTCCGGCGCTGCGCTCGATGCGCGCACATTTCCCAGGCGTTCCGCTGATCGTGGATGCGGGGCTCGGACGGCCGTCGCACGCGGCAACCGTCATGGAGCTCGGCTTTGACGCCGTACTCCTGAACACCGCAGTCGCCAAGGCGGCCGATCCGGTCGGCATGGCGCGTGCGTTCGGCAAGGCGGTCGAGGCCGGTCGTGAAGCTTTCAACTCGGGAATGCTCGAACCGCAGGACGTCGCCGTGCCGTCGACGCCGACAATTGGCAGGGCAGTTTTTTCATGAAGCTCGACCCCTTCTACCTGATCGTCGACAGCGCCGCCTGGATCGAACGGCTGGTGCCGCTTGGCGTCAAGCTGGTTCAGTTGCGCATCAAGGATAGGGACGAGGCCACGTTGCGGACGGAAATCCGCCGCGCGAACGGCGTCTGCGCGGTCCATGGTTGCCAACTGATCGTCAACGACCATTGGCGGCTCGCCATTGAGGAAGGCTGCGACTTCGTCCATCTCGGCCAAGAGGATTTGGCTGCGGCCGACCTGCTGGCGATTAAGTACCCCGGATTGAAGCTTGGGCTCAGCACGCACGATCATCTCGAACTGGAAACGGCCATCGCTGCCGAGCCCGACTATATCGCGCTCGGCCCCATCTATCCCACCGTCCTGAAGCAGATGAAATGGGCGCCGCAAGGGCTCGAGCGGATCAGCGAGTGGAAGCATCGGGTGGCGCCGATCCCATTGGTCTCCATCGGCGGCCTCAACCCCGACCGGCTCGACGGTGTCTTCGAGGCTGGTGCGGACAGCGCCGCGGTGGTCACCGACATCACCTTGAATGCCGATCCCGAAGCGCGCACGCGAGAATGGATCGAAAAGACAAAGCCATGGCGCTGAGGCGAGAACCGCATGTGCTCGTGGTCGGCGGATCAGACTCCAGCGGTGGGGCTGGAATTGCACGCGATATCGAGACGATCTCTTCCATTGGCGTGCGCACCTGCCTCGCTGTCACCGCGCTCACAGTGCAAACGCACGACGCCGTACTGGAAATCCTTCATTCGCCACCAAGCCTGGTGGCTGATCAGATGCGCGCCGCGCTGCAGGCCAACGAAGTGGCGGCAATCAAGATCGGCATGCTCGGAACAGCCGAGACCATCGCTGCGGTTGCCGCCGTACTGCGCGAAAATCGACAGGTGCCGGCAGTACTCGATCCAGTGCTGGCCTCCACCTCAGGCCGGGCGCTCTTACAGGCAGCCGCTATCGCTGTCATGAAGCGCGATCTGATGCCGCTTTGCTGCCTTGTCACGCCCAACCTTCCCGAACTGGCGCACCTTATTGGCTCCGAACTGGCAGTGGATGAGGACGATGCGCTCCGACAAGGACAAAGACTGTTGGCCGCCGGCCCTCAGGCCCTGCTGATCAAGGGTGGGCATGCCTCGGGACTCCGATCGACCGATATTTTATTACGCTCCGATCATGAACCCATCCACGTCGATACACCGCGCCTTGCCACATCAATGCGCGGAACAGGTTGCATACTGGCCAGCGCGATTGCGGCGCATCTGGCGAAGGCGAAGCCGCTTGAAGACTGCGTGCGCGAAAGCAAGCGGGTTGTCTTCGCCACGTTTCAGAGGAATGGAGCAGAATGAACCCGGCTATGCGGTACAAGCAGCTTTGGCCGCTAGTATGCTGGATCCTGAGCGTCTTGCTCGCTGGCGCAAACTCTTAGACGAAAATCGCAACAACACGGCGGTTCGAACCGGACCTCGTGGAAGCAATTCGGCCGCGGTCGCAGCGATCATTCATGAAGGAGGAGAGCTGGTCCTCTTGTTTCGAGGGGATCGGCAGCTCGTAGTTCGCAGTTTCGTTCAGTCCGGGGAGTCGGAGTGGATTCGAACGGCGTGACCGCCCAACCCAAATTAGAGAAAGTGGTGCGGGTGGCAGCGTGAACCTGCGACCCCATCGTCCCGAACGATGTGCGCTACCAGCAAAGCCGCAGCTTTTTGGGCCCGATCGTCACGCTTGCTTCGCAATGATCGCGTTTCCTTTCGAGCTTTGGGTGGGAAACATAGGGCCCCCCCTGCCGAGTTCATGTTTCATTGTCATCTGTCCTGAGACCGATTTCGTCGCCTCGGCGGCGACCTGCTTCTTGGCGATCTTCTCGGCGGCGTCTGCCTGGAAGTCGGGATGATGGTGGCCATAAGTATCGATCAGGACATCCACGGTGATGCCCAGAAAGCCCGCCGCCTGCCACATGTCGGCGCCGGCCCGCATCAGCCAGGTCGCAGCGGTGTGGCGAAGCGTGTGCGAAGTGACGTCGGGACCGAGGCCGGCTGCCTCGCGAGCTCTCCTGAAGCTCTTCTTTACCGACACCACCGGCTTTCCATTCCATTCCACGACAAAATCTTGCGATATTTTTCGGCCGATATTTGCGCTTTTGCCGCGCGCCTTGGTTCTGATATCGAGATCCGTGCACGCCCAGCGGCGGAGGTGAGCCAATAGCCGGTCCGGCAGGCGCACGGGCGGCTGGCGTTTTTTGGTCTTCTTTGCGCCATCGGCACGGCGGTAAAAGATGCCGCGGTCAAGGTCCACATAACCACGCCCTTTGGTTGGACGGACGGCGGCGCCGCAGACTGCGGCAGAGCGTGTTCCTGTATAAAGCGCGACAAGCATGAAGCGGGCGAGGTGTCGTCCGGTACGCCGGCCGCTCTCCTGGCCCTTCCATTTCTGCTTCATACGCCAAGCTGCCCAGATGAGAGCGGCCGCTTCACTGCGCGTCAACCAGCGCTCGCGTGCACCAGCCTTGTCGGGCAGGACAATCGTCGGTGCGGCAGTCGTGTAACCTTCCCTGCGATAGTAGTTGATGGCTGCACGAAAATCCTCGAGTTGGCGGCGCGCAACGGCTTCTGTGGGACAGGACGCGGCGTAGTCGCGGCAGAGTTTGCCGTTAATAGCGGCGAGGGTCTTTTCACCGAAGAAATCGAGGATGTTGTCCAGCCGAGCCGCCGTCTCTTCCGGCGCGGCATGCTTCGGTGCAACCTCTCTCAGGTAGACGCTGACGACATCGGCTATCAAGACATCTTCGGCACCGCGCGCTCGGTGGTACTTGCTGGCGATGTAGACCGCGAGCGCCTTTTCAGCTTCAGGTCCTGGATGGCCCTTTTCGCCGCTGCCAGCGCTGATGAACGTTGTTCGATCGCGGATAAACCATCCAGCTTTGTTTCGGAGTGTTCCGTCCTTTTTCCAGCTTTCGCCGCGCCAGACGAGGCGTGGCCCTTTCGACGCCCGCGGCATAGTTCCCTCATTCTGGTGATCGCCAGCAAGGTGACGTACTCCTTTCCTGCGATTAGCTCGGTTTCAAGTCGGCCGGCGTCACGTTCCTTGCGTAGGCCTGCTGCGCACATCGAGCCATCGGGAAAGGCAATTCGTGCTGCAATCGCGACGCGCAGGGGCGTGGTCTCGTCGAATTGGTCGGGGATTTTCAAAACGGAGCCCTCAGCCAATCTCTATGGTCCGATAGTTTCGCTCGGAAACAGACGGATCGCGGTTCGCATTGAGCACACTTTTCTGTCTCGCCATTCCGGATGCCCTGCCGCACGATCTTTTCTCTGAATATACGGCTGCGAAAAGCGCCGACTGGAGCGCCTGCGGCAAAGATGCTCCTTTGACCTGCTAATCGGAACGGTTGCGCTGACGCGCACTCCACGAGCCTTTCGGCTGGCTCCCCACTTCCGTGGCCGGTGGAACCGCTCCTGACTGGCTTCGGCTGTCTGTGCGGCTTCCGTTTTCATGGACTCACTGCCGGGTCGCTTGGGCCTACTCCCGTGCGCCCGGCTTAGTGGGTTCTGCTGATCGCCTCACGCTGCGGTTTCGAATGGTGTCTTCCACCTCGGAGTTGGTCGGCAACCGAAATCTTCATTTGAGTTCATAAAGTTGGAGGGCCGCGCTTGGCGCACTGACGGGTTGAAGGCTGGGAGAGAGGCTCCCGGCGCCCGGCGCGGAGACTCGCAATGACCAAGCATCGGCACCAAGCTGCCCCGACGCGGGCCAGCGTATATGAGGACATCACCAGCAAGATCATCGGCGAGCTGGAGGCCGGTCGGCTGCCCTGGGTTCAGCCATGGGGAATGGCAGCTGCGAAGGCGCCGCTCGCCATGCCGAAGAACGCCGCCACCGACCGGCAATACTCTGGAATTAATGTCCTGATCCTCTGGGGTTCGGTGATCGAGCAGGGCTTTTCAGGACAGAGCTGGCTGACCTTCCGCCAGGCGCTCGCGCTTGGCGGTAGCGTCCGCAAGGGTGAGCATGGAACGACAGTCGTCTACGCCCATCGGTTCGTGCCCGACGACGAGAAAAAGCGTACCCGCGAAACCGGCGAGCAAGCCCGATCGATCCCATTCCTCAAACGCTTCACGGTGTTCAACGCCGCGCAGTGCGACGGGCTGCCCGACGATGTTGCGATGGCCACGCACCCGCCCCTACCCGGCCTGATCGAGCCGAAGGTCGAGAGGCTGATCAAGCAGACGGGGATCGATTTCCGGGTTGGTGGCAGCCGCGCCTTCTACGCTCCGGCCCACGATTATGTGCGGGTCCCGCCACCCCAAGCCTACTTCGAGCCGATCAATTGGCACCGGACCGCCCTGCATGAACTCGGGCACGCCACCGGTCATGCCTCACGCCTCAACCGGGATTTGTCTGGTTCCTTCGGCACCAAGAAGTATGCCTTCGAAGAGCTGGTTGCCGAGATATGTGCGGCTTTCTGTTGCGCCTCGCTGGGCATCACGCCGACCGTGCGTCACGCCGACTATATCGGCTCGTGGCTGGAGGTGCTGCGCGAGGATAACCGTGCGATCGTTCGCGCCGCCTCTCTGGCAAGCAGGGCTGCGGATTATCTCTTGGGTTTTTTGCCGGACAAAGTGGCCGCTGACGACGATCGGCGGGAGGCAGCGTAATGGCCGCCCGCTTCCAGTTCGGCGTCTTCCTGCGGATGCGTTCATGACCGAAGTCTGCCTCGATGCCGGACCCCGCTGCGGCGAAGTCGTTGCAGAGCGCCAGGACCGACCTGCTGCTCCGCGACAAGTGTCGCGTGGCTGCCGAGCACATCAGAGGGCGAGGAGTGACGGAATTCTCATGACGGGTTTGGAGGTCGAGAGAGAGGCTCTCGGCCGCCCGTCGCGGAGTACATCCCGATGGCTACTGCCGTTCAGAAGATCACCCTGTCGTCCTCGCGCGACATTCCGTTCAACAAGCTGGTGCTCTCCCAGTCCAATGTCCGGCGCGTCAAGGTCAGCATCTCGATCGAGGATCTTGCGGCCTCGATCGCCCGCCGCGGCTTGATCCAGAGCCTCAGCGTCTTGCCCGTGGTCGACAGCGACGGTAACGAGACTGGCATGTTTGAGGTGCCTGCCGGAGGCCGGCGCTTCCGCGCGCTTGAGCTGCTGGTGAAGCAAAAGCGCCTCGCCAAGACCGCCCTCGTGCCCTGTGTCGTGCGCGCCCGTCACAGCGCGATCGTTGCCGAGGAGGTGTCGCTCGCCGAGAACATTGAGCGAGCGCCGCTGCACCCGCTCGATCAGTTTCGCGCCTTCCAGGACATGCGCCAAAAAGGCATGAGCGAGGAGGAGATTGCCGCAGCCTTCTTCGTGCCGGTCAACGTTGTTAAGCAACGGCTTAGGCTGGCTTCTGTCTCCCCAGTGCTGCTCGATGTGTATGCCGATGACGGGATGACGCTGGAGCAACTCATGGCTTTCACGGTCTCTGAAGACCGCGCTCGCCAGGAGCAGATCTGGGAGGCAATCAGGGATGCCTGGTCGAAAGAGCCCTATCAAATCCGGCGCATGCTGACCGAAACGACGGTGCGCGCCTCCGACAAGCGCGCCGTCTTCGTGGGGACCGACGCCTATGAGGCCGCGGGTGGTATCGTCATGCACGACCTGTTCCAGTCGGATGACGGCGGCTGGCTGCAGGATGCAGCGCTGCTGGACCGCCTGGTCACAGAGAAGCTCAAGGCGGTTGCCCAGGAAGTTGCAGCCGAGGGTTGGAAGTGGGTCGAGGTCGCCATCAGCTTCCCCTACGACGCAACGCGTGGGCTGTATCATCTGCAGAGTGATCCGCTCGATCTCTCTGCCGAGGAGCAGGCTACCATCGATGCCCTCAACGCCGAGCATGCCAAGCTTGAAACCGAATATGAGGGTGCTGACGAGCTGCCCGAAGACGTCGATCAGCGACTCGGTGAAATCGAGACCGCGCTCGCCAATTTCGACAAGCGCCCAAGGCAATTCGATCCGGCCGACATCGCCGTCGCCGGCGCGTTCGTCAGCATCGACACTGACGGCTCACTCTCGGTCGACCGCGGCTTTCTCCGGCCTGAGGACGTGCCGCTGATGTCATTTGACGGCGCGAATGAATCGAAAAGGGACGGCAGGTCCGGAGCTGCCGACAGCTCGTCGGTGCACCGTGCCGTTGTCACCATTGGCGGCCAGGCTGTCGAGTGCGAGGAAGACGAGGACGATGCGGTCAAGCCCCTGCCGGACCGACTGATGACAGAGTTGACCGCACACCGGACACTGGCGTTGCGCGATGCGGTTGCCGGCAACCCTCACGTCGCCATGACAGCGCTCTTGCACAAGCTGGTCACTGACACGTTCCAGCACCGCACCACGAACGGGTGCCTGGAGGCCTCGATCCGTCACGTCTTCTTCCCTCTGCAGGCAGGTGACCTGAAGGACAGCCCCTCGGCGAAATCGGTGGCCGAACGCCATGAGGGCTGGAAATCGGACCTGCCGACCGAGGACGATGCACTTTGGGACTGGATCGCCTCACTTGATGAGACCAGCCGCGCGGCGTTGCTCGCCCATTGCGTCAGCTACGGCGTGAACGCGCTCCACGAGAAAGGCGACCGCTATGGCGGCGCTGTCTCGGCACACGGCGTTCGGCAGCGGATCGCGCAAGCTGATCGACTGGCACGCGCGGTCGGTCTCGATATGGTTGACGCCGGCTGGACACCGACAGTCGAAAACTATCTCGGCCGCATCACCAAGTCCCGCATTCTCGAGGCGGTGCGAGAGGCGAAGGGCGAACAGGCCGCGCAGCTAATCGAGCATCTGAAAAAGGGAGATATGGCGAAGGAAGCCGAGCGCTTGCTGACCGATAGTGGCTGGCTGCCCGAGCCGCTGCGCCTGGTCGACCTCGACGGCAGCGCTGGCGCTGATAACGGCGCCGGCACCGACGGCTATGGGGAAGAGCTGCCCGAATTCCTCTCAGACGACGATGCGCAGATTGAAGACAGCGAACCGCACATGGCCGCTGAATAGATCGCCTCGCGCGGAGCGGGTTCGGCCCGCTCCGCGCCCTTTCCTACCGCTGCCGGACGCTCACTTTCTCAGACACGGGCAAAGCTAATTGGCCGCTTCAGCCGCGTCCTTCTCGCTCGGCGGCTGCTGCCCCGCCGTCCCCACTGCGTGCCAAGATATCGCCCCGGGCTGCCAACCGCGTTGCCGCTGTCGTCGTTGGGCTGACGGCGGGTAGCGGCGCAGCGCCTGGATCGAAGAAGGATCGTTATCGGCAGGACCGCAGTCCAGAGGGGAGAGGCCGGCCAGGGCGGATTTGAGCCGGATTGGTCGAGAGAGAGGGCCGCCCGGTTCATTCCCGTTCCGCTCTCCTCGAGGTTTTCTCCATGTTTGATGTTTCTTCGAAGACTGCCGCTCCGGCAGTGCCGCTTCCGCTTGTCTCATCCCCGGCTGTCGAACCAGCTGCCGCCATCCACAGCGCGGCGCAGTTTCTTCTGCCCCATCTCGAACGCGGTCAGCGCGTCGACGTCTCGAGCCTTCGCTCGGCCATGGAAGCTGCCTTCGGTGCCTCCGATGCGTCCGGCGCATGGGACTGGAAATCAGCCTATGACGCTTGCGAAGTCGCGACGGTGCTGTTCCTGCGCAAATACGGAAAGTCGCTTTTCCGCAAAGCCGGTTCTGCGGCCGCCGCACTTCCGATGCTGGGCAAGATCGCCGGCCTGTTCCCAACTCACACGCGCCGCTCCGAAGAGACCGAAGCGCTTCAGCAGTTCAGCACCCCCATTCCGCTCGGTCTGGCGGCCGTTACTGCCGCGGCAATCACCCCTGCCGACCGCGTGCTTGAGCCCTCCGCCGGCACCGGGTTACTTGCTATTCTGGCCGAGATCAGTGGCAGCACGTTGCTGCTCAACGAACTGGCCGAGGCCCGCGCCGGGCTTCTCTCATTGCTCTTTCCGGCCATCCCCGTCACTCGCTTCAACGCAGCGCAGATCGATGATTATCTCGATCCCGGCATTGCACCAAGCGTCGTGCTGATGAACCCGCCGTTCTCGGTGCTTGCTAACGTCAGCGGCCGCGTGTCCGACGCTGCCTATCGTCACGTCGCCTCTGCGCTGGCCCGGCTCGCCGAGGGCGGGCGGCTTGTCGCAATCACTGGCGCAAATTTTTCCCCAGAGCTGCCCATCTGGCGCGAGTCCTTCGTCAGGCTCCAGGAGCGCGGTCGCGTCGTGTTCACCGCCGCGATCGACGGCGCCGTCTACGCCAGGCATGGCACCACCGTCGAGACCCGGCTGACCGTCATCGACAAACTGCCGGCCGACAAACGAGGCACCCTTCCAGCATCGGCCGGCATGGCGC
Organism: Mesorhizobium sp. M0983; assembly: GCF_040318975.1. NCBI lineage: Bacteria > Pseudomonadati > Pseudomonadota > Alphaproteobacteria > Hyphomicrobiales > Phyllobacteriaceae > Mesorhizobium > Mesorhizobium sp. M0983. Next base: position 245,888 of record NZ_JAMYNH010000005.1, on the reverse strand, counting down.
CCGATGTCGCCACACTGATCGCCTGGATTGACAAGCATGTTCCCGCGCGACTGCCGGTCAGCGCTTCGGCTTTCGTGCCCGCCGTCAAGGCGACGGGGCCCACCGCGCGCGGCGTGCGCGGCTATCTCGCCAGATCCGCCGGTCCCACTCCGGTGCGCAGCCTTGCCGAGCCGGAAGGCACCGCGCTTGCTTACGAGACATTGGACTGGACGCCTGCCGAAAGTAGGCGCATCACCGATGGCATCTATGAGGAGTACGGGTTGCAGGCGATCCGCATTCCGGGCGCCCATCCGCATCCGACCAAGCTGGTCCAATCGGCGGCAATGGCATCCGTTGCCCCGCCGAAGCCGAGCTACCGGCCGATTCTTCCTGCCAAGGTTGTCAGCGACGGCCTCTTGTCCGACGCGCAGCTAGAAACAGTCATCTATGCCGGCGAGGCCCATTCGGAGTTCCTCACCGGTTCCTGGACGGTGGACGACACCTTCGACCTTGTCTCTGCCGCGCGCGACGATGCCGCGCACGCCGTGCGATTCCGCCGGGGCTTCATGCTCGGCGACGGGACGGGCGCCGGCAAGGGCCGCCAGTCAGCAGGCATCATCCTGGACAGTTGGATGCAGGGCCGCCGCAAGGCGATGTGGATCTCCAAATCCGACAAGCTGATCGAAGACGCCCAGCGCGACTGGTCTGCTCTCGGCATGGAGCGCCTGCTGGTCACGCCGCTGTTGCGGTTCCCGCGGGGCAAGGCCATCCGCCTCGATCAAGGGGTCCTATTCACCACCTACGCCACGCTGCGCTCCGACGAACGCGGTGAGAAGATCTCGCGCGTGCGGCAGATCGTCGAATGGTTGGGCACCGACTTCGACGGAGTGATCATTTTCGACGAGAGCCACGCTATGCAGAACGCGGCAGGCGGGAAGGGAGAACGCGGCGACGTCGCCGCCTCACAGCAGGGACGCGCCGGGCTCCGCCTCCAAAACGCCCTGCCGAACGCCCGCGTCGTCTATGTCTCGGCGACGGGAGCAACCACCGTCCACAACCTCGCCTACGCGCAGCGTTTGGGCCTGTGGGGTGGCGACGATTTGCCCTTTGCGACCAGGGCCGAATTTGTCGAGACGATCGAGGCTGGCGGCGTTGCCGCCATGGAAGTGCTGGCCCGAGACCTCCGCGCAATCGGTCTCTATACGGCCCGATCGCTCTCGTACGATGGTGTCGAATACGAGCTGGTCGAGCACCAGCTTACCTCCGAGCAGACCCGCATCTACGACGCCTATGCCGGAGCGTTTAGCGTCATTCATAACAATCTCGACGCCGCGATGCGGGCCGCCAACGTCACAGGCGAGACCGGGACACTGAACCGTCAGGCAAAGTCGGCTGCACGTTCGGCTTTCGAGAGCACGAAACAGCGCTTTTTCGGCCATTTGCTCACCGGCATGAAGACGCCGACCCTGATACGCTCGATCGAGCGCGATCTCCATCAAGGCCATGCCGCCGTCATCCAGATCGTCTCGACCGGCGAGGCGCTGATGGAACGGCGCCGCGCGGAAATTCCAACCGAGGAATGGAACGACGTTCGCGTCGACATCACGCCGCGCGAATATGTCCTCTCGTATCTGCAGCATTCCTTCCCCGTGCAACTCTACGAGCCGTTCACCGACAGCGAAGGCAATTTGTCGTCACGTCCGGTCTATCGTGACGGCCAGCCCGTCGAGAGCCGCGAAGCGGTCGCCCGCCGCGATCACCTCATCGAGCAACTCGCTTCACTCGCCCCCGTCCCGGGGGCACTCGATCAGATCGTACAGCGCTTCGGCACCGACCTCGTAGCGGAAGTGACAGGCCGGTCGCGCCGCATCGTGCGCAAGACCAGCACTCGAGGCATCGATCGCCTTGTCGTCGAAAACCGCGCCGGATCGGCCAATCTCGCCGAGGCACAGGCATTCATGGATGACTGCAAGCGCATATTGGTGTTTTCCGACGCCGGTGGCACTGGCCGCAGCTATCACGCTGATCTCACTGCGAAGAACCGCCGCCTTCGAGTTCACTATCTGCTCGAGCCGGGCTGGAGGGCCGATGCCGCCATCCAGGGCTTGGGGCGCACCAACCGCACGAACCAGGCGCAGCCGCCGCTGTTCCGGCCGGTTGCGACCGATGTGAAGGCTGAGAAGCGCTTTCTCTCGACGATAGCCCGGCGCCTCGACACATTGGGCGCCATTACGCGCGGCCAGCGCCAGACCGGCGGCCAGGGCCTATTTCGCCCTGAGGACAATCTGGAGTCGCACTATGCCCGCGACGCGCTGCGGCAGCTTTACCTGCTGCTGGTTCGCGGCAAGGTGGACGGCTGCTCACTCCAGATGTTCGAGGAAGCGACCGGCCTAACACTGACGGATTCCACCGGCATCAAGGACGAGCTGCCGCCGATCACGACCTTCCTCAATCGGCTGCTGGCGCTTACCATCCCGCTTCAAACCGCCCTGTTTACGGCCTTCGAGCAATTGCTGAATGCGAAAATCGAGGGCGCCATCGCCTCCGGTGCCTACGACATCGGCTTGGAAACACTGCGTGCGGAGAGCTTCGTCGTCACCGAGCGACGCGTCATCCATGTCCATGCCGCCACCGGTGCGGAAACGCGACTGCTGACCATCGCCCAGCGCAAGCGCAACCGACCCGTTTCACTTGCCGATGCCCTTGCTCAGCTTCACGATCCCCGCGCGAAGCTCCTGGTCAACAACCGATCCGGCCGCGCCGCCGTACAGGTGCCAGCGCCAGCGCTGATGCTCGACAACGGCGAGATCGAATGGCGAGTCCGGCTGATCCGGCCGATGGAGCACCATCAGGCCTCATTGAAGATGATGGCGGAGAGCCACTGGGTTGAGGCTGAGCAGGCTGCATTCGCTGACGCCTGGAGTGCCGAGACGGCTGACGTGCCCGAATTCACGGACAGCACTATCCATGTCGTTGCCGGCATGCTGCTGCCGATCTGGAAGCGTCTGCCCAGGGAATTCTCACGTGTGTACCGGCTCCAGACTGACGATGGCGAGCGCATCATCGGTCGTCAGGTCCCGCCAGCATGGATCGCGGGCGCACTGGCAACAAGCTCGCCTTCGATCACAGCCAGTGATGCTTTCGTTGCGCTTCTGGGCGGTCGAACGATCCTCGACCTCGTCGATGGTCTGCAGCTTCGGCGCAGCCGCCTCATGGGCGTCAGCCGAATCGAGCTGACGGGCTTCAACGACACAATGCGTGACCGTCTTTCGGCTTACGGCCTCTTCCGAGAGATCATCTCCTGGAAGCTGCGCATGTTCGTGCCCGCCGACGCATCTGGACCCGCAATTCTGGGCAAGTTGCTGAAGGGTTATCCAGTCCAGCGCATCGACACGCGGGAGGATGCGTGATGGCCCGCCACGATGCGTCAGAACTGGCGCACCGCCTCGGCCGGCACGCTGAGGCGGTTTGTCGCTACTATCTTTCGAACGGGCATCGCGAGGGCCGCTACTGGCTTGTCGGCGATGTGCAAAACACGCCGGGCCGCTCAATGTTCGTGCGGCTCGTCGGGTCAGCGAACGGAAAAGGAGCCGCCGGCAAGTGGGCCGATGCGGCGACTGGCGAGCATGGCGACCTTCTAGACGTCATTCGCGAAAGCCGCGGCTTCAGCAACTTCAAGGACGTTGCGAATGAAGCAATGACGTTTCTCGGCTTGCCGCATCCCGAACCAGAGCAGATTTCTCCCCGGCCGAAATCGGTAGACACGCCATCCGGATCATCGGAAGCAGCGCGTCGGCTGTTTGCGATGTCGCAGCCGATTGCGGGTACGGTCGTAGAGGCGTATCTGCGCAACCGCAGCATTGCCGCTTTGCACGGGACCGAAAGCCTGCGTTTTCACCCGCGCTGCTACTACCGGCCCCACGAACATGCGCCGACTGAGACCTGGCCGGCGATGATCGCTTCCGTCACCGATCTCGACGGCCATTTGACTGGCGCACATCGCACCTGGCTTGATCCTTCCGGCAGGGGCAAGGCACCGGTCGGTACGCCGAAGCGCGCGATGGGCGATCTTCTCGGTCACGCGGTTCGCTTTGGCCTGCCGGGCGACGTCATGGCGGGCGGCGAAGGCATCGAGACCGTCTTGTCGCTTCGGTGCATCCTGCCCGATATGGCTATGGCAGCGGCACTCTCGGCAGCCCATCTCGCTGCCATGCTGTTCCCCCTCACGCTGAGACGGCTCTACATCGTGCGCGATGCCGATCCAGCCGGCGACAGCGCGCGTGACACCTTGATCAAAAGAGCGAATGCTGCCGGGATTGAGGCGATCGTGCTCTCGCCGGCACTTGGAGACTTCAACGAAGATCTCTGTACGCTTGGCGTGGATGATCTTCGAGCACGCGCGCGTGTCCAGCTCGCCCCGCAGGACATCGCCCGTTTCATGGCAGTGGCGGGATAATTCGAAACGAACAACCTGTCCGCTGTCGCTTGCATCGCTCGAATGCCCCCCGAAGTCGGAGAGAACCGCGCCTGCGGGCCTTCGAGAGGGCGATCGGCCAGCAAACGACCCGGACCCGCAATGTCTTCGGCCGACTATTTTCCGGCGCGCTCCCAAGGGAGCGCTTTCCATCGCGAAGCAAAATAGCCGGCCTTCCCCCTCCTCCGCTGACACTCCGGCCCTTCGCTTCGCTGCGGGTGCAGGTCCGTCCCGTCCGCCGGCTTCCGTCGCCATGAAGGCCGCGAGGTCGCGGTCCAACCGGCGGAGCATCTAATGAGCGAGCATGACGACTACGAACCACAGCACTCGTCTTCACCCATCGACCAAGTCCTCACCGAACTCCAGCTCTATGGCTACCGACCCTTCGCAGATGAGCCTGATCCTCGACCGCTTCCAGAGGGGCACTGCGTCGCCGGCGCGATCGCTGACATCTTCGACGCCCTCATCGTGGCACTGCAAGACAGTCGCCTCGAGCCCGATCTCGACGATCTTCTGTGGTCGACCGTCAACATCTTTCACCGCGCCGCAGATCGAATCGAGCGCGAACTCGACCACAACGAGCAGGCGCAACGCCGCAGCCAGCGTGAGCAAGACGGCAGCGAAGTGAAATCCGTCGAGCTGGAACACCTGACAGCCGAAGGGCAGACGCTGATCGAACGCCAATGCGCCTTCGAACTGATGCGTGATCAGGCCGCGGAGCACTACGAGCGCCACACCGGATCAAGTTGGCGACCGCGCAGCGGATCGATGGTCAACCACCGCAACCTGACCTCTGCGCTGATCGACAGCCGCGACTTTCTCAGCGCCAAGAAACGCGCCTCGCAGGAAGTCCTTCTGCCACCTGGCCCGAAAATCGCCTTCACCGCTGGGCTCGACTTCAATGACCACCAGCTGATCTGGGCCAAGCTCGACCAGGTCCACGCCCGGCATCCAGACATGGTCTTGATGCACGGGAAATCGCCGAAGGGTGGCGAAAAGATCGCCTCCTGTTGGGCAGACCATCGCAAGGTACCCCAAATCGGCTTTGCCCCTGATTGGACAAAGCATGCCAAAGCCGCCCCGTTCAAGCGCAATGACGCAATGCTGGAGTTGCTGCCGATAGGCGTCATCGTCTTTCCCGGGACCGGAATTCAGGACAATCTTGCTGACAAGGCAAAAAAGCTCGGCATCCCAGTCCTCGACTTCCGCCCCAAGGGAGGCGGCGCGTAAGCGCTGCCCGCCCCTACCCTTTTTTCGATTGTACGATACGGCCGCGATGGGGCAGCGCGGCGCCGCCCGTCTTATGCGATACTCAAGTCCGCGCCCTAGCAAAGGCGCGCGACGCCGTCACGCTTGCCGTCAACGTTTCAGCTGCGTCGCAGCTGGCATCACAGCTGCGAATAACGACGCCTGTTCAACCGAACAGGGGCTGGATCTGGGCGAACTCACCGAACAACCGGCGTGGGCAGGATGCTTGTTTCTGACCGGCCGTCGCATTGTTAGCGTTGTCGCTGACACGGCATGGCGCGACGCACAGCTCGAATCCACCACGGCGTGCCGTCTCGTTCCAAAGATCGCGGATATCCGGCGATGCACGTCAGCCGTGACTTGAACCGTGTCTTAAGCGCGGTGCTGACAACAGCTTGCGACTCGCGATGCCTGTACAGAGGAGCATCGACGCCGCTGATCGTCGTAGCCGGGATTTCGCCAGCGACGGTATCGCCAGGTTCTCCGTTGATGTCTCTATCTGGTGGGCCGCTCCAAACGGCCTCTTTAATGGGCTGATCTGGCCGAAGATCGGCTGCGCCTCGATCGCCTAAGCCGCAATGGCGCCGATCGACTTTCTTCCCCTGCCGGCTACGCCGTCATTCCTCGCCAAACAACAAAGTCGCCTGGCTGCCATCCTCCGCTGGCGCTGCGGTCGCAAGCGATGCGGCGTCGATCGCCCCCGGCCCGCCGATCGCCATCGAGGCCGCAACGGTGCGGGCTCGAAACAGAGTTCAAGGAGAAAACTCATGGCGATAATCGGAACCTTCAAGAGGGCCGGCAACAACGAGTTCACCGGCGAAATCGTGACCCTCTCGCTCCAGACCAAGAACGTCCGGGTCGTGCCCGAGACCAACCGCTCTGGCGACAGCGCCCCCAGCCACCGTGTCTTCGTCGGGCAGGTCGAGATCGGCGCCGCATGGTCCAAGCGCTCCAATGACGGCCGCGACTATCTCGGCATGAAGCTGGACGATCCGAGCTTCACTGCTCCGATCTACGCCAACCTCTTCAACGATGAGGAAGGCGAAGGCTTCAGCCTCATCTGGTCCCGCCCCAACGGGCGCCGCAACGCCGAGTAAGGGCCCGACCAAGGCTCCGCCCGGACGAACAGGGCGGGGCCGATCTCCTTTCATCCGACAAGTTGAGCGCAGTCGCTGCGCAACGAGCTCCGTCGGACTGTGGGGCGACTACCGGTCGTGTTCGCGACTGGCGACTTCATTCTTGCATGTTGCCTCGCCGATCATCGAAAATTCGCGGTGCTTCCCGCGTCAACTCACGGTGCCGATTTTCTGATCAACTCGCAAGGCTCCACATTCAGCGCAGTGGCGATCCTCCCAAGAACACTGATGCTGGCCGAGACCCGAGCGCGCTCGATCGATCCCACGTAACGCATGCTCAGTCCAGAGCGGGCGGCCAGTTCCTCCTGCGTCACGTTCTGGTCATGGCGCAGACGACGCATGTTGGCCGCCATGATCTCCTTGAGATTCATGACGGATTAGGGACCAGAAAGGGAACTATCGTTCTAGGCATGATCGTTCCTATTCGCTATGATTGGTGCTCGATCTAAAGGACGGCTCCTTCGAGATCGCGATCGAAATATGAACGGTCAAATACCATGCTTAAACCGCTGCTCGATCCTGATGTCGCCGACATTGCGCCGGATGCCCCGGTCCTGACCGGCTATGACGAGGAGCGTCTGCTCACCTACATTCGCCTGCTTGATGCGGCAGCGGAAGATGCCGATTGGCAGGAGGTGGCCAGGATCGTCTTGCATATAGACCCGGAGCAGGAGCCGGAACGAGCGTTCCGGTCCTGGGAGACCCATCTTGCTCGCGCGCGATGGATGACGACCAGCGGCTACCGATATCTTCTCGCTGGCGGCGCTCCGCACTGACGCGACCGGCGCTCCACCTTGCTGAATCGGCATAATGGTTTGCCGATTCTCCAACTATCCAACTTCCTTATCCCCCTGAATGTTGACGCCGACGCCTCACATCCGGGTACGCGGAGAGGACAGGAGCAGTGCAAGGCGATTGGACCGATCCGGCGGCGTATGCACATATGTGCAGCTACCAGGCTACGGAGTTCGCTGCCGAGTATCTGATCCGGAATGACGAATTCGTGGCAGAGTGCAGCCAGCTTGCATCGCAATCCGCTGGTTCTGGAGAACCTGCCGGTCAGCCCGATCTCGCCGCCCGTTGGGGCGCGCGATTTCAAAACTGCCGCTGCCGGACTTCCGAAAGCTGACAATATCATCTGGACGGAACAGGCCTCGCCGCGCGTGCTCCGGGTCATGCGGGTACCTGCATCCCACCAGACAGTTCAACCTTCCAGCCTTGGCGGAGCCAGCGTTTGGCCGCAGGACGAAGGCCTTCACATTATTTGGTCTACCTTAATTGGGAAAAGTCATCTCGTCGCTGACGACCGCGCCGGTGAATTCAACGCTATCCTTCTGCCGCTCGACGCTGCATTCGAGACGCGGCTCGATGCAGCGCGCCGGTTCTGGCGCGCACTGAACGGCCGGGCAGCCAGTCCATCTTACGGCGCGCTGCCGCAACAGACCAAGACCAGGCATATCCTCAATTTACGCGCACATGATGGTCAACGCACGGGTGCAACCTATCGTCAGCTCGCGGAGGTGCTGTTTTCGCAAGAGCCGATTGTGCCGCGAGATTGGCGTGATCATCATCTCCGCCACAAGGTCCGAGCTATCTTACGCCGTGCAGCTTTTTTTGTCGCCGGCGGCTATCGCGATCTTCTCTTCTACCCCCACAACCGCAGCGAAAGGTCCGGCCGCCGAAGTCCTTCTTCGGGGTAGCAAAAACGCACCCCCCCATCTTTGCCCTCCCTCGCCTTTCCTCATTTCGATCATGGTCCACTTCGCGCGTCCCGGCAGGCCAGGACGACAGCAGAACCGAATGGAGATCGAGCGATGTCGAAGGGTCCCGCGGACGCGCCCCAAAAGTATTTGCGCACGAAGGAGGCAGCACCCATCGTCGGGCTCTGCGCCCGCACACTCGAAAAGCACCGGACCTACGGCACCGGCCCAAAATACCGAAAGGTCGGCGGGCGCGTTCTCTACGACATCAACGACCTGCACGCCTGGATAGACCTGGGCGCACGCACCTCCACCAGCGATGCCAACGCGACCTATGTTCCGCCGGCAAAACCCCATGCAGCCCGCGCGCCCGCCTATGTCGGCAGGCGCGACCGCAGCTCCTGATCTGTGGCGCACCGAAATGCCGTATCGCGAGACCGTTCAGCAGCAATTTGCGCTGCCTCATGTCCCCTCATCCGGCTTCCCTCCACCCGGCACGCGGGACGTTGTGGCCTGGCAGCTCGTCTTGATGGTGAAATCCGGCCGCCTGACACCGATCCACTCTCATGCGGGCGAAGAATCGACCTGCGTTGAGGCGGCAAGTGTGCACGGCATGGCAACGATTTGGAACGCTGCCATCCTGGTCTGGGCTGCGTCGCAAACCATCCACGCGCAAGCCAGGAGATTGCAACCGCGCCGCCTGGTAGCGGCGAAACAGCAGCAAACCCTGATCTTCAGGTCGCTGCGTAAACGGCGGCATGTCCACAGCCGGATAGCCGCACGCGAGCAGCCGAGTCCATACACGGCCAAGCGTCGTAAAACTTGCCTGCTGCGCCCCGGGATCGAGTCATGAGCAAGCGCACAAAGATCATCGCCACGATGGTTGGCGGCGTAGTGCTCGCCGCGGCGCCGGCATGGATTAGCCATCCGCCGCTGTCCATCTGGAACGCATCGGCGAGCATCCCCGTCGGGCTCTACCGCGTCCAGCCGGCCGACAAAATCGGTATTGCCAATATCGCCGTCATCATGCCGCCCGAGCCATTGGCGGCCTTCATGGCAAGACGCGGGTATCTGCCGAAAAATGTGCCGCTCCTGAAGCGTATTTTGGCACTGGGGGGCGCAACCGTCTGTCGCCAAGGCACAACGATCATCGTCAACGGCAAGACGTATGGACATGCGCGCGAGCGTGACAGTCGCGGTCGACCCCTGCCCATCTGGCAGGGCTGCCGCGACATTGCCGAGGCGGACGTCTTCCTTATGAACCCGGGTGCAGCCGACAGTTTTGACAGCCGCTATTTCGGCCCGCTCCCGCTCTCATCAATCGTTGGCCGCGCGCTTCCCGTCTGGACCACGGAGCCCACCACTCCGGTGCTGGAATTCACCAACGATCCCCTTGCTAGCGAGCCGTGACGGCTCGGTTCGACGTGCACTAACACCCATGAAAGGAGCACTGCAATGACTCAGATCGGAACATTCACGCGCAACGATGACGGCTTCTTCGGCAATCTCTCCACGCTAACGATCGAGGCGAAGATTGCCATTCTGCCTGCCGAGAAATCCAAAACCGAAAACGCGCCCGACCATCTGATCTATTGCGAAGGGACGGCGGTCGGTGCGGCTTGGGACCGCGCCGGAGACAAGGCTGGGGATTACCTCTCCGTCTCAATTGACGACCCGTCCTTTACGCAGCCGATCCGCGCCAAGCTGTTCCGGTCCGATGCAGAGAACAGCGTCTGGAGCATGCACTGGAACCGATCATCGAAGCGCGACGGGCGAGGCTGAACAAATGCTTCTGGAGCCCTTCGACGAATCTTTCTCGCCAATCCTTTTGATCCATTGGGCGCCGGTTAAACCCTTCGACCCGACCGCCCGCGAGGCAGCCCACAGAGGGCCGGACACTTGCTTGTGGCTCCGGACGCAGATTTCATCACAGTTTTGGCAAAGCCGGTTCGATCGGCGAGCCCCTGCCCTTAACGGAAGCGAACACCGTCGCAGGCTGGCGGCGCATCGGTTCTGCGGTCTGCGGGATGCAGCCCACAGAGGCATGACGACGTTTGCCGCATGTGTCATGCTCGGCTTCGTGGCGCCCGAAACTGTTGCAGCGGCTTCCTCTGCTGGTGAACGGCCGGCGCACTCCGAGTCGACGATCTTGTCGGCAGGCCCGTGGTCGCGGCATATCCGGGAAGCGTCAAAACGCTTCGCCATTCCAGAGCGGTTGCTGCGCGGCGTCATGCATGTTGAGAGCGTCGGCGATGTTCGTGCGCTTTCAAGCAAGGGCGCAATGGGCTTGATGCAGATCATGCCGGCGACCTGGGAAGAACTGCGCATCAAATACCGTCTCGGTGACGATCCCTATCAACCGCGTGACAACATTCTTGCAGGTGCAGCATATCTTCGCGAAATGCTCGACAGCTTCGGGCGCAGCGGCTTTCTTGCCGCTTACAATGCCGGTCCTGGTCGGTACAGGGAACATCTCTCAACCGGCCGGCCGCTGCCACGCGAGACGGTCGACTACGTCAGGAAACTCGCGCCGCTGCTCGATGGTGCAGTTCTCAGTCCGCGGCGCGCGCGGCAAAGAAGGGGCAGAGCCAGCTCACTCCGTGCAACGATCTTTGCGCATCCCCATGACATTCGGAACGCCGCTGCATCGGATGGCAATGGTTATGCCGAGACGATCTTTGCGGCGATTCATTCGTCCGCGATGCGGTCGCCAATGGGCCATCCTGTTGCGGACCTGACTGCGATCGAGCCACGGCCGGGTGAAACCGATTTCCAATCGAACCACGCTGTTTCCGGCCTATTCGCTCAGCCCTCTTTAGTCATATCGCGATGATCGCCACGTTCCTCCTCAATTCCATTCCGGCCTGTTCCGTCGCGGAAATTGGGGCGGAAGGGTTGTCCGCAGATGAGGACAGAGAGAGTGGCAGGATAAAGGGCCGCGAGGTGCGGCTCGGATCGGCCGATTGTTTTCCTTACAATTTTCGACTCATTTCGCGATGTGCTGCCACAATCAGCGATGTGCGCTATTCCCATTTTTTCAGTCTTTCAATGGAAACCGCACCTCGTGGCCGCCTAGCATGACGCGTGACGATAGCTTTCGCGTCCGCCCGGGTCGTATCCGCTCCCGCGCCGGCCAGCGCGCACGACCCTTCATCTTCCAGGCTCTTGCGGCCACACAGCGCGCCGGCGGTCACCTTACACGCGAGGGTCGGATCACCTCCCCGCGAGCTTCAACGTTTGGCCGCGGCAGATCAGCGAGCATCCGCGCCAGTCGCCTCATCTCTGACCGCTCACGCGGCGCCGTCGTCAAGACCCGTGTGGTGCGGCAGTTCAGAGGGTCTGCGCCACTCGCCACCCATCTCAAATATCTTCGCCGCGAAGGTGTTACACGGGATGGTGAGAAGGCGAGGATGTTCGGCCCTGACACCAAAGAGGCAGATCATGACGCCTTCTGCGATCGCTGCAAGGACGATCGGCATCACTTCCGTTTCATCGTTTCACCGGACGACGCAATGGAGCTCGGCGAGCTCAAGAACTTCACTCGTGACCTGATGGTCGACATCGAGCGCGACCTCGGCACGAGGCTTGACTGGGTAGCCGTCGATCACTGGAACACCAAACATCCGCACGTTCACATCCTCGTTCGCGGCGTTGCCGACGATGGCGAGAGTCTTGTCATCTCGCGCGACTACATCCGCCAGGGCATGCGCGATCGGGCGAGCGACATTCTCACCCAGACGCTTGGGCTCCGCACCGACCTCGACATCCGCCAGGCCATCGAGCACCAAGTCGACACTGAGCGCTGGACGCAGCTCGATCGCCAGCTTGCTCGTGACGCCGACCGTCATGGTATCATTGATCTCGCGCCACACCCTGATCGCCATCCCGACCAGTTCCTGGGGCTCAAAGTCGGCCGGCTGCGGCAACTGGAACGCCTGGGTCTCGCGAACGAGATCCGTCCCGGCCAATGGATGGTGGTCGAAGAGGCCGAGGCCACTTTGCGCGCCCTCGGTGAACGCGGCGACATCATCAAGCGCATGCACCGCAGTCTCACCGTGCATGGGCTAGAAAAGGGGACAGCCGACTACGTGCTGGCCGCCGAAAAAATTGATGCGCCCGTGATCGGCCGACTGCTCGAACGCGGCCTTGATGACGAACGGCGCGGCGCGGCCTATGCCATCGTCGATGGCATCGATGGACGCACGCACCACATTCGCTTCCATGATCCTGATGCGGCGGGAGATTCCGACCCGGGCTCGGTCGTGGAGTTGTGTCGCGATGCGAGTGCAAATGGCGGTGGCCGGGTCACGCTCGCCGTCCGCTCCGACCTCTCAATCGAACAGCAGGTCCATGCTTCCGGCGCGACTTGGCTCGATCGCCAACTCGTTGCACGCGAGCCCGCCGAATTCGGTGACGGCGGCTTTGGCAAGGACGTAGGACAGGCACTGCAAGATCGGGTAGATCACCTTGTCAGCCGCGATCTGGCCAGGCGCGAGGGACAGCGCGTCATTCTTGCCCGCAATCTGATCGATACACTACACGATCATGAGGTGGAATCGCTTGGTGCCCGCATCGCCGCCGAGACGGGCCTGTCATTCACGAAGGCTCCCAACGGCAATCATGTGGCTGGGATTTACCGGCGGCGTTTTTTGCTGGCTTCAGGCCGGCTCGCGATGATCGATAATGGACTCGAATTCAAGCTGGTGCCCTGGTCGCCGTCGCTCGAAAAGCGATTGGGTAATCAAGTTACCGGGGTCGTGTGCTCAGATACGGGGGGCGTGGATTGGAGCCTGGGAAAGAAGCGCGGCATCGGCTTATGATGGTTACACGCGTATGCTCTATCCTGATGCTGGGAAGCCGGCACGGTCCGTCGCACATCCTCTGTTTGTACCTGCACGGTGAAGCGCCAAATGGGCTCGTAAAAAACAGGGACGTTGCGAATCCTCAATCAGTCCGCGGTCAGCACGACCTTGACACTCTGAGTGCGGTCGGCGGCAAGTCGGAACGCATCGGGGGCGGAGGAAAGCGTGCGCTCCGCCGTCACCAGCTTCAGGACGTCCACCTCCCGCGACACAATGAGGTCGACTGCGCGACCGAACTCGCTGCCGAAGCGGAAGGTGCCTTTGAGGTCGATCTCCTTGGCCATCACCGCATTGGCGGGCAGCGGGATCTGGCCACCGGGAAGATTGCCGACCTGGACCACCGTGCCGCCGCGCCGGACGCTGGCGATTGCCGCGGCAAGGCCTGCGGCAGTGCCTGAAATCTCGAACGCCACGTCAAGCGAACCGCCGGCGGCGAGCGCCTGGAGCTCGCCGTCGCCGCTGGCAATGTCGATCGTCCTGTCGGCACCCAACCTGCCGGCGAAGGCGAGCGGCGCGGCGGCGATGTCGGCGACGGTCAGTTCAGCGCAGCCGGCAAGCCTGGCCGCGAGCATGGTCAAGAGACCGATGGGGCCGGCACCGAACAGGATGACGTTGCGGCCCCTGATGTCGCCCGCCCGCGCGACGGCGTGCAGGCTGACCGCCAACGGCTCGGCAAGCGCCGCCGCCTGGTAGGCCACATCAGATGGAACCTTGAAACATTGCGCGGGCTTGGCGTCGAACAGACTGGCGAAACCGCCCTGCATATGCGGCGTCTTCGATGCCGAGCCCATGAAATAGATGTTCTCGCAGAGATTGGCGCGGCCTTCCAGGCATCGCGCGCAATGCCCGCACCAGCGCGACGGATTGACCGCGACGTGGTCGCCGACGCCCAGGCCGGGTGCCGCGCCATTGATCTCGACGATTTCGCCTGAGATTTCGTGGCCGAGGACAAGCGGCGAGGTCACCACGAAATCGCCGGTACGGGCATGGCGGAAATAATGCAGGTCGGAGCCGCAGATGCCCCCGGCCTCGAAGCGCACCCGCACCATGCCTGGCGCCAGCGGTTCGAGCGGACGCTCCACGACGCGCAGGTCCTGCGGGCCGAACAGCGTCGCGGCAACCACCTGGCCGCTCACCGGATCAAGCCCATCTCGGTCGGCAGCCAGAGCGTGATGGCGGGTATGAAGGTGATCAGAAGCAGCGCCACGATAAGCGGCACCAGCCACGGCAGGATCGCCATGGTGGTGCGCTCGACAGAAAGCTTGGCGACACGTGACAGCACGAACAGCACCATGCCGAGCGGCGGGTGCAAAAGCCCGATCATCAGGTTGAGCGTCATGATCAGCCCGAAATGCACCGGGTTGATGCCGTAGACGGCGGCAACCGGCAGCAGGATCGGCACCAGAATCGTGATCGCGGCGATCGTATCGAGGAAGCAGCCGACCACCAGCATCAGGATGTTGACCAGGATCAGGAACACCCACTTGTTTTCGGTGAGCGCGAAAATGAAGTTCGAAAACAGCTGCGCTGCCTGGCTGACGGTGAGCAGCCAGGCGAAGATCGATGCGGCGGTGACGATGAAGAGCACCGAGGCGGTCGTTTCGATCGTGTCGAAGCTGGCCTTGGCAAGCAAACGCAGCGTCATCGTGCGGTAGCGCACCAGCCCGAGGAAAAGCGACCAGATGACAGCCGCCATCGCGGCTTCGGTTGGCGTGAACCAGCCCATCGTCATGCCGCCGATCAGGATGACCGGCGTCATCAGCGCCATGACCGCGGAGAAGTCGAAATACCAGTCCGCCGCGACCAGCACCAGCAGCGCGATGCCGACCGCGATATTGATCGACAGGCCAAGCTGCACAAGCACGTAACAGCCAATCGGAAAGGCAGCCACCACCAGCACCTCGCCTGCTGCTTCGGCGAGCCGCCGAAGCTCGAAAGGTGTGTCGGAACCCCAGCCGCGACTGTAGGCAAAGATGGCAACCGTAATCATCATCAGCACGGTCATGACCACGCCGGGCAGGATGCCGGCCATGAACAGCGCACCGATCGAGACATTGGCCATCATGCCGTAGATGACGAAGGGCAGCGAGGGCGGAAAGATCGGCCCGAGCGTGGCGGAAGCGGCGGTGACGCCGACCGCGGCGTCGATAGGATAGCCGTGGTCCTTCATCGCCTTGATCTCGATCGTGCCAATGCCGGCGGCGTCGGCGAGCGCGGTGCCCGACATGCCGGAAAAGATCACCGATCCGATGATGTTGACCTGCGCCAGGCCGCCCTTCATCCAGCCGACCAGGGCAAGGGCAAAGGAATAGATGCGCCCGGTGACGCCGGCGATGTTCATGAGGTTGCCGGCCAGGATGAAGAAGGGAACGGCGAGCAGTGGAAAGCTCTCGACCCCGGCGATCATGCGCTGGGCCGCAATGATATCGGGCGCCACGCCGTAGATGACGAGGTAAAGGATCGAGGCGGCCGCCATCGAAACGGCGACCGGCACGCCGATGAGCATCAGGACAAGAAAGCCCCCTACCAGAAGCAGCATCGCTCAGACCCCCGCCGTCTCGAACGCCCCGGGACGCTCGAGCACCGAATAGCCGCGCCTGTAATTGCCGATGAAGACCTGGATCGAGCGCAGAAGCATCAGCACGAAGCCAGCCAAGACGGCGTAGAAGAACCAGCGCCGCGGCAGGTTGACTGTGACCATGCGCTCATGCGCCACGATCGTGACGTAGCGCCACATCAGCCATGTTCCGTAGGCGAAGAATGCAATGCGGATAATATCGACGGCGAGCGCCAGCCAGCGGCCAACGCGCTCCGGCAGATAGTGGTAAAGCACATCGACATGGATATGGCGTGAAAGGCGCACGCACATGGCGGCGCCGAGAAAAACGACGACGACGAGCGCGTTGATGGCGATCTCCTCGGTCCAGGCAAGGCTGTTGTTCAGCGCATAGCGGGTGAAGAACTGCAGGAAGACACAGACGACCATGCCCCAGAACACGGCAAGCGTGATCCAGTCCTCGATACCGTGGTCCGACAGGTCGACGTGTACCGGCACCTCCTCGAAGGCGTGGGCGATCTCTTCGACGGTGATCTCGGTGTGGTGTTCCTCGGCCATTGGCGCGGGCTCCCGAAGCTGGTGGTCGTCAAGGATTGGAAAGGCCGTCCGGCACAATTTCAAGCCGGACGGATGGGCAGGTTAAAGCGGCGAATCCGATTGCCGCCCTATCCTCTTGATTGAGCATCCGATTTCCCGATGCCCTATTTGATGGCGCGGATCGCTTCCCAATCGGCCTTGTTGTAGCCGAATTCCTCGAAGGTGACCTTCTCCAGCACATTCTTCTCGAAGTCGGCACGGTCGACATCGGTTACGCTGATGCCGCGGTCCTTGAATACCTGCACCAGTTCCTTTTCGCGGGCGACGATCTTCGCCGTGGCGCGGGCGGCAGCCTCCTGCATCACCTCGGTGAAGATCTTCTTGTCCTCGTCGGAAAGCGAGGCCCAGCGCGACGCCGATATGATGGTGTTGAGATGATCGACGATATGGCCGGTGAGCACGATGTTCTTCTGCACCTCGTAAAATTTCTTCGCCTCGATGGTGGTCAGCGGGTTCTCCTGGGCCTCGACCGTGCCGTTCTGCAGGGCGAGATAGACCTCGGCGAAGGCAATCGGCGCGGTGTTGGCGCCGCAGGCACGCGGCATGGCTAGATAGGCGGGCACGTCGGGGACGCGCATCTTCAAGCCCTGCATGTCGGAGCACTTGGCGATCGGCCGGTTCGAGGTGGTCTGCCGCGTTCCATAATAGGTGGTGGCGGCGATGTGATTGCCGGTCTTGTCCTCGTAGCCCTTGGTCAGGGCCTTGTAGACGTCGCTCTTGGTGTATTTCAGCAGATGGTCGGCATCGCGGAAAGTGTATGGGAAATAGGTGACGCCGATCGGTGGATATTCGCGCGCTGCGAAGCTCGATCCGGAAATGATGATATCGACGGTGCCGAGCATCAGGCCCTGGTTGATGTCTGCTTCCTTGCCAAGCTGCGAGGCCGGATAGACGTCGATGGCGTAGCGGCCCTGGGTGCGCTTCTTGATCTCGTCGGCCGCCCACACGGATTCGGTGTGGAAGGGCTCCGTCGTCTCGTAGACATGTGCCCATTTCAGGACCGTTTCCGCCGAGGCCGACGCCATGGGTATGGCAATTGCGGCGATCGCACCGAGCAGAACTGCGTATTTTCTCAGCATCTAATTCCTCCCTGGTTGGATTTGACGGCCGGATCTCCCCCCGGCCAACTGCTATTCCGCAACCTCCTTGGCTGCGGCTCTCTCATCGAAATTGCGTGAGAATCTGATTTGCGACTGGCGCAGATGCTGCTGCATGGCGGCCTTGGCCCGCTCGGGGTCGCGCGCGGCAATCGCATCGCGCACGGCACGATGCTCCTTTGCCGCTATCTGCCAGGAATCGTTGGTCTCGAAATAGATCGACAGGCGTTCGAAGTACGGGTTCATGCGCTGGTCGAAGAGCTCGCCGATGAAGCGCACCAGCACCGCGTTCTCGAGAATGCCGGCGACTGCAGTATGGAATTCCCGGTCGAGCGTAATGGTCATCTTGTTGGGGTGACGCATGGCCTCCATCCGGCGCAGCACGTCGTCGAGCCGTTCGATATCTGCAGGCCGGACGTGGAGAGCAGCTTCGGCGGCGATCGCGCCTTCGACGAATTCGCGCGCGCGCAACAGCTCGAACGGGCCTTCCTCGATTTCGGGTTCGGAGGCGGGGGCGCTCGGCGGATCGGTGACGTAGATGCCCGAGCCGACGCGGATGCGTATGCGGCCTTCGACCTCCAGCGCTATCAGCGCTTCACGGACCGTCGGGCGGGAAATTCCGAGCTGGTCGGCCAGATCCCGCTCGGTCGGCAGACGGTCGCCGACGGAAAACTCGCCGGCATCGATCAGTTGCCTGAGCTGATCGGCGACCTGTCGGTATAGCCGGCGTGGTTCAACGGCCTGGATCGGCATGCGTGTTTAGTTCCCTCCCCGGCTCGCCCCTGGTACATTGGTCTGACCCATTGACCGCAAGCTTAGACAGACCATGCAGAGAGTCAAGCTCGACAGAACCGCGGCCCGCGCACCGGAAGGCGGCGGCATTCGGCAGGCATTCCATGCGTCAGCGCCGTCCTCCGCGAATGACCAGGACGTTCCCGGCGGCGACGAGGACGAGCCCGATGATCGCGTAAGCGGTCCAGGCATAGCCTTCCAGCGCCGTGGAGATCAAAAGCGCAAAGACGGGAAATATGACGGTCGCATAGCCGGCGCGGGCGCCGCCAATGCGTCCGAGCAGCGTCAGGTAGGCGGCGAAAGCCATGACCGTCGATATGACGGCGAGGAAGACCAGCGAGCCGATATAAGAGGCGGTCGTCGCGAACACGAACGGCTCACCGAGCAGGAAGGCCAGGAACGCCGACCACAGAGTGCCGTAGAGCATGCCCCAGGCGCTGGTTGAAACGAGCGGCAGGCCGCGGCGCTGGTTTGCGACGGAGACGAGATTACCGGCGCAGAAGCTCAGCGTGCCACAGAGGCACAGCAGAAGGCCCACCAACGTCCTGCCTGAAAGCCCGTTCGCGGCAATTTCGGGAAAGAACATCAGCGCTATGCCGGCGAAGCCAATAACGCCGCCGGCGAGAATGCGCGGCGCCGGGCGCTCGCCGATGACCAAGGCACCGAGCAGCATGTTGATGACCGAGGCGAGCGAGAAGACGACCGAGAGCAATCCGCTGACGAGATAGCCGGCGCCGTAATAGAAAAACAGGAAGTTCGATGAGAAGATGAGGATGCCGAGCACAGCAAAGCGCAGATGATCGGTGATCGGAAAGCGGAGCCGCCCGCCGGAAAAACCGGCCCAGGCAAACATCAGCAGCGTGGCGATGGCGAAGCGCCAGACCAGATTGACCTCGTTCGATACGCCGCTGCCGACCTGAAGTTCGATCGCGAACCACGATGCGCTCCAGGCGATGACCGTCAGCGCGTAAAGCCCGTAGTCGACGGGTTCGAAGGGGCGGTCGCGCGTCGTTGTGCGCTTTTCCGCGGTAGCCGGCTCCGGGGCGCCGTTTGGTTCTCTTGTTACCGACATGCTGGCCAAGACTCTTCCGCTCATAAGGCGCTTATAGACCAACCGTCCGCCTTCGCCGCTTCTGACCCCAGACGACGAGACCGAGCAACAGCAGTGCCGGGATGGCGAACCAATAGCGCGACGGCCGTTCCGCAGGGACTAGCACCTGATTGATTTCGTCGCCCGGCTGCAGGCCGAATTTGGCCGCCTGGCTGCCCAGTCGCACCACGCCGACCGTCACGTTATCGCCAAGCGCACTGACGTCCAAGCCCGCGGCCTTCAGGCGTTCGGCCGATGAATTTCCAGGCCCGAGTTGTAGTCGCACCAGCTTCGATATCTCATCGCCGTTGAGGTTCAGTGTCGTCAGGCGCAAGCGAACTGCGCCCCCCTCGGCTGTCTCGTCGACGATACGGCCGAGTTCGGAGGCAGGCACTGCCCGATAGGGTTCGCTCACCTGATCGAGCAAGAGTCCCGGCCTGAACAAGATGAAACAGGCCAGCAGCAACGCAATCGTCTCGTACCAGCGGTTGCGCACGAGCATCCAATTCTGCGTCGCTGCTACAAACGAGACCATGGCCAGCGTCGACGTCACCACCATCGCGACGAAGTCGAACGGACCTTCGAGATCGATCATCAGCAGTCCGGTGTTGAAGATGAAGATGAACGGCAGCAGGCCGGTACGGATCTCGTATTTGAAACCCTGAATCCCGGTCTTCACCGGATCGGCGCCGGAAATTGCCGCAGCAGCATAAGCCGCCAGCCCCACTGGCGGCGTCACGTCTGCCATCAGCCCGAAATAGAAAACGAACATATGGACGGCGACCAGCGGCACGGCAAGATCGTTCTGCGCCGCCAAATCGACGATGACCGGCGCCATCAAGGTGGCGACGACGACATAGCTTGCAGTGGTCGGCATGCCCATGCCGAGAATGATGCAGATCACCGCGGTGAACAAGAGCATGACGATGAAGCTGCCGCCCGAGATGAATTCGACCAGCTCGGTCATCACCAGCCCGATGCCCGTGAGCAGAACCGTGCCGACGATGATGCCGGCCGTCGCAGTGGCAATGCCGACCGTCGTCATGTTCCGTGCAGCGGCGGACAGGCCACCGACCAGATCGTCGAAACCGCGAAGCCAATGCCGTGCCAGCGCACGGTCCTTGCGGAAAAAGGCGGTGAGCGGCCGTTGCGTCACGATCAGCGCCATCAGGGCGACAGCGCCCCAGAATGCCGACAGGCCGGGCGACAGCTCCTCCACCATCAGGCACCAGATCAGCAGGATCACCGGCAGCAGAAAATGCAGGCCGGTGCGCGCCGTCTCGCCGAAATGCGGAATCCTTACGATCTCGCCCTCCAGATCCTCCAGCGGCAGGTCGGGATAGCGCGCACGGTAGGCGACAAGGCCGATGTAGACGGCGATCAGCGCGGCAGTGATCATCCAGGTCGCGGCCGCGCCGAAAACGATCTTCGTCCAGCCAATGCCGTAATAGACAAGCCCTGCGAGGACGATGAAGCCGCATATGCCCATCAGCCCACGCAGCGCACCCTGAAATGCGGAGTGCGTGCTGCGTGACGGCAGGCCCTTCATCCCCGTCTTCATCGCCTCGATATCGACGATGTAGAACAACGAGCCGTAGGTCAGCAGCGCTGGATAGAAGGCATGCTTGACCACCTCGGCATAGGAGATGCCGACATATTCCGCGATCAGGAACGCGGCGGCGCCCATCACCGGAGGCATCAGCTGACCATTGACGCCGGCCGCGCATTCGATGGCGCCCGCCTTCACCGCAGAATATCCGACCCGGCGCATCAGCGGGATGGTGAAGGTTCCGGTGGTCACGACATTGGCGATCGACGACCCAGAAATCATGCCGGTCAGGCCGGAAGCCACGACACCGGCCTTGGCCGGACCGCCGCGGTATTTGCCGAGCAGCGAGAAGGCAAGCTGGATGAAAAAGCCGCCGGCGCCGGCGCGCTCCAGCAATGTTCCGAACAGAACGAACATGAAGACGACATTGGTGGACACACCGAGGGCAACACCGAAGACCCCCTCCGACGTCAGCCACATCTGCGAGGCTGCGCGCGATAACGTCGCGCCCTTGTGGCCGAGCAGGCCAGGTAGGTGAGGCCCGGCGAAGATATAGATCAGCATGATCGCCGCGATGACGGTGATAGCAGGCCCGACGGCGCGACGCGCGGCCTCGAGCAGGATGAGGACGCCGGCGATCGAGACGACCAGGTCAGCCGTAGTCGGAAGACCCGGCCGATGGGCGATATCGCTGTAAAAAACCAACAGATAGAGGGCGGACGCCGCCCCGGCGATGCCTAGCACCCAGTCGGGCGGCGGCACCCGGCTGCGCGACGAGGTCTTGAAGGCCGGAAACGTCAGCATCGCCAGAAACAGGGCGAAGGCCAGATGAATGGAGCGGGCGATGCCGTCGCTGACAACTCCAAAATTGAGCATGAACGGAAGGGGCGAGGCATACCAGAGCTGGAACAGCGACCATGCCAGCGATACGCCGAGGATCAGCTTCGCGGTGCGGCCGGTCGGCTTGCGCCCACCGGTGTCGGCCTCGGCGACGATCTCGCTGAGCTTGTCAATGTCGATAACGGGTTGGTCAGGCGCTGCCGCCCGCTGGCTTTGATCTGTCATCGTTCCCCACAATTATTTGCGATGCGAGGTGCCCGTTGCGCCTCGCATCGGAGGCCTCAGAGCCAGCCCTTTTCCTTGTAGTAGCGCTCCGCGCCCGGATGTACCGGCGCCGACAGACCGGTCTTGATCATCTCCTTGGGATCGAGATTGGCGAAGGCCGGATGCAGTTTCTTGAAGTCGTCGAAATTTTCGAAGACCGACTTCACCAGTTCGTAGACCACCTCATCGGGCGTGCTGGCGTTCGCCACGACAGTGGCGCGGACGCCGAATGTCTTCACGTCGTCCGGATTGTTGGCGTACATGCCGCCCTTGATGGTGGCGACTGAAAAGTAGGGATGGGCTGCTAACAGCGCGTCCACTGCCGGACCGGTCAGTGGGATGAGTTTGGCGCCACAGGCCGTGGTCGGATCCTGGATCGCGGCGGAAGGATGACCGACGCCATAGAAGAAACCATCGATCTTGTTGTCGCACAGCGCGCTGCCCTGCTCGTCCGCCTTCAGCTCAGCGGCAAGCGAGAAATCGCCGAGCGTCCAGCCAATCTGCTTGAGCAATTCCTCCATCGACGAGCGGGTGCCTGATCCGGGATTGCCGACGTTGAAGCGTTTGCCTTTGAAGTCCTCGAATTTGGTGACGCGGGCGTCCGGCCGCGCCAGCACGGTAAACGGCTCGGGATGGACGGAGAACACGGCCCGCAGATCCTTGAACGGCTTGCCGTCGAAATTTCCAGTCCCCTCATAGGCCTGGTACTGGACGTCCGATTGGGTCAAGCCGAAATCGAGGTCGCCGGTCTGGATGGAGTTGACGTTGAAGACGGAACCGCCGGTCGACTCGGTCGAGCATCGGATGCCGGTTTTCTGCCGGTCCTTGTTCATCAGTCGGCAAATGGCGCCGCCCACAGCGTAGTAGACGCCGGTGACCCCGCCGGTGCCGACCGTGACGAAGCGCTGCTCGGCTCCGACGGATGGCAGCGCCAGCAGCATGCAGGCCGCCGCGCCGATCAGGGTTTTCATCGAACTATACATGGTTGCTACCTCTCTGGTGGTTGTCCCGGCCCGTCGCCGATGACGCGTTGGAATTGGGTTGAGACGATCCGCGTCGTGCGGGTCAGGCCGCTGAAGCGATCGCAGCGTCGATCGCCTCACCGAGCCGTTCGACTATCCGATCGATATCCTGTTTGGAGATGATGAAAGGCGGCGCCACAAGCACATGAACGCCGCGCACACCGTCAATCGTCCCGGCCATCGGGTAAATCATCAGGCCGCGGGCCATTGCTTCGCGCTTGATGCGGGCGTTGAGTTCAAGCCTCTGGTCGAACGGCTCCTTGGTGGCGCGATCAACCACCAGCTCGATTCCCCTAAACAGACCCCGCCCGCGAATGTTGCCGACGTGATGGTGGTTATCGAAGCGTTGGTGCAGGCGTTCGTCCAGCTGCGCGCCCATTGCGCTGACGTTGTCGAGCAGACGGTCACGTCGGATGACCTCCTGCACGGCAAGGCCGGCCGCGGCCGCCATTGGATGCCCCATATAGGTATGCCCATGCTGGAAGAAGCCCGAGCCTTGGGCAAAGGCGTCGAAGATATGCCTGCCAAGCAGCACCGCGCCAATCGGCTGGTAGCCGCCGCCGAGCCCCTTGGCGACGGTCAGCAGGTCGGGAGTGATGCCGTCCTGTTCGCACGCATGCAGCGTGCCGGTACGGCCCATGCCGCACATCACTTCGTCGAGGATGAGCAGCACGCCGTAGCGGTCGCAGATCGCGCGAATGTGCTTGAAATAATTGGCAACCGGCGGCACGGCGCCGAGTGTGGCACCCACCACCGGCTCGGCGACAAAGGCGATGACCTCGTCCGGGCCGAGTTCGAGGATCTTGTCTTCGAGCTGCTGGGCGGCGCGCGCCGCATAGGCTTCGTCGCTTTCGCCATGCTTTTGATAGCGATAGGCGTAACAGGGGTCGATGTGATGGGTCTCGATCAGCAACGGCCTGAATTGGGCGCGCCGCCATTCATTGCCGCCGGTGGCGAGAGCACCGAGCGTATTGCCGTGATAACTCTGCCGGCGTGCGATGAGATGGCGCCGTTGCGGTTCGCCTTTCTCGACAAAATATTGCCTGGCCATCTTGAGCGCGGCCTCGACCGCCTCCGAGCCGCCGCTGACCAGATAGACATGGTCCAACCCTTCCGGCGCGTCCTCCACCAGCCGATCTGCCAAGCGCTCCGCCACCTCGGTGGTGAAGAAGCTGGTGTGAGCGTAGGCGATGCGGTCAAGCTGGGTGTGCAGTGCAGCGATCACGTCGGGATGACCGTGGCCGAGACAGGACACGGCGGCGCCGCCCGACGCGTCGATATAGGACTTGCCCTCGGCATCGAACAGTTCGATGCCTTGGCCGCGAATGGCGATCGGCAGCGTCGAGTGGATGGTTCGATGAAGAATGTGTGTCATCGACGGTCCCTCATGGGCATTTTCTTCGGCGGACGTTGGTTCAGATGGGTCTTGAGGGCGGCGCCCTGCTCATCGAAACGTCGCAGCGACTCAACAGCGCCCTCGCCTGCCTGCCCTGCGACAAGAGCACCGAGGACCTCCGCAACGATGAAAGCTGGCGTCATGGTGTGGAAAAAGGACGGGCTGCCCGTCGGCACGATGACCAGGTGATCGGCAAGCAGCGCCAAGGGCGCTACCCCGCTGTCGGTGATCGCAATGACCGGTACGCCGCGGCCGGCAGCATACTCGACAAGCTCGATGGTGAAGCGCGTGTAGGGCAGGACGCTGGCGGCGACAAGCACGTCGTCCTTGGTCGCGTGGGCCAGAGCGTCGCCGTCGGTTCCGCCGATGCCGTGCAGCAGCACCGACTTCTCGCCGATCAGCGACAGGATGTAATGCAGATGCCAGGCCACTGCGTGGCTCGAGCGCAGGCCGAGGCAATAGACGCGCCTTGCCGCACTCAGCGCCCTGGCCGTGCCGACCAGACGGTCGATCGACCTGCTTTCGGCGAGATGGGCAAGCTGGCTGGAAACTGAATCCAGAATATCGGCCGCCAGCGCGTGGTCGCCCTTGAGCTTTTGGCTGGCCACCTGGAGGCCCGCCTTGCCGGCAAAACCGATTTCGCCGTCCCGGATCGCGGCGGCGTAGATATCGCGTACGGTCTCGTAGCCATCAAGGCCGAGATGCTGGGCCAGCCGCGTCATCGTGGCCGGCTGCACTCCCGCGTGCCGGGCCTGCTCCCGCATGGACAACAACGCGACATCATACGGCTTATCAAGGACATAGCGCGCGGCGGACCGAAGCTGCGCCGACATGCCGTCGAAGGCACTGACGATCTGTCCAGCAAGCTCTCCCTGATCCATGGATATTGCTAGCTCGCCAGACCAGCGATTGCAACGTCTGTTTCAGTGTGGTCAAAGATTGATTCATATGAATCTTGTCACTCACAGAGCGTCTCCATGAAGCCGGCCCATGGTCTCGATCGCGTCGCCATAGCTGTCGCGCCGAACGGGGGACGTCGCAGCAAGGCCGACCATCCGGCGATTCCGCTGACACCAGCCGAACTTGCGCGGACGGCCGCGGAATGCGCCGATGCCGGTGCGGCTATGATCCACGTCCATGTCCGCGACAGAAGCGGCAATCATCTGCTCGACGCCGACGCCTACCGCCAGGCGATCGCCGCCATCCGCGGTGCCGCCGGCGACCGCTTGGTAGTTCAGATCACTTCCGAAGCACTCAGTATCTATTCGCCGGCCCAGCAGATGGCCGTCGTACAAGATGTGAAGCCGCAAGCTGTCTCCCTGGCGCTTCGCGAAATCGTTCCTGATGCCGGATCGGAGCTCGCATTCGCGCGCTTCATGGCCTGGCTGCGCACCGAGGGAGTAGCGCCGCAGATCATCCTCTATTCGCCCGAGGAGGCCGTCAGGCTTTCGGACATGCAGCAGCGCGGACTGATCCCCTGGGCAAGCATACCGGTTCTCTACGTGCTGGGCCGCTACACGCCGGGACAGACGTCCGTTCCTGCCGATCTCCTGCCATTCCTCGCGGCGAACACGCCGCGCTTCGACCATTGGAGCGTCTGCGCCTTCGGCCGCAACGAAGCGGCGTGCGTGATCGCCGCCGCGTTGCTTGGCGGCCATATCCGGGTCGGCTTCGAAAACAATCTCTTCCTTCCGGACGGCAGAATAGCTTCGTCCAACGCCGAACCGGTAGCGACGGTCGCACGCATACTCGCCGACTGCGGCGTCAAGATCGCCTCGGCCGCCGAGTTGGCGGCTCAATGGAACGCGCCGTTTCGTTCCATATGACAAACCAAAGCCTATTTTCGGCGGCAAGCTCGCGTAAGGCATAGAGAGGCGGCTGCAATGTCATCGCCACGGAAGAACGACGTGTCCCCGCCTACGGCGCGGCGATTGCAACAACAGTGCCGGTCGTTGTAACCATTCCGGCCGCTTGATTTTGGAGGAGACGCAGCATGGACCGATTCACCGGCGGGTGCCTGTGTGGCAACGTCCGAATTGTCGCGTCGGGGCGCCCATACCGGGTCGGCCTTTGCCACTGTCTCGACTGCCGCAAGCATCATGGCGCCCTTTTTCACGCTTCCGCGATATTTCCTGAGGATGCGGTGACGATCGACGGCGAAACACGCGACTATGCCGGGCGGTTTTTCTGTCCGCGCTGCGGCTCGTCGATTTTCGGACGCACCGCCGACGAAATCGAAGTGAACCTGGGATCCCTGGATGCGCCTGACCAACTGATGCCGACCTACGAAAGCTGGATCGTCCGTCGCGAGTCCTGGTTGCCGCCGTTTCCGCTCACCAGACGATACGAGCGCGATCGTGACGCCACGGGTCGCTTTGAGGAATAGGTCGCACGAACGGTGCGACGGCGCCGGCGCGTCACTCCGGAAGGCCGGCCTTGCGGAAGCCGTCAACGAAATGCTCAAGCGTCGCAGCGTCGCGGAATGGCTCCGTCGTCGCCCAGTGCCGGGTTGTGAAATGCGGGTTGCCGACGAGGAACAGTTCGACCTCTGCACGCGCCTCGTCGAGCCGGCCGAGTTGGGCAAGGCTTGCCGCCAGGAAACGGCGTGAGCTTGTACGATAAGTCTCGTCCCTGCGCAGTGTCTCGACAGCAGCCTCGTATTCGCGGGCCG
Source organism: Mesorhizobium sp. M0983 (assembly GCF_040318975.1). Classification (NCBI taxonomy): domain Bacteria; kingdom Pseudomonadati; phylum Pseudomonadota; class Alphaproteobacteria; order Hyphomicrobiales; family Phyllobacteriaceae; genus Mesorhizobium; species Mesorhizobium sp. M0983. The sequence goes on along the minus strand of NZ_JAMYNH010000005.1, from coordinate 218,614 downwards.
CGTATTGCGCCTGCCCGAGCGTCAGATAATACCAACTTGCCGGAAACGGGTTCAGCCGGAAGGCCTTGCGGATGTGCTCAAGGCCCTCCTCGACCTGCCCCGCCAAGATCGCGATGTCGGACAGTGCCGCCCAGGCATCGGCCTCGTTCGGGTCGAGCTCGATGGCCTTGGCGAATTCCGCATCCGCCTCGGCGAAGCTGCGCTCATAGGCAAGCAGGTAAGCCAAGACCCAGCGGCAGCCGGCATCGTTGGGATCGATCGCCACGGCTTTGCGCGCCAGCTCCAAAGCAACGCTACGGGACGTTTCGGTTGGTCCGCCGGAATGCACCCATCCCATCCAGTGGTTCATGGCAAGCCAGCGATAGGCCTCGGCGTATTCCGGATCGAGCGAAACCGCGCGGGTGAGCATCAGATGCGCTTCCCGCGCCGTCTGCGGCGAATCATCCATCAGCTTGCGCGCCCGCACGCAGAGATCGTAGGCCTCGAGATTTTTGGGCCGATTGCGCGGCGCTGGTGCGCGTAGCCGGCCGAGCAGCGCCTCGACGATCTTGCCGGTGACCTCGTCCTGAACGGCAAAAATATCTTCCAGGCTGCGATCGAAGCGTTCCGCCCATAGATGATCGCCGCTCGTCGCGTCGACCAGTTGTGCATTGATGCGCACCTGCCCGGCGGCGCGTCTTGCGCTTCCCTCCAGCAGGTAGCGCACGCCAAGCTCCCCAGCGATCCCGCGCACGTCCATCGCCTTTCCTTTGTAGGCGAAGGCCGAGTTGCGTGCGATAACGAACAGGCCGGAGATCCTCGACAGATCCGTGATCAGGTCTTCGGTCAGCCCATCGGCGAAGGATTCCTGCTCGGGATCGCTGCTGACATTAACGAAAGGCAGAACGGCTATCGATGGTTTGCCGGGTAGCGGCAAAGGTCTTCGCTTGGCGCCGCCGAGCTGTTCGACGGCGCCCGTGAAGCGGTAGCCGATGCGCGGAACCGTGACGATCCATTCACCGCCGTCGGCGGCCGGACCAAGCAGCTTCCGCAGCAGCGCTATCTGGACGGTAAGGTTGCCCTCCTCGACGGCGGTGCCCGGCCACGCCGCGTCCATCAACTCAGCCTTGCTCAGGATTTCGCCGGACCGTCCGACGAGCGCCGCAAGCAGCTTTAGCCCGCGGTAGCCAACGGCAACGGGGACACCGTTCCGGAGGAGCGTTCCCGCGCCCGGATCAAGCGCGAACGGTCCAAAGGCAAAGCGCGATCCCTGCATACGGCGCATCTATAGCCCGTTTGGAAGTTTTGAGAACTATTTGGGAGAGCTTAATTACGGCGCTGTTCGTATCCTGCAGAATTCCTCCTCTTTCAGGTCGAGGGTCCTCCCAAATCGTATTGGACCTCAAACCATATGGAGGTTTGCCATGAACGATATTCCCACCTTTGCCTCGGGCCAGCATAAGGCAGCTCGGCTGGCGGAAGTGTCGCGTCGGCACTACAGCCTGGCGACGCTGCAAAGCATTGTCGCGACCTGGCGCGAGCAGACACGCTTTCGCTGGGACCTCAAGCGATTGGCGGAGACCAATCCCCATCTGATCGACGATATCGGCCTGACGAAAAGGCAGGCCGAGGAAGAGATCGCCAAGCTGCCCTTCTGGCAACGATAAGGCGAGTTGCAAAGACACCGGATCACCAACGAGCAGTGGCAGGTGAAGACGAAGCCGCCGCCTCGAAACGATGATCACAGGCTAGTGGTCGCGGCGACAATCAACCCGCCCAAGACGGCAACATTGATGGTGAAGCCGGTACGAAGCACTTCGCGTTCATCGCCGCTGTAGCGCCAGAAGTTGAGCGCCATGAAAGACGCCGCAATGGTGAACACGGCCAAGGCCGCGGCGGGAAAGGGTCCACCAAGGCCCGTTGCGAGGCAAAAGCCGCCGCCGATCTCAAGCACCGATCCGGCCGCGAGAAGAGGCTTGGGAGCAGGAAAGCCCCGTTCGGCCAGGGACGCTGCAATCGCCCGGAATCTGAGGAAATGCTCGGCGCCTGCCCAGATAAAGACGCCGCCGAGCAAAACCAGTCCGAGGTGGTGGAGGACCGCGATCATTCCTTGCTGCCGTCTTCGGTGTAAACCGCAAGCTCGTAACCATCCGGGTCAGCGAAATGGAAGCGCCGGCCGCCGGGGAAGCCATAGATCGGCCTGACGATCTTGCCTCCCGCTTGCTCGACACGCTTGACCGTTGCCGGCAGATCATCGGCATAGAGAATGACGAGCGGGCCTCCTCCCGATCTCGCTGGGCCAGCGGCGAAGCCACCTGACAAGCGCCCGTCGTTGAACTCGCAATATTGCGGGCCGTAGTCGGTGAAGGTCCAGCCGAATGCCTTTCCGTAGAAGTCGCGTGACCGCTGAATGTCTTTCACGTTGAATTCGACGTAGTCGATCCGTTGGTCGTTGTTGTTGCTCATGACGCATACCTCTCGTGTGATGTACGACGCCGAAAGATAAGCACGCATCTCGCTTGCCGGATTGAACAAAACGGCCATCGACGTATGAGCCGCAAACGGCGCCGCCGATGGCGATGCACGTGACATCACCCCTCATCTGCCCTCTTCGTTCCGGCCGGAAGAAAACAACCGATTCTTGCAACCGTTCTCGATTGGCAGACGTTGTCGGTCGTGCAGATTGTTGTCTCGAGCGACGGCCGGGCGCAGCCGCTGCGCCGTAGGTTCACCGCCGCTAATCCGAAGGGGAGCGAGATGAGCGATCCCGTCCCAGCGCAGGCAACGGGTACATTTCAGCAACGTCCAGTGTCGGCGCGGCTTCGCGCGACCTTCGCTTCGGTGTGGGTGCATCGAATGGACCCGGCGGGCTCACCGCCAATCGCCGTCATGCCCGACGCAACGATCGATCTGCAATGGATCGGAGGCAGCTTCCGAATTGCCGGACCTGACAAGGAGCCGCAGACCGAGGTTCTAGCGGCGGACGAGGTCGTGATCGGCTTGCGCTTCCATCCTGCCACGGCGGCGGCATGGCTCGGCGTGCCGCAAATCGAGCTGGTCGGTCAGCGGCTGTCGCTCGACGTTTTGTGGGGAGCGCGAGCCCGGCGCCTCGCCAGCCGCGTGCGCGCCAGCGACAATCTCGAAGATCTGGCCTGCTCGCTCCAACAGGTCGTCGCCGAGGAGATGGCCTCCGACGCCCCAGACGTTCCCATGCAGGCGGCATATCGCTTGATCGAGCGCGGTCCGCCACCCGACGCGCCTCTCGTCCCTTGGTTGATGCGCGCCCTCGAAATGAGCGAAAGGACGTTGCGCCGGCGCTTCAACGAGAGCTTCGGCTATGGCCCCAAGACGCTTGAACGTATCCTCCGCTACCAGCGCTTTCTGCGGCTTTCGAATCAATCGAACAGCGCTACGGCCATCCTGGCAGCCGAGGCGGGCTATTCCGACCAGGCGCATCTTGTTCGCGAGAGCCGACGCCTGACAGGAAGCACCCCGCGACAGATTCATCACCTGCTGCACGGCGAGTGAAACCTCGGCGCGTTCTTCGACTTGGCGGCACGCTTTTGGCCGTTTTGTTCAAGTCTTCACTGTCGCCCGACTTTATCCTGGTGTCTCCGACAACCAGAGGAGACTGCCATGAAACCGCGCATTTCGGTTTTGACGATCGCTGTCGCCAACCTCGAGAGTTGCCTCGTGTTCTACCGCGACGGCCTCGGCTTGCCGACGGAAGGGATCATCGGCCGCGAATTCGAGCATGGCGCCGTCGCGTTCTTCACGCTGTCCGGCGGGTTGAAGCTCGCGATCTGGGCTCAGGACGACCTCGCCTACGACACCGGCCTGCCCAAAGCGCCGATCAGTTCGACCTCGTTCACAATCGGCCACACGTTGTGCGCCGCGAGGAAGTCGATCAAGTGATGGATGAGGCCGCCCGTGCCGGAGCCGAGATCATCAGGCCTGCCCGGGACACGTTCTTTGGCGGGTATGCCGGATACTTCCGCGACCCGAACGGACACCTGTGGGAGGTCGTCTGGAACCCCGCCAACATACCGAGTGAGGATTCTCTTTAGGGCGGCGCGGACCTGCAGTATCGAACGGCGTTAGTCATCCCCAGTGCTGGCAAATTCTGTCGGCATCGGGGCGGGCGGCCATGCTTTCCCTGGCAAACGAAGCCAGCTCGACGGCAGTCCACCAGTCTTAAGGGGCTGATTGTGTAGCTTTATCCAGATTCGCCTCGCCTGCATGGCGCATCATGCGGCGGAAGCTCATTGAGATATGCGCCCGCCTTATGTGCCCTATGGACTCCCAGTCGCCGATCTCGGCGGCGGCAAGGACCTCTTCCATTTCGCGGCGGAACGCGGTGAATTCCTCGACAAGGCCCAATTGCGGCATCAGCTTCAGGACGACGCGCGCAACCTGAAAATACAGGCGCTCGCTGATCTCGCGCAGTGGCTGGTTGCCGGTCATCGCCGTGAGCTCGTAAAAGAAGTCCATGTTGAGGCGCAGGAAAGCGCGCTGGTCGGGATTGAGTATATCGGCATCGCAGCGCGCGATGAGCGCCCGTATCCGGTCGAGGTCGTCCGCCGTGCGCGGGATCGGTGAAAGCTTGCCGACGAGGAGCGCCAGCTCCAGGCGCAAATGATAGACCTGCTGCAATTCCTCGATATCGACGTCGGTGACGATCGTGCCGACGCCATGGACGGATTGAACCAGACCCTCGGATTCAAGGCGCGCCAGGACACGCCGGACCGGCGTGCGGCTGATCTCGAATTCCTGGGCAAGTTCTTCCTCGGACAGACGGCTTCCCGGCGCATAGACGAGCAGACAGATGCGGTCGCGCAATATCCGGTAGATGCGCTCGAACCGCTCTCGCGCGGAGAGCGGGCGCGGCGGCGCGGCGGTCACCGTCGTGGGCGGCTTGGCCTTTGTCTCGATCGTCACCCAGCCTCCAGGACAGCGTGCAGGAATTGCCGTGTCCGCTCGTTCTTGGGAGCACCAAACAGTTCGCTTGGCGGCCCCTGCTCGCAGATCTTGCCTTGATAGAAGAAGCAAACGCGGTCGGAAAACTCCTTGGCGAAGCCCATCTGGTGGGTGACCATCAGCATGGTTAGATCATGCTCGCGGCCGATCTGCCTTATCACCTGCAGCACTTCGCCGACAAGCTCCGGGTCGAGCGCAGACGTCACCTCGTCGAACAGCATGATCTTGGGCCGCATGGCAAGCGCCCTGGCGATGGCGACACGCTGCTGCTGGCCGCCGGAAAGCTGTGACGGATAGTGGTCCTTCTTCTGGGCCAGACCGACCAGCTCCAGCAGCTCCGCCGCTCTTGCCTCGGCGTCCGCCCGCTTCATGCCGAGCACCGTTATCGGCGCCTCGATGCAGTTCTGCATCGCCGTCATATGCGGAAACAGGTTGAACGACTGGAACACCATGCCGATCTTGGCGCGGATCTTACGGATATGGGCGAGATCGGCGGGAACAAGCTTGCCGTTCCTCTCCATATGGGTCAGCGGCTCGCCTTCGACCCAGATGACACCGTCATTGATCGTTTCCAGCGTCATCAGCATGCGCAACACCGTCGTCTTGCCCGAACCCGACGGACCGATGACGGAGACTTTTTCGCCGCGCGCTATTTCGAGATTGAGCCCGTCGAGAACGGTTAACGTGCCGTAGCGTTTCGATACATTGTCGAAGCGGACCATCGGTTGTTCCGTCATCGCGTGGTCCTCCGGTTGAGCAGCCCTTCGAGGGAGCGGATGAGCGCCGCCGAAACCAGGCTCATGGCAAGGAAAAACAGGCCGACCAGCGTGATCGGCTCGGTGTAGCGGAACGTTTCGGAGCCGATGATCTTGGCAGTCTGCATCAGTTCCATCACGGCGATTGCGGAAAGCAACGGCGTCTCCTTGAACAAGGCCACCAGATAATTGCCGAGCGCCGGAACGATCGGCGGGATCGCCTGCGGGATGATGATGTCGCGAAACGTCGTCCAGGACGAGAGATTGAGCGCGATCGAGGCTTCCCACTGGCCGCGATGGATGTTGTCGAAACCGGCGCGATAAACCTCGGAGCAATAGGCGGCGTAGTGGATACCGATGGCCAGCACCCCGGCGGTGAAGGCGTCGAGCACGACACCGAATTTCGGAAAGACGAAATAGAGAAAGAATATCTGGATGAGCAGCGGGGTCGAGCGGATCAGCTCGACCAGCACCGAAATCGTCCAGCTGGTCCATGGCACGGCGATGCGGACGACCGCCAGCACCAGGCCGAGCGAGGCCGCAAGCGCAAAACCGATCAGCGTCGCCTCGATGGAAATGATGGCGGCGCGGGCGAGCACCGGCAGGATTTCCAGGGCAAATCCCCAATCCCAGATCATGCCGCCTTCCCCCGCGCCAGTCCGAGCGACGCCCGCCTTTCGAGAAGCCGCATGCCGATGGTCACAACCAGCGACATTGCCAGGTACATCAAAAGGACGAGGGTGAAGATCGGAATAGTCTTGAACGTGTTCTGGTTCATTTGCTGCGCCTTGAAGGCGAGGTCCGAAAGCGTGATCAGCGAAACCAGCGCTGTCGATTTCAGAAGCTCGATGAACAGATTGCCCCAGGGCGGGATCATCGCGACAAAGGCCTGCGGCAGGATGATCCGGCGCAACATCTGTGGGCGGCTCATGTTCAATGCCGTACACGCTTCCCACTGCCCGCGGGCGACGGACTGGATCGCGCCGCGCACGCACTCCGATCCGTAGGCGCCGACATTCAGGCCGAGTGCGAGCACTGCCACCACGAACGCGTTGATCGTGACGCCGAATTGCGGGAGGACGAAAAACAGCCAGAACAATTGCACCAGCGCCGACGTTCCGCGAAAGATCTCGACATAAACCGTGGCCAGCCATCTGAGCGGCGTTGGACCGTACATCCTTGCAAGTGCTGCAAGCACGCCCATGATAATTGCGAGCAGGCTGCCGAGGACGGCGATCTCGACTGTCAGGACCGCGCCTTGCAGCAGCCCCGGCATGAACACTCGGTAGCTTTCCTGTGTTGCCAAGGCGCCGATCACGACGAGCGCGATGACCAGCATGGCAACGAGCGTACGGATACCCATGCGATTCCCCCGGGGAAAAAGGGCGGCGCTTTCGCGCCGCCAGCAGTTGGGAACCTATTTGCCAGCACAGAGCTCTGCGGTCGTCTTGTTGGGGAGATAGTCCTTGCCGAAGCCGAGTGGCTCGACCAGCGCGATATGCTCCGGCGAACCGAGGAACTTCTTCAGCTCGGCGTTGAACGCCTCCTGCAGGTCGGTGTCTTCCTTGCGGAAGCCGAAGCCGCCATGACCTTTCACCGACTTGCCGGCGACCTCGCCGAAGGGCTTGGTCGATTCGACGCCGTCGGCTTTCTTGGCCATGTCCGCGATCGAAAGAGCGGTCAGTGCGGCAGCGTCGGCGCGGCCCGACTGGACGGCGGCGACCAGGCTGGACTGGTCGGGCAAGGAGACGATCTGCCCACCGGCAACGCCCGCTTCCTTGGCGAAGCCGCCTTCGACGGCGCCGGCCATCACGGCAAGCTTGAGATCCGGATTGTCCTTGATGCTGGAAAAATCCTTGATGCCTTTCGGATTGCCTTTTGCCACCAGCATAGCCTCGCCGATGCCGTAGGACGGCTCGGAGTAGTTGATCTCAGCGCAGCGCTTCGGAGTGATGAACATGCCGGCGGCGATGATGTCGAAGCGGCCGGCCTTGAGACCCGGAATGAGCGAGCCGAATTCGGTCAAAACACCGTCGACCTGCGGTATGCCCATCTTGGCGAGCACCGCCTTGGCGACTTCCGGCGCTTCGCCGGTCAGCTTGCCGTCTGGCGTGGCGTAACCGAACGGCGCCTCGTTGGCGAAACCGACGCGGATGTAGCCGTCCTTCTTGGCCCGTTCGAGGGTGGTTTCCGCGTGAGCGGACAGCGACGTCAATGACGTCGCGGCGAGCGCGATGCAGGCAGCCGCTTTCACGACCATGCGGCGCGATATCGATGATTTGAGCATGCTTTTCTCCCATTGAACAACTGTGGATGGTTCCCAGGGCGCGGCCTTCTTCGAGGTCGACGCCTGCTTGATCAGACGTATACAACTGCACTAGACATTTCGCAAGCAGAGATATAGAAACCATGTAAATTCGGCGCTAATTCGTAGTTATCCAACAAACTTGACGTCGAGTTGTGCACAATTTCGCCTGGTTTGCCCATTTACACGAGGGCAACAGCGTACCCAGAAGGCAGGACTTCGGTGGCGACCGCGAACGAGTTCGGGACATTCACGCAAGCGGAGTATGGGCAGCGCCTGGCCGACGTGAAGACACGCATGCAAAAAGCCGGCTTCGATCTCGTCGTCTGTCAGGATCCAGCCAACATGTGCTGGCTGACCGGCTATGACGGATGGTCGTTCTACGTTCCGCAGTGCGTGCTCGTCCATCTGGAGGAGGACCGGCCGATCTGGTTCGGCAGGGCGCAGGATGCCAAGAGCGCACGCCTAACCACCGGCCTGCCCGAGACAAACATCGTGCCGTTCTCGGAACGGCTGGTGCAGCAGCCGGTCGAACACCCTTATGACGAACTCGCGCAACTGATCCGGTCGCGCGGCTGGGGAAAGGCCCGCATCGGCGTCGAGATGGACGCGCATTATTACACTGCGCGCTGCCACGCCCACCTTGTCGAGGGGCTGCCCGACGCGCACTTCGCCAACAACCACGATCTCGTCAATTGGGCGCGGCTGGTGAAATCCGAAGCCGAGCTGGTGCTGATCCGCGAGGCGGGTGCGATCTGCACGCATGCAATGAACCGCGCCATCGAGAAAATGCGACCCGGTGTGCCTCAGAACCATGTCATTGCGGAAATCTATCACGCACAGATCATGGGCGTGCCCGGAGCTGGCGGCGACTATGCCGCGATCTGTCCGCTGATGCCCGTTGGCGAAGGCACCAGCACGCCGCATCTGACGTGGTCCGACGCGCCGCTGCCGGACAGCGGCCTCGCCATTCTGGAGATCGCCGGCGTGCGCCGCCGCTATCATGCAGCCCTGACCCGGACGGTACATTTCGGCAAGCCGCGGCAAGCCATCCTCGACATGGCCAAGGCGATCGTCGAGGGCGTCGACGCTGGCCTCGAGAAGGCGCGCCCCGGCAACACCGCCGAAGAGGTGGAAGCCGTCTGGCAGGCAGTCCTGCGGAGGAACGGACTGAAGAAGGAAAGCCGCGTCGGCTATCCGGTCGGGCTCGCATACCCGCCCGATTGGGGTGAACGCACCGCAAGCCTTCGTCCCGGCGACACCACCGAGATGCAGCCTGGGATGTGCTTCCATTTCATGGCCGGCGTTTGGCTCGACGATTTCGGCATCGCCATCTCGGAATCGTTCGTCGTCACGGAACGCGGCGGCGAACGCCTCTGCGATGTGGCGCGCGAACTCATCGTTATCGATTGACATGGCGGCCGGGAAGCCGGCTGCCGAAAAGACCATGCCTGCCACCAAGCCGGCAACAAGCACGAGGACGCCCGATGGACCGTAATCCCTTTTCCGAAGCCGAAATCGCCGGCCGCCTTGCCAAGGTCCGTACTACACTGGCCGAGCGTGAGCTCGACGCGGCGGTCTTCGCCTCGCCGGAGAACGTCTTCTATCTCACCGGGCTCGATCACTGGGGGTATTTTGCCCCTCACCTGCTGATCGTCCCGCTCCAGGGAAAACCTGTCCTGGTCACCCGCTCGATGGAAAAGGTGACCATCGAGAAGCGGGTGAAGGCAGCGGAATTCCGTGGCCACTCCGACAGCGAAACGGCGGCCGACCTTGCCGCGCGGGTGCTTGCGGAGCTCGGCCTGTCCAGCAAGCGGATCGGCCTCGAATACTGGACGGCCGGCCTTAGCCATGGACTTGCCGTAGCACTCCAGATGCAAGCGGATGCCAAGTGGAGCGACGTCTCCGGTCTGATCGACAAGATGCGGCGGGTGAAGAGCGCCGAGGAACAGGTGCTGATGCGGCGCGCCGCAAAGGTGACGGACGCCGCCGCCGGTGCCGCGATCGCCGCGATCTCGGATGGCGCTTCCGAACAGGAGGTCGCCGCCCAATGTGTTGCGGCAATGATCCGCGCCGGCGGTCATGCGCCGGGCTTCGGACCGTTCATCCGCCCGGCCGCGCGCCTGGGTGAAGAGCACACGACCTGGGGCGACGGGATCTACCGCAGGGGCGAGCCGGTCTTCGTCGAACTGTCCGGCTGCATCTCACGCTACCACGCGCCGCTCGGCCGGCTCATTCGCATCGGCCACATAAGCGACGAAGACGCCACAATGGCGGCGGTGACCGCCAAGGCGTTCAACGCTGTCGTCGAGGCGCTGCGGCCGGGCGCCAAGGCGCGCGATGTCTACGCCGCCTGGCAGGCCGTCGCCGACGAGGCCGGTCTTTCCCACTATCGCCGCCATCACTGCGGTTACCTGGTTGGCGCTGGCCAGCCGCCATCATGGACCGGCGGCAATTCGGTGACCGGCTTGAGGCACGATTCCGACCTTGAGATCGAGACCGGGATGAGCTTCCACATCCTGTCGTGGCTGATGGGAACCGGTCGCGGCGATGACTTCGTCTCCAACACGGTGCTTTTGACCGACGCGGGTGCTGAAGTGCTCACCCGCACGCCGGCCGGCCCGATCGTTCGATAGGCCCGCACGTATGGCGCGCTACTCGGCACTCTCGATTTTCCGCAACGCGCTGTCTGGCCAGAAGAATTGGCAGCGCGCCTGGCGGGCGGCGGAGCCAAAACCGTCCTATGACGTGATCGTCATCGGCGGCGGTGGACACGGCCTCGCCACCGCCTTCTACCTTGCCGATAACCACGGTATCCGCAACGTCGCGGTGCTCGAAAAGGGCTATGTCGGCGGCGGCAATGTCGGCCGCAACACCACCGTCATCCGCTCCAACTACCTGCTCGACGGCAACACCCAGTTCTACGAATTCTCGATGAAGCTCTGGGAGACCATGTCGCGGGTGCTGAATTTCAACGTCATGTTCTCCCAGCGCGGCCAGCTCGTCACAGCGCATTCGGCCGATCAGCTCGACGGTTTCAGCCACCGCGCCAACGTCATGCGGCTGAACGGCATCGATGCCGATATCCTCGACCGCGAAGAGGTGCGCCGGCTGGTGCCCTATCTCGATTTTTCCGACACTGCCCGCTTCCCGATCCATGGCGCCATCTTCCAGGGCCGGGCGGGCACGGCACGCCACGACGCCGTCGCCTGGGGCTATGCGCGCGCCGCCGATAGCCATGGCGTCGACATCATCCAGAACTGCGAGGTGACAGGCTTCCTCCGCGACGGCGACAGTATCGTCGGCGTCGAAACGACGAAAGGCCGGATCGGCGCCGGCAAGGTCGGCCTCGCTGTTGCCGGGCATACATCCGTGCTCGGTGCCAAGGCCGGCCTTGAACTGCCGATCGAAAGCCACGTCCTGCAAGCCTTTGTCACCGAACCGCTGAAGCCGCTGGTAGATCACGTCGTCGCCTATGGCGCCGACCACTTCTATGTCAGCCAGTCCGACAAGGGCGGGTTGGTCTTCGGCGGCAATCTCGACGGCTACAATTCCTACGCCCAGCGCGGCAATCTCGGCGTCGTGCGCGAGGTGGCGGAGGCGGCGATTGCATTGATGCCGTGTATTTCGCGCGTCCGCCTGCTGCGCCACTGGGGCGGCGTCATGGACATGACCCCCGATGCCAGCCCGATCATCTGCCCGACGCCGATCGACGGCCTCTATCTCAACGGCGGCTGGTGCTATGGCGGCTTCAAGGCAACGCCAGCTTCCGGCTGGTGCTTCGCCCACACGATCGCCACCGGCAAGCCGCATCCCTTGATCGCGGCCTACGGGCTCGATCGTTTCCGCACCGGCCACACGCTCGATGAGGCCGGCGTCGGCCCTTCCGCTTGGCTGCAATAGGAGGCGGAACAAAATGCTGCGCATCGAATGCCCCTGCTGCGGCCCGCGCGACCATGACGAGTTCCGCTACGGCGGCGATGCCTCGGTCACGCGTCCGGCCCATGACGATCCCGATCCGGAGGCCTGGTACCGTTACGTCTATATCAGGACAAACCCGGCCGGCCCGCACCGTGAATACTGGCAGCACGTGACCGGTTGCCGGCAATGGCTGGTGGTCGAACGCGACACCCGCAACCATGCCGTCGCATCAGTCGACTTCGCCAGGAAATCAACTCTCAGGAAATCACCGGCATGAGTTCGAACCGCAAACGCCTGCCGGTGGGTGGCCGTATCAGTCGCGAGGTGCCGCTCGATTTCACCTTCGACGGCCGCAAGCTGATTGGATATCGCGGCGACACCCTTGCCTCCGCGCTGCTCGCCAACGGCGTCACTCTCGTCGGGCGCAGCTTCAAATATCATCGCCCGCGCGGCATCTTTTCCGCCGGGCCGGAGGAACCGAATGCGCTGGTTACGCTCGGGATCGCAGGCAGGCGCGAGCCGAACCTGCCGGCGACGACACTGGAACTCGCCAACAGCATGGACGTGGAAAGCCAGAATCGCTGGCCATCGCTGGCCTTCGACGTACAAAGCGTCAACGGGCTGTTGGCGCCGTTTCTGTCCGCCGGCTTCTACTACAAGACCTTCATGGGCCCGACGCGCCGCGCCTGGATGTTCTACGAGCACTTTATCCGCAAGGCGGCCGGTCTGGGCAGAGCCGGCACCGGCCCGGATCCCGACCGCTACGAGGTTCGTCATGCTTTCGCCGATGTCGCAATTGTCGGCGGCGGCCCGGCGGGATTGTCAGCAGCGCGGGCAGCCGCCGCGGCCGGGGCGCGGGTCGCGCTGATCGAGCAGGATTTCCTGCTTGGCGGCCAGCTTCTGGCGGAACCGTCCGACAGCGCGGCGGCCGCATGGTTGAGGCAGGCCGAGGCCGAGTTGAAGGGCTTCGAAACCGTCGTGCTGATGAAGCGGACAACCGCTTTCGGCAGCTATGACGGCAATGTCATCGGGCTGGTCGAACAGCGCGATCCAACCGGTCCGAAGCCGAACGGCGAGGCGCGGCAAACGGTCACCATGCTGCGCGCCCGCTCGATCGTTTTCGCCACTGGCGCCATCGAGCGACCGATGGTGTTCTCGAACAATGACCGGCCCGGCGTCCTGCTTGCCTCAGCCGCCCGGACCTATCTCAACCGTTTCGCTGTCCTGCCGGGCAAGAAAATCATTGTCGCCACCACCAATGACGGTGCCTGGCGCACCGCCTTCGACTATGCCGCAGCCGGCGCGGAGGTGACGGTTGCGGATCTGCGCGCAGTCCCGCCCGCAGCACTTGCCGCGGAAGCCGCACGGCTCGGCGTAATGATACGGGCCGGGACGCGGATCGTCGACCTGCACGGCGGCCATGCCGTCAGGCACGTAACGCTCAACGGGCCGGAGGGCCAGTCCTCGGCCGCCTGCGACCTGGTCTGCGTGTCCGGCGGCTGGTCGCCAACCGTGCATCTCACCTCGCACCTCGGTGTCAAACCTGTCTATCGCGACGATATCGGCGGCTTCGTGCCGGGCGCGTTTCCGGCCGGCCGGCTAGGTGCCGGCGCGATGATTGGGGCCTATGCAACTGCCGATGCCATCGAGGACGGTCATCGCGCCGGCATCGACGCGGCAGCCTCCGGCGGCAAGTCGGCGCCGGTTCCCGCTCCGGCCAAACTCGATCTCGGCGACACCGCCACGACGCTACTTCGCGAAGCGCCTTCCGTCGGACATGGAAAAGCCTTCGTCGATTTTCAGATGGATGTGACGACGAGGGATATCGAACTCGCCCATCGCGAGGGCTATGAATCGGTCGAGCATCTGAAGCGCTACACCACGCTCGGCATGGGTACCGATCAAGGCAAGACCAGCAATTTTCCGGCGCTTGCCGCGATGGCGGCGCTGCGCAACGCAACGATTCCCGAGACCGGCGTCACGACCTTCCGCCCGCCCTATACGCCGGTTGCCATCGGGGCGCTTGCCGGGCGCGCCATCGGCCATCATTTCAAGCCGATCCGCCGCACGCCAATGCACGACTGGCACATGGCCAACGGCGCCGAGATGCTCGAGGTGGGGCTCTGGATGCGGCCCTATTTCTACCGGCAGTCCGGACATGACGTGAATGAAGCCTATGTCGCCGAAATGCGGAATGTACGTCAGGCCGCGGGGCTGATGGACATCTCCACGCTCGGCAAGATCGACGTCCAAGGCCCGGATGCGGCAATCTTCCTCGACCGCGTCTACGCCAACGGCTTTGCCAAGCTGGCGGTCGGCCGCGCCCGCTACGGCGTCATGCTGCGCGACGACGGCATCGTCTTCGACGACGGCACCACGACGCGGCTGGCGGAAAACCGGTTCTTCATGACCACTTCGACCGCCAAGGCCGCCGATGTGCTGTCGCGTCTCGAATTCCTGCTCGACACGGCCTGGCCGGATTTGCGCGTGGCCGTCACTTCGGTCAGCGACGAATGGGCGGCGATGTCGGTTGCCGGGCCTAACAGCCGCGCGATCCTGAATGCAGCGTTTCCCGCTCTCGACGTTTCCGACGCGGCGCTTTCGCATATGGGACTACTCGAAAGCGGATGGGGGGGCCGTGCGCTCCGCATCCTACGTCTCAGTTATTCCGGCGAGCGCGCTTACGAAGTCTATACCGGCGCCACTGCCGGTGAACAGCTCTGGAGCCGTCTGCTCGAAGCCGGCAGACCATTCGACCTGAAGCCTTACGGCGTCGAGGCGCTAGGTGCGCTGCGCGTCGAAAAGAGCCATGTCGCCGGACCTGAAATCGATGGACGCACGACGCTCGACGATCTCGGCCTCGGCCGCATGGCCGGCAAGCGCAGCGGCTTCGTCGGCGACGTCCTGCGACGGCGCCCTGCCCTCCGGGCGCCCAACCGGCAGCGCCTGGTCGGACTGGAATGCATCGAGGACGGAAAACGCCTGCGCGGCGGCGCCATGCTGTTCCTGCCGGATGAGAAACCCTATGGCCATGGGCGCGGTCGCATCACCTCCGTCACTTTCAGCCCCGAGCGCGGCCATTATGTCGGGCTGGCCCTGCTTGCCGGCGATGTCGCGGCAGAAGGAAGCGAGGTCGTGGCGGTCTATCCGATGAAGGCCGAAACAGTTCGCGCCCGCATTGTCTCGCCAGTATTCCTCGATCCACAGGGAGAACGGCTGCATGGCTAGCTTGACCTCTTCTCGGGATTTCAGCCTATCCGTGGCCGATTGTCCGCTTATCCAGATCGAGGGCTGGGACGGGACACTGAGACAATTCGAAAAGAGCGTCTCGGCGTCGCTCGGCACGAAACTTCCCGCTTCGGTCGGAGAGACCGTTCGCCACAAGGGGCTTCTAATCATCCGCATTGCACCTCGCCGCCTCTGGCTGGTTCTCGACGAAGGCACGCAAGCGCCCGCGCTTTCCGTCGACCCCGATCTCGGCTGTTCTGTTCCCCTCGGCGAAGGTCGTGTTCGTTTGAAAATGGCCGGCCCTGACATCGCAAGGCTTCTGTCCGGCTGCATTACCGTCGACTGGCACGCGCCGGCCGCCGCTCCGGGCCGCGCCGTGCAGACATCCTTCCATCATGTCTCCGTGCTCTTCCTGCGCACCGGCGAGGCCGCGTGCGAACTCATCGTGCCGCGAAGTTTTGCCCGCAGCCTCTCGGATTGGATTGCGGATGGCTAGCCAATGGTGGTTTCTCGGGCAAGGATCGGCTTTAGCGGCCGATCCAAGCCGCTATCACGAAACCGTTTACCCTCTTGCTGGCCAGTCTTGCAGAAGCGTAATCCCAAATTTCGGCGCGGCTGCTTTGAGCCGCTCGATATCGGCAGGCGTCGGCGGCCCGACCACCTCTCCCTTGCCGAGTTCATGGCCACCTTCGGCGAGGAACTGCTCGAACACACTTGGCGTGTCTATCAGGATGTAGCGAACGGGCTGGTTGCCGGGATTCACGAGCTGGTGCGGGATGCCGCGCTTCAAAAACATGCTCTCACCGGGCGAGAGCGTTCGGACCTCGCCGGCCACAATTGCGGCCAACTGCCCTTCGATGACGTAGACTGTCTCGTCGTCATTCGCGTGAACATGGATTGGTGTTTTCGTCTGCCCGTCGCTTCGGTTTTCGAAGAGACTCAACAAGCCTCCCGTCTGTTCGCCGGAGACCAGTCGCTTCATGACGATGCCTGCGAGCACGAATTCCTTTGGGTCAACATCTGTCATTGATCCAATCTGCCAGGTACATTCGGAGTAGGCCCGTACCGTGCCGTCAAGCAGACAAACTGCGCAGCGACATCCGGCAAACGTCGAACGGGCTCACGGGTTCCCGGTCGCCGGAGTTCCCTCTTCCCAAGCTCACTTTGGACGAAAAGCCGGCTAACCGGACATGCTGGCCGACACCGACATACGCCAACTCGAGGGCGCCGCAGAGGTCCGTCTAATTGACGGCGAAGCTGCAACGGGCTGCCAGACTCTCGCCAGGGCCAAGCACCGACAGTCCATTCCATTTGTCGATCGAACCACGATTGTGAGCATCGACCGCATGACTGACCGGTTCAAAACAGAAGAAGTCGCTCTCGTCCGATGGCGAATAGACCAGGTAGAAGTTCAAGGGCGACGAAGCTTCAATCCGCAGGCTGCAACTGTGCTCCGGCCACGATATGGTAGCGACGCCGTCCCAGCCGGCAAACAGATTGTTTATCCATCCGCTCGGCAATACGGCCGGGGCGCCGAAATCCCAATCGGGACGGGTTTTGACATCCACAAACCGTTCGGGGAGATGGCTGGGCAGTTCGAGACAAACCTGCGAGGCCGGCGCATGAAGCGCGGTCCGTGCCGTTCTCGGGAACCATGGATGGATACCAAGCCCGAACGGCAGCCTGACCGAGGCCCGATTGACGATGCGAAGCTTCAGCTCGAGCCCTTGTCTGGCTAGCGCGTAGCTCACATCGGCGCGATATCGGTATGGGCCGGGTCCTTTGCTGATAAGGGACAGCTTTGCGTTATCTTGCGCTACGCTGTCGACGTCCCACTCGCTCGAAAATCCATTGCCGTGAACGGGAAATGGCTCGCCTGCAACATTGGCAGGCAGTTCGTGGAATTTGGAGTCGAATGTGAATCCGCCGCCCGAGATGCGATTCGACCACGGCAAAAGCAGGTTGCAGGCAAGGTCGAATGGGTTGCTGCTCCCGCCGTTTGGCCAAGGCCTGAAGATCGGCACGCGCCCATGGTCCAGTCTCGCAAGACCTGCCCCAAGCGACGGGACGATTTCAGCGGACAGGTCTCCGCTTCCGATTTTGATCGTTCGGACCATCAGTTTCAGACGGTATCGGCCTTGGCAGCGGCGATCGGCTGTGGATGGCGGCCTTTGCGAGCCACTGCAAGGAGGTCGTTCGACGCGATCCCGATGAGCGCCTTCATCTGATCGTGAGCGTCGTCGGCCCTGCGCATCCGGATTGCCTCCAGCACGTCGCCATGCGCGCTCAGCGTCTGCTGGTAATTAGCGGTGGCCGATGTGGTCAATCGGAAGGAGAAGCTGAGGGCGGCAGCAAGCATATTGCCGAGATTGGCGAACACCGGGTTGCGGCTGGCACGAAGGATGGCGGTATGAAACCTGACGTCGGCATCGAGACACGCAGCAAGGTCGTCCTGCGGAGCAATGCGCATGGCCTCATAGGCGGCTTCGATGACTGCGAGATCGCCTGACGTCGCCATCTTGGCCGCAAGGTGGGCGGCCGCGGGTTCAATGATCAGCCGCGCCTCGATCAATCCGCGGACGAAATCGAGATCGGGCTCGATATCGCGCATCCATTCCAGAACCTGTGCATCCAGCCTGTTCCATTCGCTCGACACGCGCACACGCGTCCCGGCCCGCTTGCGTGCCTCGATCAATCCTTTCGCCGAAAGCGTCAGAAGAGCATCGCGAAGCGCCGTGCGGCTCGCCCCGTAGATAACGCAAAGTTCAGCTTCCGTCGGCAAGACGGAGTGCTGCGCGTAGGAGCCGGCGAGGATTCGCTGTCCGAGATCGCGTGCGATGCGATCCTTGAGCGATGACGTGGCGCCATCTGCGGCAGGAATGTCCTGCTTGCCTTGGCCAGTCGAAGCGATCGCCGTGTCCATCGTCATGTCCTGTTCAAGTGGTACTCGGCAATTACCACAGCAAGTATCAGCAGCGAGCCCTTGGCAAGCAACTGATAGAAGGTTGGCACGGACGTCAGTATCATTCCGTTGTTGAGGACACCAATGATGGCGACGCCCAGTAGTGCGCCGACGATCGTGCCCTTACCGCCCTGCAAGGCGCAGCCACCCAGAACGGCCGCTGTGATGGCCTCGAGTTCCAGGCCTTGGGATCCGGATACGGGCTGCCCCGAGCCGGTACGGGCAGCCAACAGAATCCCGGCCAATCCGGCCGCCACTCCACTCATGATGTAGATGCCGACACGGTAGCGGTTGATGTTGATGCCGGAGAAGCGTGCAACAACGGGATTGCCGCCCAGGGCATAGATGTTGCGGCCAACGATCGAGCGGGCAAGGAAGAGATGGAACACGATCGCGGTCAGCAAAAGAATCCAGATCAGCAGAGGCAGGCCGAGGATTCGTCCGATCCCAATGAAGCGGAAAGTGTCGCTGAAAATCGCGATCGATTGCCCATCGGATATGATGAACGCGATGCCGCGGAAGATCGCCATCGTACCGAGAGTCGCGATGACAGCGTTGACCCGCCCGTAGGTGATGATGATGCCGTTCACGAGGCCGGCAAGACCACCCAGGACCAGGCCGGCAAGAATGCCCGCTGCCGGCGATCCGGTCGCCTGAATGGCCATTGCCGTCGATACTGTGGTCAGACCGACGATTGCGCCGACGGCAATATCAAGCCCGCCGGCGACGATGACCACGGTCTGGCTCATCGCCAGGACGCCCAGGATGGTAATGCCCAGACCGATGTTCAGCAGGTTTCGGCTCGAGAAGAACACGTCGCCTCTCAGAGTGCCGAAAATGAGCACGAGAATGGCGAGAGCAACCAGGAGGCTTATGTTGTGAATGCCGATGCGCTCTGCCATGCGCAAGGAAGGGCGTCTTTTGCCGGTTTGTGTTGTTGCTGTCCTGAGCTCAAGGCTGTTCACTGAATTTGTCCTCCGAGCGATGCTACAGATTGCGGCATGGCGTGCTTCAGGATCGTGGCCTCATCGATGTCTGGGCGGGAAAGTTCGGCCGTGATCCGGCCTCCAGCCATGACAAGCACCCTGTCGGCGAGCCCGATCAGTTCGGGCATTTCCGAGGAAATCAGGATTATGCCGATACCGCTTGCGGCGAGTTCATCGATCAGGCGATAGATTTCCGCCTTGGCGCCGATGTCGATGCCGCGGGTCGGCTCGTCGAGGATGAGAAGCATCGGCTGCCGGGCAAGCCAGCGCGCGAGAACGACCTTCTGTTGATTGCCACCCGACAATTTCGAAACCTGTTCGTCGAGGTTGGGCGCCTTGATCGACATCTTTGCTGCAAGCGGTGAGACGATCTCCAGTGCCTTGCGCCGGTTGAAGAAGCCGAAGGTCGACGTCTTGTCGGGCACGCAAAGCGAGGCGTTGTCAAGAATGCTTCGGAACAGCAGCAGGGCCTCGTGCTTGCGGTCTTCGGGGGCGAAGCCGATGCCTGCCACGATCGCTGCATGCGGACTGTTGGGGCCAACGGGCACGCCGCTCATCGTTATGGTTCCGTCGAGGCGCCGATCATAGCCGACAATCGCCTTTGCCAGCTCGGATCGACCCGCACCCATAAGGCCGGCAATGCCGAGCACCTCGCCGCGGCGGACCTTGAGGCTCACATCGGTGACGTGGTCGGTGGTCAAGCCCGCCACCTCCAGCAACGGTAGCCCCGATTGCCACGTCTCGCGCGTAAACAGATCGGCGATGTCACGGCCGACCATGAGTTTGGCTATGGTCTGCTCGCTGGCACCGTCCGCGCGGGAATCGTCGACCAGCCGGCCGTCCCGCAAAACGACAATGCGATCCGCAAGGTCGATGACCTCGTTCAGCCTATGAGAGATGTAGACGATCGAAGTGCCCTCTTCGCGCAGCCGCCGAATTACTGAAAACAGACGGCGCGCTTCGTCGTCGGTCAGCGACGAGGTCGGCTCATCGAATGCGATCAGCTGGCCGCCAGCACGTATGGCGCGCATGATTTCGATCATCTGGCGCTGTGCCGGGCCGAGCGTGCTGCAGAGTTGACGCGCCCGCATATCCTGCTGCATGCCGAAGGTCGCAAGCACCTTGTCGGTCTGCTCCTCGAGCCTATGCCAGTCGAGCAGGACGCCTGCCAGCCGTGGCAGTTCGCCGACGAAAATGTTCTCGGCCACGGTCAGGTTCGGAACGATCTCCGGCTCCTGATGGATGACGCGTATTCCGGCTCTGTGGCTGTCGCGCGGTTCGCTGAAAACGATCGGCGTGGAGCCATACAGCACGGTGCCGGTGTCCGGTGCGAACACGCCCTCGAGAATTCGCATCATTGTCGATTTGCCGGCGCCATTCTCGCCAACCAGAGCGAGCACCTCTCCTGGCCGAAAGGCAATCGAGACATTGTCGAGCGCCTGCACGACGCCGAAGCGCTTCGATATCCTGTCGAGCGAGAAGAAATCCGATTGCATCAAAGCTCACTCCCGAGGATCGATCCCGTGTGCCTGCCGACGAACTGCCGGCCCAAAGAGCGTCATGCGCCCTGCGGCATGACGCATATCTGGTTCAGTGGCAGAGCTTGGCTTTGTAGTCCGACGCAAAATTTTCGGCGGTGATGTATTCCGGGTCCGTGAAGGACTGAACGGGAAGCTTCGTTCCGTCCTTGATGGAGGCCAAGAGAATCTTCACCGCCAGCGCGCCATGATTTTCCGAATTGAGCCACATCGTACCACGGAACGCCGAGGGCTTTCCGGATCCGAAAGCGTCACAAGCGCGGCTCCCGTCGATGCCGATCCCCATGCCCTGGTCTGCGGTATAGCCGGCGTTTTCCAGGGCTCGCGCACCACCCAGCACGCCATCATCGTTGCATGAATAGAATATCCAGTTCGTGACGCTGGGATTGGCCGTCAATGTGGTGGTCATCACGTCGATGGCGTTGACCATCGTATTGTCGTAGGGGACGCGAACGATATTGCCCGGCTTGAAATCGGACACCGCCTTCAGGAATGCTTCTTCCGCGCCCTTGTTGCGCTGCATGCAGGTATCCGCTTTGCGGTCCTCGATCGACGCGATGCGCACCTCTTTACCCGCCCAGCCGTCGGCCTTGTAGAGCTTGGCAAGCTCTTCGCCCACCCGCGCACCGATGTTGTAGGCATTCATGCCGACATAGGGGACCTGAGTGCCGTCCTCGTAGTAGATGTCGTCGTCGACCGCCACCAAGGGAATTTTTGCGGCCTTTGCTTTCTCGGCGATGACCGGTCCCAGCGCCTTGTCGGGGACGACAATGGCGATGCCTTTTACGCCATCGCCGACCATCGTATCGAAGGTCGTGATCGTCAAATTGGCGTCGAACTGAACGTCCTGCGACACGAACGCAGCCCCTGCCGCCTCGGCCGCTTTCTTGGCGCCGCCGACTTCGGCGACAAACCATGGATGGTCTCCCATCTTGTTGATGTAGCCGATCTTGATGTCGTCTGCGCTTGCTGCGCCACTCATCAGTCCGGCAGCCAGTACCGCAAATGTCGCCAAAGCCTTTGTTGTGGTTTTCATGAAGATCCTCCCTGAGAGCTCGATGGTCGTTGCTAGTCGTGGTAGAGAACCGAGCGCCCACCATCGATGGTGATCGTCTCGGCATTTATGAACGGCGCTTCGTCCGAAGCGAGGAAAACCGCCGTCATTGCAACCTCGTCCGGCCGGCCAATGCGCTTGGGCGGATGAAGGTCGTAGGCTCGCCGCTTCTCCTCGGCGGGGTTCGGGAATGTGTTCCAGTAGGCTTCCGCGATCGGCGTCTCGATATAGCCGGGGGCGATCGCGTTCACCCGGATACCGCGCGCGGCATATTCGATGGCCAGCGAACGGGTCAGGCCCAAAAGTGCATGCTTGGCGACCGGATACGGGAATGTACGGGGAATGATCTGGAACGCGTGACAGCTCGCTATGTTGACGATAGACCCCGAGCCCTTCGCCAGCATCGTCGGCAAGACTGCCTTGGCGCAGAACCATGCGGCCTGGAGGTCTAGCTTGAGACAGCGGTCCCATTCCTCATCCGGCATCGCCAGTGGTTCGTAGAAGACGTTGGCACCGGCATTGTTGACGAGAACGTCGACGCCGCCATAGCTCGTGATCGTGCGGGCGACCATGTCCGCGACCGCGGATGCGTCCGTGACATCCGTCTCGACGAACGATACGTCGGCGCCTCCGACACGCAGTTCGTCGGCGATCGCTTTGCCGCTTGCCGCATTCAGTTCGGCAATGACGGTCTTTGCCCCATGCATCGCAAAAGCCCGGGCGGTGGCGGCACCGATGCCTTGGCCGGCGCCTGTGACGATTGCGATCTTTCCTTGCAGCCGGCCTGCCATTGCATTCACCAGTCGACCACGGTGCCGTCCGGCATGACGGCGTTGCGGGCATGCAGCACTTCCTGCTTGAAGGGGTGGCGCGCGATAACGTCCTCCTTGACGGTGACGCCAAGGCCCGGCAGTTCGGGCAGATCCCAGCGGCCTGGCTTGCGCCGAATTGGCCAGGTAACGACATCGTCGTACCAGGCGACGGCACCGGACATCTCCTCCTGAATGACAACGTTTGGGGTCGATATGCCGAAATGAAGAGCAGCCACACCGGCGATCGGACCGAGCGGGTTGTGCGGCGCAAGGCCGATGCCTGCGGTTTCCGCCATGGCCGCGATCTTCTTTGTCTCGAGCAGACCGCCAGTGTGGCAAATATCCGGCTGGGCAATGTTGAAGGCGCGGGCTGCGATCGAGTGCGTGAATTCGCGGCGCCCGATCAGCCGTTCGCCGGACGCGATCGGCACGGCCGATCGCGCCGTGATATGCGCCAGTCCGGCAACATCTTCGGGCGGCACGGGCTCTTCCGCGAACATGATGCGGGCCGGCTCGATTGCCTTGAGGTAATCCATCGCCGCGTTAACCGATGCAGGGCGTCCGTGGAAATCAACCATGATGTCGATATCCGGGCCTACCGCCTCGCGAAGTGAGCCAACCATGTTGGCAACAGAATCGACTGCCTTCGCAGGAGACACGTAGTGGGTGTAGGGAATGCAGACGACCTTGACCGCATCGTAGCCTGCTTGCGTCACGATGCGTCCGCGTTCCACGATGGCATCCGCGGATCCGGTCTCATAGACCGCCTTCATGTCCCCGAGGCCGAGATGCGTATAGGTGCGCAGATAGTCGCGGACCCGACCGCCCAAAAGGCGCCAGACGGGGACGCCCAACGACTTGCCCAATATGTCCCAGAGCGCGATCTCGATGCCGCTGACGGCGGACATTCCCTCGACGCCAAGACGCCAAAAGCCGTGCCGCGTAAGTATCTGGTAGCACTGCTCCACATTGCGCGGATCTTGCCCGATGAGCAGGGCCTCAAGGTCCTGAAGCGCCCCAACGACGGCTCGGGTCTTCCATTCCAGCGTTGCCTCACCCCAGCCAAACAGCCCGGGCTCGTCGGTTTCGACGCGAACGAAGACCCAGTTGCGCATTTCCGCATTGCAGACGCGCGCCTTGATGGCCGTGATTTTCATTGGTCCTCCCAGACCTGCCGTCTTTTTTCGAGGCAATATGTATGATTTATTACGGATAATATGAACGAGTCAAGCGCAACATCGATGTGGACCAGCGCCTCGCCTCGACGTTCAGCGCAAATGCGCAACCATCATGTCCTCGCCACCCATCCAGCGCAGGCATCAGCAGCTCACTCAGCTTGCCTGATCAGTATTCGCTGACGTCGATGACAGCCTGGGCAAAGGCTTGCGGGGCTTCTTGAGGCAAGTTGTGGCCGATACCGCCGATGATGATCCGGTGCGTGTATCTGCCCGAGAATTTCTTGGCGTAGGAACTGCTGTCGGGATGGGGTGCACCATTGGCATCACCCTCAAGGGTAATGGTCGGCACTGTGATCACGGGAGCTTCGGCCAGCCGGTTTTCCAGAACGTCATATTCCGGCTCGCCATGTGCCAGGCCGAGCCTCCAGCGGTAATTGTGAATGACGATGCTGACGTGATCCGGGTTGTCCAGGGCTGCGGCGCTGCGCTGGAAGGTGTCATCGTCGAAATTCCACTGCGGCGAAGCGAGTTTCCAGATGAGTTTGGCGAAATCGCGCGTGTATTTCTCGTAGCCGGCGCGGCCGCGATCCGTGGCGAAGTAATACTGATACCACCATTGAAGCTCCACCTCCGGTGGCAGCGGCACCACGCCGACCTGCTGATTTCCGATTAGATAGCCGCTCACCGAGACGATCGCCTTGCAACGCTCCGGCCAGAGCGCGGCAACGACATTGGCCGTTCGGGCGCCCCAGTCGCAGCCGGCGATCGTGGCCTTTTCGATCCCCAGCGCATCCATCAGCGCGATCGCATCCGCGGCGAGCGCCGACTGCTGGCCATTGCGCATCGTCTCGTCCGACAAAAATCGCGTAGTGCCGTAGCCGCGCAGGTAGGGCACAATCACGCGGTACCCCTTTGCGGCAAGCAGGCGAGCGACGTCGGTGTAAGTGTGAATGTCATAAGGCCAGCCATGAAGCAGGATCACTGGGGCACCTTCGGCGGGCCCTAGCTCCGCATATCCGACGCTCAGCTTTCCGGCATTGACCTGGCTGAGCGAGCCGAATGATTTCTGCCTGGGTTGCATCGCGGATGCCTTCGCCTCGACCGTCCAAGTGGCTGCCGGTGCGTTCAAGCCGAGTTCGGTGGCGGCGAACGTCATTGCCGTTGCACCAACAATGCGTCGGCGGCGATGATCGACCGTCTCGGGAGCTTTATTCGCATTCATGATGAAGCCTCTATGATGACCAACAAGCGGGAGCGACCAGAACCCGCCGCCGTATCGGCCGACAGGAAATATTGCGCCTATTCCGACGGTGACTGCGACGAATCCAGGATTGTAACCGCTCGGCCAGGAGGCAGTGCGGCGAATTCTGACCGGATGCCGGTAAGGTCCAGCGTTTCCTCGATTTCCCTCCTGAGAAATTCGAGACGTAGGCCGTCCCCGCGCTTGGAAGCGGCTGGATGTAGCATCCGCAGAAACGGCAGCATGAGAATGACTCCTGATCTTTGTTGGGGTGAGAGGATATATTGCGTCTGATCTTATGCTCGGAGCCACCCTCGGCTTTTAGACGAGGCCCTCACGATCCATTGCGATGCGCACGGCCGGTCGCGCAGCCATTCGGGCGCGAAGCGCTTGCAAAGGCGCGGGAACAGGGACGTGGAAGCGGGCCGCCCAAAGCAGCATCACGAAAAGATAAAAATCCGCCACGCTGGGTTTGTCGCCGAACAGATAGTCGGTCTCGAGCCCGTCAGCGACGAACTCGAGTTGGCTCGTAATCGCCGCGCTCGCCTTGGCCTTTTCGGCATCGCTGCTTTGGTGCCACATCGGCTTGAAGCTTCGGTGTATTTCAGTTGAGACGTAGGCCAGCGCTTCGAGAACGCGGGTACGGCCCAACGGCCCCGCCACTCCCAGTGCCGGGTATTGTGACGCAATCCAGTCGAGGACTGCGATATTTTCCGTCAGCGCTTCGCCGCTATCCAGCACGAGGGCTGGAACATAGCCCTTGCGCGTGACGGTGGTGAAATCATCCCCGGAGCTCGTTCGTTTGGTTTTGAGGTTCACGCTTTCGCGCTCGAAGGAAACACCGGCCTCTTCCAATGCGATGTGATCCGCCAGGCTACAGGCGAGAGGGCTGTAGTAGAGTTTCACCGTTTTCCCTTTCTGACCCCGATTGAGTTCCGCAATTGGTCGTCGCCGGGCGAAAACCTGCCCAGCGCCACGCGAGACAACTGCTCCAAAAACTCGCACTTGGCGGGGACGACGACTACGACACCGACAGCTAGGCATGCCTGTGCCGAGGTATGATCGGGCTGAAGTTCGGGATCGCCGTGCGCAATGCCGGACGGTATCTCAGCTCAGTGGCCAACGGTTACCTGGAGGAATTCAGAACCTTCCATGACGGCGTCATCGCCAGCCCGGCCAGTCCTTCGCTCAGGAAATCATAAACGAAAGTATTGGACGCACGCGCCGTTGGCACGATGGCTCACACCCGGCCACGGCCGGCATATTCCGCGCGGCATGAGCAGACTGGAAGGCGAAAGCTGTGGCCTGCTTTTGCTCGATTGCCACCAACGCGATGACGCAGCTTCCAACATAGGAGTCGCCATCATGGCCGACCTTTCCGAAACCTCCACAGCCGAGCACACATTGCACGTCGAAGCGCCCGACGCGATCGAGGTCGACGTCTCCTCGCTGAGGCCAGGAACGTCGCTGATCGTCGACTGGCACGGCAATCCGGTGGTCGTGCGCAACCGCACTGAGCAAGAGATGAAGGACGGCCAGTCAGTCAGTCTCGCCGAGCTCAAGGATCCAATCGCCCGCAACGCCAACCTGCCGGTCGACGCGCCGGCAACCGACGCTAACCGAACTATGCCGGGCAAGGAAGCCTGGGTGGTGATGGTCCAGGTCTGCACCCATCTCGGCTGCATCCCGCATGGTCAGGAAGGCGACTTCGATGGCTGGTTCTGTCCGTGCCACGGTTCACAATACGACACCGCCGGCCGCATCCGCAAAGGTCCGGCACCCGAGAACATGGCGGTACCGGTGTTCCAGTTCGTTTCCGACACCAAGATCCGCATTGGTTGAGGCAGGGGGCATTTCGATGAGCGGCGACAAACACTCGACCTATACGCCCAAAACCAGAATCGCACGTTGGTTCGATGCCCGCCTGCCGCTGCCGCGGCTGGTGCACGACAGCTTCATCGTCTATCCGGTGCCGCGCAACCTGAACTATGCCTATACGTTCGGCGGCATTCTCACGATCATGCTGGTTTCACAGATCCTGACCGGCATCGTGCTGGCCATGCATTACGCTCCTGATACGGGACTGGCCTTCAATTCAGTCGAGGAGATCATGCGCGACGTGAATTCGGGCTGGTTGCTGCGCTATCTCCATTCCAACGGCGCGTCGTTCTTCTTCATTGCCGTCTACATCCACATCTGCCGCGGGCTCTACTATGGTTCCTACAAGGCGCCGCGTGAGCTGCTGTGGGTGCTCGGTTGCACCAATCTCCTGCTGATGATGGCGACGGCCTTCATGGGCTACGTGCTGCCTTGGGGACAGATGTCGTTCTGGGGCGCTACTGTCATCACCAACTTCTTCACGGCCGTCCCACTGATCGGCGACTGGCTCCAGCAGCTTTTGCTCGGCGGGTTCGCGGTCGACAATCCGACGCTGAACCGCTTCTTTGCGCTGCATTACCTGCTGCCATTTGTGCTTGCGGGCGTGGTGACCTTGCATATCTGGGCGCTTCACGTCGTCGGCCAGAACAATCCGACCGGCATCGAGGTCAAATCGAAAACCGATGTCGTGGACTTCACGCCCTATGCCACCGTCAAAGATGCCTTCGGCATCCTCGTGTTCCTGTTCTTCTTCGCCTATTTCGTCTTCTACCTGCCGAACTATCTCGGCCATCCCGACAACAACACGATCGCCAATCCGCTGAAGACGCCGGCCCACATCGTGCCGGAATGGTATTTCTTGCCGTTTTACGCGATCCTGCGGGCCATCACCTTCAATATCGGGCCGATCGATTCCAAGCTCGGCGGCGTGCTCGCGATGTTCGGCTCGATCGCGGTGCTGTTCCTGGTGCCGTGGCTCGACACCTCGAAGGTGCGCTCGGCGGTCTACCGCCCCTGGTACAGGGTGCTCTTCTGGCTGTTCGTTGCCAATGCCCTCTTTCTCGGCTGGCTCGGCTCCCGACCGGCGGAAGGCGCCTACGTCGTCATGTCCCAACTGGCGACGCTTTACTATTTTGCGTTCTTCGTCATCGCCATGCCGGTGCTCGGGCTGATCGAAAAGCCGCGACGGCTGCCGAATTCGATCACCGAAGCAGTTCTCGAAAAAGACAAGGCCAGCGGCCGAGGCCCGATCGCCGGGCCGGAGGCCAAACATTGAACTGTGAATGGCGGTGATCGTTCATGAACTGGTGGAACTCTCCTCTGGTCTACATCGTGTTGCTCGGCCTCGCCGGGATCGTCGTTTGGACCCTCATCCCCAGACGCTTCGCCAATGCGAAGCTGGTCGTCCAACTCAGCTTTTTCCTCGCGATGTCGGCCATGGTTCTCGACCTGCGCGTCGTGCCATACGAGGCCGCAGGGGACAACGAGACAACCGGAGGAGCGATCCTCATGGGCTCGGTCAAGCTGCTCTGGTGGGTTCACCTTGCCTGGGCGCTAATCGGATTTGTCCGTATCTATCTCGTTTTTGAGCGAAAGCCGCGCGAGGCACGTCTCCTGCAGGACGTCGTGGTCGGTATCGTCTATGCTGGAATGTTCCTGTCGATCCTGGCGTTCGTCTTTGCGGTGCCGGTCGGAACGCTCATTGCCACGTCCGGCGTGTTTGCCGTCATCCTGGGACTGGCGCTCCAGAATACGCTCGGTGACGTATTTTCGGGGATCGCGCTTAACCTCGGCCGCTCTTACGTACTTGGAAACTGGATCATTCTGAGCGACGGAACCGAAGGCCGCGTTGTCGAGACCAACTGGCGGTCGACCCAACTCCTGACCCCGACCCACAATGTCGTCGCGCTTCCGAACAGCCTTCTCGCCAAGATCGGGGTAACAAATCTAAGCGGTCCGGACGAGAGCCATGGACTTGCCGTAACCGTCAAGATGGCGCCAACGAAGACGCCGGCGATCATCGTAGACCTCATGCGCACCGTCTTGCTGAGCTGCAATTCAATCCTCCAGGACCCTTCGCCTTTGGTCACAATCAGAAGCCTGGATGCGGCAGCTATCGAGATCGAGTTGTTTTTTCGCGTCGCAAATCTTGACCAGCGAAGTGCCGCTCGGAACGAAATCTTCGATCTCATTTATCGCCATTCAAAGTCGACCGGCATGCTGCTGGCGGAGCCACTTTCGGCTTCGATTGCCATGACCAACCGGCTGAGCGACGAGAAGGCAGCCTCCCAAAGCTTCACCCCGATCGAACTCATCAGGTCCATACCGGTATTCTCGGCGCTAACGGATACCGAGCAGGAGTCGCTCGCCGCAGCGGCCTCGGTTCGCACCTACCATAAGGGCGAGATCATCGCACGACGGGGAGAGATGCTGCCGTCGCTCATGATCGTACGGACGGGAGTTATCGTCCGGCAAATTGGCGAGGACGATGCTCACCTGCAGGAGATCGGCCGGCTTGCACCCGGCGATTTCTTCGGCGAGACCGGCTTGCTCGCCGGCATTGGCGAGATGTCGAGTTTGCGGGCAATGACCCCCGTCGAGGTTTACGAGATAGACCAGGAAAGCTTTGCGCCGCTGCTGCACGAAAGGCCCGAAATGGCTGAAGATCTTGCGGCGATCCTGTCGAAGAGGGTGTCGGCTCTTAATGAAAGCGGCATCGCCGGACAGAACCACGCGAGCTCCAAATTCGCGCTCCTCAAAGCCATTCAGACAGTCTTTCGCGCCGCTCCGTTCAAGCGCGTTCGAGCACCTGGCTGACAAGGCATGCAGAAGGACAGAGATCCATGACCATCCGCCAAAGCGATATCACAGGCATCGATACAATCATCCAGCCGGCTATCCGTGATTTTGCCGACGGACTGAAGATAAGGCGCGTATTGCCCTCCTCGAATCGCCTGATGATCGGGCCCTTCATCCTGTTCGACCATTTCGGCCCCGCTATATTCGACGCAGGTCACGGTTTCGATATGGGACCGCATCCGCATATCGGCGTTGCGGCCGTGACCTACCTGATCGACGGCGAGATCGTCCACCGCGACAATTTCGGTAAAGTGCAGACCATCCGTCCTGGCGAGGTCAACTGGATGACGGCCGGGTCGGGCATCGTCCATTCC
Source organism: Mesorhizobium sp. M0983 (assembly GCF_040318975.1). Lineage (NCBI taxonomy): Bacteria > Pseudomonadati > Pseudomonadota > Alphaproteobacteria > Hyphomicrobiales > Phyllobacteriaceae > Mesorhizobium > Mesorhizobium sp. M0983. Next base: position 188,628 of record NZ_JAMYNH010000005.1, on the reverse strand, counting down.
GAGCGCACGCCACCGGAAGTCCGGGCGTCGGGAAGCAATCTCTTCGGCGCTCAGGCTTGGATCGCCCTCCCCTCCCGCTATGAAGAAATTGCCGCCGACGTCGCACATTTTGGCGCTCCCGAAATACCCAGGATCTGTGCCGACGGCGTCGAGCTTACGTTGATCGCCGGCGCGTCTGACGGGTTGGTCTCGCCGGTAAGGACGTTCTCCGACATGGTCTATGCCGAAATTGTGCTCACGAGCGGTGCGCGATACCAGGTGAAACCCGAACACCGTGAGCGTGCAATCTACATCGTCGCCGGTGAGGTTGGAATTGTCGGCCAGTTCGGGACGTTTCATGAGGCCGAATTGATAGCTCTGGCGCCCGGCGCTGAGATTGTGCTCCAGGCGCCTGCCTTCCATGCGGCGAGGCTGATGCTGATAGGAGGCGAGCCCTTTTCCGAGCCACGTCATATCTATTGGAACTTCGTCTCCTCTTCAGCCGAACGGATCGAGCAGGCAAAGGCGGATTGGCGCGAACGCCGCTTCTCCGGCGTGCCGGGAGACCACGAGTTCATGCCTCTGCCAGATCGCAGCGTGTGAGGGATAAGGCAGCGGATGGTGACCTCAGCGCCGCGACAGCTTTACGCCGGTGGCGTAGGCAGACCACTACGATATCAAGTAGAGATCGTTCATCGTTTCCTCGTCGAGCAAACCGTCGAACCAGACGTCGAAGATTGTCTCGAGCAGGAACTCGTCGTTGCTTGCTTCGGAAAACAGCGTGAGGGACGCGTGCAACTTCTTCGCATCAACCTCACCGAAGACAGCGCGAGCGCTTAGGCCGGAGAGCCGCTGCAGTGTGCCAACACATTCCCGATAACGGCCTCCTAGGATCGGAAATGAGAGATAAGCGCTGGCTTCGTCGAGCGATGTGATTGAATATGGCTCAGGCGCAGTACCGCTTCGCCTGGTGGCCAACCTTGGGAAGATGAACTCCATATAGGGAGTGCACATCATTCCTTGACGGAGAATAGCCAGCGCGTCGTCGTAGACCGGATCCTGTGCGCTGACGAACCTCTGCAAATCATACTCGTCGTGCATTAGGATAGATCCCTGGGAAACCCTCAACATTCGTGCCCTGACTAGCCGTCGACGACATCTGCATAGTCCGGGTGCTTGGCGAAAAAGCGGCTCATGAAGGGACATTTCAAGATCGCTTTACGGCCGGTTTTGCGGAGCAGCTCGAAGGTGCCCTGCGCCAATCGCGACGCGATCCCTTGTCCGGAAAATTCCGACGGGACTTCGGTGTGTATCAGCGCGACCTTCCCGCCCTCGAGCCGATAGTAGGCCGCCGCAAACATATCGCCGGCGATCGGCAGCTCGAAACGGTCCTGTTCGACGTTTTCAACGACTTGTGCATCCATCTTTATCTCTCGATTGTATGTCACGTTTGTCACCGGAGGGAGATTGGCCGGCCGCTATCGCACCGCAGGCAACCGCAGAGTGACGGTCGTGCCTGCCCCAAGTGTGCTCTGAATATCGATGCTTCCGCCTGACTGCTCGGCAAAGCGCTTCACCATCGGCAAACCGACGCCGCCGAGGCCTTCGCTTTTGGTGGTGAAGAACGGATCGAAGGCGCAGACCATCGTCTCGCTGGTCATCCCGATACCGCTGTCCGCGACACGGATATCTACCTGACCGGCGGTAGAGCTTTCAGAGGCCAAGCCGGCATCGATCGAGATGAAGCCGCCGTCAGGCATTGCATCGCGCGCGTTGAACAGAAGATTCAGAACCGCATTTTGCAATCCAAGGCGATCGCATCTCACCAAAGGCAGGTCCGATCCAACCCGAAGCTCAAGACCGAAATTGGCATCCAAGGCGCTCCGCACGAGGGTTTCGATCTCAGCCAGGCAAGCACCTACGTTTGTGTATTCGATTTCCGCGGGGCTCTCTCGGGCCAGGCTGATGGTTTGCCGGACAAGGCCACCAGCCCGTTCCAAAGCCGTTTTGGCGCCGGCAACTACAGGCCCAAGCGCCGGAGCCGCTTGGATGCTCGGATCGCGGGCCAGGTGGTTCAACGCCGACGAGGCGACCTGAATGAGATTGCCCAGGTCATGGACGATGCCGGCCGTCGACATTTGCACGGACATACCACTTCCAGGACCATCGGATGGGCTGTCGAAGACATCTTCTTTTATGTCCGGACGAAACATTTCATTACCCCGTTGGCTCAGCCGACACCTATTTGCTTCAATACACTATAATTTATGGTATTTATTATCCATTATGTCTAAGAAGACTCCGATACATACTTCGGTATATCCAAACGCGAGACCATGATCTATTGATAGCCGATCCCGCTGATGTAGTTGGCAAGCAGCCGTTCCTGCAGTTCCTCTTGTTTGAAGAGCGCCTTCATCGCATCACGGATATCGAGGACGCCTAGCGGTTTCGAGTCAGCGCCGAGCACCGGCACATTCTGCAGGCCTTGCGCGGCCATGGTCTGCCAGACTGAATGAAGATCATCATCGGGACCACAAGACACGATGGACCGGCTCATCAATGCCGCAATCGGCGCTTCTGTTGGCCCTGAATTCGCTAGATGGCGGACAAGGTCGGACTTGCTCAGCACGCCTGCCGCCTCCCCACTGCCGTGGCACACCACGACCAGGCCTATTGCGGGCCTGGAAAGTGAGAGTGCTGCACTGCGGAGTGGAGCGTCGACGTCGATCACCATGAGACGGGCCGATATTACTGGATGCAGACTGTCAATGCGCATGACGCCCTCCTGAGAGCGCCTCGCGGCCGCGGCCGGGAGGCTGGGATCGGTTCCAGGGTTTGGTCGCCGAGGTCGGCGCCTTTGCCTGGCCGGTCAGAATGGCGCGAAAACAAGCGCCATTCTGACCCATTCCAAAGATTAGCTTAGCGCTGCTTTGCTCAGGCCAAACTTCGCATCCCCCGAGCCCGGGACCGGTTTGAAGCCGATGTTCAGACGGTTCCAAGAATTGACCGCCATGACGACGAAGGTCAGATCGGAGATTTCCTTCTCGGAAAGCTGCGACCTGACCCGATCGTAGACCTCGTCCGGGACACCCTGCTCGGGCAGCTTGGTCAAGACTTCCGTCCATGCCAAGGCTGCACGCTCGCGAGGAACGAACAGGGTCGAATCCCGCCAGGCTGCCAGGTGGTAAAGGCGCAGTTCGCGCTCGCCATGAATCTTCGCCTGTTTGACGTGCATATCAAGGCAGAAGGTGCACCCGTTCAGTTGCGCGGCTCGGACGGCAACAAGGTCGCGGATCGGTTCTTCGATCGACCCCTCTCGCGTCGCACCAAGAAATTCAATAAATTTCTTCAGAAGTTCCGGCGACTGCTCCGCATAACTCGCGCGTTGGGCGACGGCTTTTCCTTTCGGAGCGACCGGTGACGCTGCAATATTCATTACTTATCTCCTTGAGGTGTTTGCAATCCATTGCAGCGTAAGGATGACCGGTGAGCCAAACTGTTGCTATCGTGCCGATGATATGTATTGCCATTCGATCGGTTTGGGGCGCCTAAACCGAAGTATAGGAAGCGGTGGAAATTGGCACCCTGAACGCTGCCCTCGGCAATTCGCTTTGCCGCAGGCATGCGACAGGTGCGCGGCGTTTGGGTCACTTGAAGGGCGAGGCTGAACCGACCGGTGTCGATAGAACCTGGATCGAAACTGCGCTCACTCTTCGAAGGGAGCGTTCATCACAAGATCAACTGCCGAAGTCGCCTTGTAGCCGGAAACAAAGCGCTCGCCGAAGTCCCGGGCAAAGTTGTCGTAGGTGGTTTCCGGCCTGACCTCGGCGATATGGCAAAAGCATCGGGCCATCCGTCGCTTCATTTGGAGGCGTGGAAACTCACCGATGATCTTTGCAATCTCGGCTGACGAAACGAGGCTGTATTGCAAGCCGACGACATCGAGGCAGATGCCGGCTGTGCAAAGCGCCACCTCAGCCTCCTTGTAGAAGCCGATCGACGGCGTCGAGTTGAGGGCGATGCTGTCCCAGATCAATTGGGCGCGCCGCTCGTCGAAGCCGCCTTCCCGAACGAAGGTGCGGGCGAGATCGGCGCCTTCCACTTCGAAACGGCGCGGCCCGGCGAAGTCCTCATTGAGCGTGACGTCATGCAACAGAGTTGCAACGGCAACAACCTCCGCGTCGTGCTGGATATTCTGAATCTGTCCGATCCGGGCCGCGAAAAGCCAGGATCGGACCACGTGGTTGAACAAGTAAGGTTCACATCGCTCGCGAGCATGTTCGATCGCTCGGCCGACAAGCGGTGTATCGGGGACCGAAATCCCCGCAAGTGTGCGGCTGGCGATCGAATTCATGTCACTGACCGTCCCTTCGCATATGCCCCGATGGTCCGGAGGGCCACGATTTCATTTCGCGTTCGTCGTCAGTTCCGTCTCGCTGGTGTCGACGACGAAAATAGCAAGCAGACGAGCGCCTTCCGTCTTGCTGGCGTTTTCGCTGACGGCATGACGGTCGCCCGGGAATTCCGAGAAACTCTCGCCGGCGCTATAAGTCTTCACCGGCCCATCGTTGACCTGGCTTCGGATCGCTCCCTCCAGGACCGTGGCATAGATGAACGCGGATTTGGGATGGGTATGGGCCGGCGACGTACCCCCCGGCGCGTACTCGACGAGCACGGCTTTCATGCTCTTGCCGGGCACGTTTGGAAGGGCCTGGTCGTAGACAAGCTTCACACTGGCGGCGTCATTGGCCATTGCTGCGGTGACGGAAGCGGCGGTGAGCGCGGCGCAGAGAAGTGTTTTGATCATGTCTGGTCTCCTTGTTGTGCGAATGGTGGACTATCCGATGATTACTTATTTCGGTGGTGTGTATCGGCTGAGCCAATCATCGAAACGCACGGCGCCGATGCGCGCGTTCTCGCCGGGCACCAGCGTTCGATCGTCGATTGCCACCTGGCCGTAGTAGAGCGCGCCGGGATCCGGGACGACTTTGCGCGGGTCGTTGGTGGCCTTCAGGAAGCGCTCGACAAGTTCGCTCATGCGAACGCGCTCCGGGCCGGCAATTTCGATCATGCCGTTCAACGGCGCGGCAAGCGCGACGTCCGCCATCGCATCGGCAACATTATCAGCCGCCATGGGTTGGAAGTAGGCCGGTGACATATGAATGGTATCTCCGACAGCGCCCGTGTTTGCGATGGCGGCGGTGAATTCGAAGAACTGCGTGGCGTGAACGATCGTGTAGGGAATTCCGGACTCCCTGATCAGCTTTTCCTGAAGCAACTTGCCGCGGAAATAGCCCATGCCCTGCAGCCGGTCGGTACCGACGACCGACAGCGCCACGTGATGACGGACACCGGCAGCCGTTTCGGCGGCAAAAAGATTACGCCCGGATGCCTCGAAGAACTCCAGGGCAGCCTTTTCCTCGAACGACGGCGAGTTCGCGAGGTCGACGACGACCTGCGCACCGGAAAGCGCGGCGGCCAGACCCTCTCCCGTAACGGTGTTGACGCCCGAATTCGGCGACGCCGCAAGCACGTCGTGTCCTTTGTTTCGCAGTCTCTCCACGGTCTTTGAACCGATCAGCCCGGTTCCGCCTATGACGACGATCTTCATGTCTAGTCTCCTGGTGTTGCGTGTCTATTTTCGTTGCTCGATCGGATGCTGGGCGTTTCCGGCCTGCTACTGACTGACCGATGCAGCAGCATCCTCGATGAGTGACGTGACCTCGTCGGGATGCGAGACCATGAGCGCGTGGGACGCGCCCTCGATGACGACGGTCTTTACCGCGTGCGCACGCTTGGCCATGAAACTCATGACGGCTGCCGGGATGTTCCGGTCATCTGAGCCGTAGATCATGTAGGACGGCAGCGTCTTCCATGAGGCGACGCCCGAGGCTTCAGCCAGAGCTGCCTGCGCAACAGGGCGTTGAGTGGCAGCCATCAGCAAGGTCTGCTCTTCCGGAACGTCGGCGGCGAACTGGGCGCGGAACTTGGCCGGCTGGATGAAGAGGTCTTGTCCGCCGTCCGGCAACGCGACTGGAGCAAGCGCGCTACCCAAGGTGCTGCCGGGAAACATGCTGGACAATGTAAGGCTCGATTCGCCGGTATCCGGCGCGAATCCCGCCACGTAGACCAAGGCCTTCACATTGGGATTGCCATTGGCGGCCTCGGTGATGACAGGCCCGCCGTAGGAATGCCCCACCAGCACGACCGGCCCGGAAACCGACCGGACGATGGCTGAGACTGCTTTCGCATCGCTGGCAACGCTGCGGAGCGGATTGGCTGCGGCTATCGCTACATAACCGTCTTTGCTGAGTTTCGTGATGACTGCGTCCCAACTCGACGATTCCGCGAAGGCGCCGTGCACCAGTACGATCGTCGGCTTGGGCTGAGAATTCGCGGCCTGCGCCATCCCGCCGCCCGACGCGGCAAGCGCCGCAGTGAGCGCCAGGACTCGAGTTATGTTTCGCATTTGCTTTCTCCCGTGTGGCCTGTGGTGACCAATGCTCAGGAGAATGCGCCGATGCGGCCCGCCAACCTATTGTGCGGAAGGGTCTGTCATACAATGCCAAGGTGCAGGGTAGGTCACCAGGGAGATCAGGTGCCTTGCAGCATGATTGAGGTATCTATGCCGAGTGTGCACTGTCGGCAGCCGTCTGAGCAGACACTGAGGGCGCGCGCGGCCGGAGAGTGTTTGCAAGACGCCGCTGCCGCCGTGGCGAGAACCTGGCGCGGTCGATCCGTTGAGCGCTGGTGAGCCGGCCGGATCGAACACGGCGGCAAAGCCTCCTCTCGTCAACGACATAGTTCCTGGCCTTCGGCCCGCATCGCCCAATGCCTTGGTATGGGTCAAACCGCCGGACCGTCTGATCGTGTCGCTGGGTCACGACATTTATATTTGTATGGGTGAATACCATCCAAGCTATTAATGGAGTTACTGAAATGAAAATGACAGTCCTTGCTGCCGTCGCGCTTGTTATTACAGCAGGAAGCGCCATTGCCGGAAGCGACCACTATGGATCAAACGGAGCCCAGCAGCCTGCGACTGCGTCTGACAACATGTATACATCCTCGATCAGAAAAATGAACAGCGATACCGGGGTGCCGAAAACCGTACGCAAGCCGACTGTTCCCAACGATGAATATGGCCAGGGCATCTGGGGTCACTGATCCCGACCTACAGAAAATTGAAGGACCGGGGCGAGACCTCGGTCCTTCAGCCCTATCGGCGAGCCGACTTCTCTCTTGCGCGTCGATCCCTGCAATGCGACTTGCCGCTTACAATTTGCACCACGTCGGCGAAACGTCTCGCCTCCGACCTATTTGGAGGGATTCGTGCGGCAGCTTCCCGGAAAATCGTCGTGAGGAAGACCGATTGCTCAGGCATTATTCGGCCGTCTATTGGCGCGACGACTTCGCAGTCGTGGCTCAGAGCACTGCCATCCCGCCGTCGACCCGCAGATTGATGCCCGTGACGAAACTGCTCGCGTCCGAGGCAAGGAACAGGGCGGCTTTTGCCAGCTCTTCCGGCTGCCCCATCCGGCCCAAGGGTATTGCCTCAGCCATCGCCTTTTCAAACAGCCCGCGCTGCTCAAACGGTATGCCTAGCTTATCGAGAATAGCCGTATCCACCGGACCTGGGCTAAGCACGTTGACCCGGATACCGCGAGACTTCAGTTCGATCGCCCAAGCGCGCGCAAAGGCATTTATGGCCGCCTTGGAGCCCGCGTAAACAGCATGACCGTCCAGAACCTTCTCGCTGGCCAGCGAGCCTGTGAGGATGATTGCGCCGCCGTTCCGCATGATCGGAATCAGCTTCTGGACGCCGAAGAAGACGCCTCGCGTGTTGACGGCAAATTGCGCATCATATTCTGCCTCGGAGACGTCGGCCGAGTGGGTGATGGTGTTTACGCCGGCGTTCGCCATATAGATGTCGAGCGCCCCGAACCTCTGGAGGATCTGCTGCGCCACCTCATCATGGTGCGCCACGTCGGCCACATTTCCCTGAATGCCCAGCGCGCCTGCCCCGATCTGCGCGACCGCTTCCTCGACCGCCTGCCGCCGGCGGCCGGTAATGACGACTTGCGCGCCCTCGGCGGCAAAGATTTTTGCAGCCGATAGTCCGATCCCGCTGTTTCCGCCGGTGACCACCGCGATCTTGCCTGAGAGTGCGCCCATGTCGTTCCTGCCTTCGAAAAATTGTGCCGGTGCTGCTGCGATAGTCGCAACCGCTGGCCAAGAAAATTTCACGCCGAATTGAGACCGCCAAAATGAGCGGCAATCGCAAACGGCTACCGATTGATAAACTCGCGGCGCTTAGCCAGTTTGACGTCTTGGAGAGCGCAGTGGCCTTCAAGGCAGAACAAGCGCGCGGCGGCGACCCCCGACAGCGCGACGTAGTGTCGAACACCGGCGATCGCCTCCGCGCTGCACAGGCGCGGTTGCCCGAATGGCAGCCGTGTCGCAGCACATGTTTCGCGCCTTTGCCAGCGCTCCAGCTCGATGGCGCAGTGGTTCGGTTCCACAATCCGGGACATGAGCCGGCAGAACCAGCATTCAGGCCACCGCTCGGCTATGCGAGCGCACAAGGTTTGACCTGGCGCGCCACCCGAAATGCGGTTCAGGGCGCGCGAAATATTGCCAAAGGTGGTCATCGGCGGCTCCAAGGAATTGCGGAAAACATGCGGTCGTGACTGAGGCTTGCTATCCTTTGATGAAGGCGAGCAGGTCAGCATTGACCTGATCCTGGTGCGTGGCCGTAATCCCGTGGGGTGCGCCGGGGTAATAGATATCCTTTGCGCCTTTGATCAGTCGGGCCGACTTGACTGCCGAGTCCTTGACGGGGACGATCTGGTCGTCCTTGCCATGCAGGACCAAGGTTGGCACATCGAACTTCTTGAGATCCTCGGTGAAGTCGGTCTCGGAGAACGCCTTGACGCTTTCATACGCGTTCACGAGACCCGCCTGCATGCTCCAGAGCCAGAACTGATCCAGAATCCCCTGGGAAACCTTGGCGCCTGGCCTGTTCGCGCCGTAAAACAACGGTGCGAGGTCCCGGTAGTACTGCGAACGATCCTTGACGAGGCCAGCCCTTATGCCGTCGAATACCTCGATCGGCAGGCCTTCCGGATTGGCCGGCGTCTTCACCATGATCGGCGGAACAGCGGCGATAAGAACAGCCTTGGCCACCCGCTTCGTCCCGTGCCGTCCGATATAGCGAGCAACCTCGCCTCCTCCGGTGGAATGTCCGACCAGCGTGGCGTCCCGGAGATCCAGCGCCTCGATCACGGCTGCAAGATCGTCCGCATAGCCATTCATGTCGTTGCCGGACGTGGCCTGGCTCGATCGCCCATGGCCGCGCCGGTCATGCGCAACCACGCGGAAGCCGTTATGGGCAAGAAAGAGCATCTGGCTGTCCCAGGCGTCGGAATTCAGCGGCCATCCGTGCGAAAATGTGACGACAGGACCCTTACCCCAGTCCTTGTAGTAGATTTCGGTGCCGTCCTTGGTCGTGATGGTGCTCATCGTCTTGGTTCCTTTGGTTGAGGGGGAAGAGGGAAGGTTTTGTTTTCGGCTCGCGGCCGAAGCAGCGCGGGGCAGTCCGGCGGCAACGGTGGCGATCAGGCCGGCCAACAAGACATCGCGGCGAGATCCGCCGACGGAGAAAAGTCCGTCGTTGTTCATCATGTCCATCCATGTGCTTTGAACATCCTGCTCACCATCACGACCGTCGAATCGGCCCGTGCGGTCGCGGTCGGGGAGGAACGAGCGAGGAGCGGTAGAAACGCGACGGTCGTGATGGCTTGCGAGGAACAGGATGCACCGATCCGGGCCGCGAACCTATTCTACGGAAGCATCTGTCATACGATGCCAAGGTGCAGGGCAGGCACGCCGAGGATTGGGGACGGGCCGAGGCAAGCTCTTATAGACATACGTCAATTTAGGCTTGGGTAGCGGCGCGGGACCGACGCGGCATGGCCGGCGTCAGTTGCTGTGCATGAAATGTTGCGAGTTTGTCGGTCAGACCGGCGCCGCAAAAGAGCGCCGCTCAGAGGTAGCGATGTTGGCGCGGGCCTGGCCGCAAAACACCCAATAGGACCACCGATGTACATCAGGACCACCCGCAGCAGCAGGAGCGTGCCGACGGGCAGGAAGGCCTTCGCGCGCTGAAGAAGCAAATTTCCCACAGCCTGAAATGGCCGGGCGCGCTGGGCAATCCTATTGGATGGGGCATGGATCGGCTTGTGCCAATTCTAGACCTCGCGCATCGGCGCGGGCAGCGTTTCCCACGCCCGGATCAGTTCACCGATGGAAGCGGCTTCCATCTTGCGCATGACATTGCCGCGGTGAAGCTTGACGGTCACTTCACTGATGCCGAGGTCGAAGGCGACCTGCTTGTTGAGGCGCCCGCGCGCCACTTCACGCAGGACCTCGCGCTCGCGCGGCGTCAGCGTCTCGACGCGCTCGATGTTGCGCTTGACGATCACGGCATCCGCCCGCCGTTTGGCGTCCACCGCAATGCCCGCGATCACGGCGTCAAGCAGCGTCTGATCCCGCACCGGTTTCGTCAGAAAGTCCACGGCGCCGGCCTTCATCGCCTGGACAGTCATCGGGATGTCGCCATGCCCGGTCAGGAAGATGATTGGTTTGGGGTTGCCGTTTTTCGCAAGATGGTGCTGCAGATCGAGACCGCTCGTCCCTGGCATGCGCACGTCGAGGATCAAACAGCCGGGGCTCTCCAACACGTCGGCGTCAAGCAATTCACGGGTCGAGGTAAAGCACACCGGCAGAAAACCCGCCGACAGGATCAATTCAGACAGCGCCTCCCGAACAGAGGCATCATCATCGACAATAATGACCAGCGGCTGCTCGGCTTCAGCCCTCCGCTGCTGTGATGACGGCGTCGATCTCCGTAAGGGCAATTGGTCAACTCTCATGTTTAGCCTCCGTTTCTGGGTTGCGTAAGGCGTCGCCGATCGCCGCAAGCAGTGCCTGGCCATCGAACGGCTTGCGGAAAAGCCTGCCAATGCCCTTGGCGCGGTGCTGATCCACTATCTCGTGGCGGCCGGTGATCAGGAACACGGGCAGATCCGGACGCGCCTTCTTGACCAAGTCGCGAAGTTCAAAGCCGTCCATGCCGGGCATCCCGATGTCGGTGATAAGCATGTCCAATCCAGACAGGCCGCTGACCAGCAACGACCTCGCCGACGAGAAGCTGCGGGCCACATAGCCGGCGGACTCCAAGAGGTCCTCCAGCGACTCGAGCAGTCTTGGGTCATCGTCGACGATCGCCACGACAGGCCTCCGCTTGCTCACCCTCAGCTCCCCCCTGCCCGGCGCGAGTGCGTGATCGGTATTCCCAATCGCTCGGCGATGCGCACGAGGTCGGCGAGCGACGCCGCGACCATCTTCTGCATGACGTTCCTTCTATGAATTTCCAGCGTAACTTCGCTGATCCCCAGCTCAGCGGCCGCCTGCTTGTTGAGCAGGCCGCTGACCACCAGCGGCAGCACCTCACGTTCGCGCGGCGTCAGTTCGAGATAACGTTGCTTCAACACGCCCAGCTCGGCGCGCTCCGATCGCTGTGCCCGATCCTGGGCAATCGCTGCATGGATTGCGGCCATGAGGTCTGCATCGCTGAAGGGCTTAGTCAGGAAATCCACGGCGCCGTGCTTGATCGCACGCACGGAGGACGGGATATCGCCATGTCCTGTCAGGAAAACGATCGGCGGATGATCGCCCTCGGCAATCTGCCGCTGCAGATCGAGGCCGTTGATATCCGGCAACTCGATATCGAGGATGAGGCAGGCAGGGACGTCCGGCTTGTCAGCGCGGATATAATCGCCCGCCGATCCGAACGCTACGGCACGCATGCCGTGCGCAGCCAGCAGCTCACTGAGCGCCTCCCGGATGCGTTCATCGTCATCTACGATGAAGACAATTTGGCCGTCCGTCGTCATGACGCCGCTTTCGCTTCAATCGGCAACGTGAAGATAAACGTCGCTCCACGTGGTTCGTTCTTCTCGACCCATAAACGCCCGCTGTGCGACTCGATGATCGAACGGCAGATCGCCAGTCCCATGCCCATCCCTTGCTCTTTCGTGGTAAAGAACGGTTCGAATATCCGGTCGGGAAACTCGACGCCCCGGCCGTGATCGCTGACTTCGGTCTGGACAACATCCCCGATATGGCGCACGCGGATTTTGATAACTCCGTCGTCCGCACCAGAGTCCATCGCCTCCATGCCGTTGCGGATGAGATTGACCAGAACCTGCTGGATTTGGACGCGATCGAACGCGACTAGCGGAATGTCGCTTCCGATATCAACGCTGATGCGAACGCCCCGCCGCATCGCTTCCTCGGTCACGAGGTCGCGTGCCTCTGCGATGACACTGCTGAGCGTCGCATTGGTTCTCGTCTCGGTGGATTGCTTGAACAGCGCGCGAATGCGGCCGACGACGTCCGCCGCCGAGTTGGCGTCCCGGATAATGCGCTCGGCCGTAATCTTCGCGCGTTCGACGTTCGGCGGTGCTGCGGACAGCCAACGGTGGCATGCATGGGAGTTGGCGACGATCGCAGCCAGCGGCTGATTCACCTCGTGGGCGATCGAAGCCGAAAGCTCGGCGAGACTTGCAGCCTGAGCCGCTTGCGCGAGTTTGTCGGACGCTTGTCGCAGCGCTTCCTGGGCGCGCACCTCTTCGTCGATGTCGAGGGAAACCCCGTACCATTGCACAACCGCCCCGTCCTCATCACGCCGCGGCTCCACCCTGCACTCCGCCCAGCGATAGCCATCTGTTTCGCGCCAGCGAAACCGCATCGCGGAACCGCCGCCTGTTTCGAAACAATTCAGCAACGTGCTCAGCACCTCGGGAGCATCTTCGGGATGAACCAGTTCTTGCAGCAATTCCTCGATGCGCGGCTCTCCGAGTGCTTCGAAATCAGCGATCACGGAGCGGAAATGGTCCTGGTACCGCTTGTTGAAGTAGACCGGCCCGCCGGTCGGCACCGCGCTCCAGATGCGGACCGGCACAGCGTCGATCATCTGCTGAAGCTGCAATTCGCTCCGCCGCAGGGCCTCTTCAGCTTGCATTTGATCGTCTATGTCGTGACAGAGGCCGTACCACTGGACGATGCGGCCAGTGTGATCGCGCATCGGCTCCGCCCGGCTCGACATCCAATGATAGACGCCATCGGCGCGGCGCAAGCGATACCTCATGGAGAAGCGCTCGCCGGTGGCGAGGCAGTGACTGAGCGTATCGCCGAATGCTGCTGCGTCGTCCGGATGGACGCCGGCCTTTATCATCGCCGCCAGCCGGCTGATGCCCGGTTTGTCCAAATCCGTTACGTCCAGGCCGAGAAAGTCGACCATGCGCTTGTTGAAAAAGGTCGGATCGCCATCGGGCCTCAGGCGCCAAACGTGGCTCGGAACCATGTCGACAAGCTGCGAGAGCTCCCGCTCCCGGTCGCCCAATGCCTCAAGGCTTTCACGCAAAGTGAGCACCGCCGCCTGATGCTGCCGGGATATGGCGGCCACGACGAGCGCCGAAAATGCCGAGATGGCCAGAAAAAGCTGCAGCATGATCTGGTTGTGCTTCTGGGACTCGGGATCGCCGGCAAATTGGCTGGCGCCGGATATCGTGAATACCGCCGTGATCAGAGCGAGAACGGTCAATGCTACGGCGGCGCCTCTGAACTCAAAGCGCACTGCGGCCCAAAGAAGAGGCGGCATGATGATGTAGGCGAAGGGCAGATAGCCGCTCAAGGAAAGGGCGGCGATACCAAGAAAGATCAGCCCCAGGACGCAAGCTTCCATCCACCGCGCTGCTGAGAGCTGCGCCTTGCCGCGCCAGTTCTGGAACACGACCAGCGCCAGTGGCGCTACGATCAGGACTCCCGTCGCGTCTCCGATCCACCACAGCGGCCAAGCCGTCGCAAAGGTTTGCGATTGTATGCCAAACCACGCAAGCGCCGCACTTCCCACCGTCGCGCTTGCGACTGGCGCAATTCCAGCGGCCAGTACGACGAATGCGAGAACGTCGCGCAAGGTTTCCAGCCGAACTGGGCGCTTGCAGGTCTGGTTCACGAGCCATGCGCCGGCCACCGCTTCAAGAGCGTTGCCGGCAAAGATCAGGAAGGCCGCGGGCAGCGGAGTGTGGAACCACAAGAAGTTGCTGAACAGTTCGGCCAGACAGGCCCCCAGCACCCACCACGGCCAGCTATACCTGGAGGCGAAGACAAGCGTAGCGATGAACAGTCCGCTCGGAGGCCAAATGGAAATCCCTGTTCCAGGTATGATTGCGAGCGACTGGGCGAAGCCGCAGCCCAGGACATAGACCGTAATAAAAAGCCCCAGATGCAAGAATTGGGGACGGTGCGACCAGACGCGCGATAACCTGCCTCTTTCAAGATCGCTGATCATGTTGCCGCGAATCAGGCCTGGTTCACTCGTCGCCAAAGATCGGCCACTTCCTTGCAATCCCGGTCCGGATCGGTCGAAGTCATGCTTTAACGCGCCCGTTGCGTTGGAATCGGTCTCGCCAAGTGAGTTGGGCGCTGTCGTCATCGGGTGCCCCTGACGGACAAACAAACTCTGGAGATTGTCGGCGCTTCGTATAGCACTTGCTCTTGGTAGCTGGATCTGGGCTGACGGACTCACACCGTCACCCTAATCCCGCCACGCCCCAACCGCACCTCATGGAAATCCATGCATTGCGCGGGGGCAGCGACGCCCTTCACCGAAAGGAGAATAAACCAAGCGTTTGCTGAGCGCCGCCGGATACGTTCAGCATCGTCCAAGATGAGGACGATTGTCGTCGTCCGGCATCATTGCACAGCTTTCGCTTCAACCGGGAGAGTGAAGATGAATGTCGCTCCATGCGGCACACTGTTCTCCGCCCATAGGCGTCCGCCGTGAGACTCGACGATCGAACGGGAGATCGCCAGCCCCATGCCCATCCCATTCCCTTTCGTCGTAAAGAACGGCTCGAATATCTTGTTAGGACGTTCGATACCCGGGCCGCGGTCGCTGACCTCGGTCTGGATCGTGTCCTCTATCCGGCGCACACGCAGCCCGAGAACCCTGTCCGTGGTGGAGTCCATCGCCTCCATGCCGTTGCGAATGAGGTTGACCAGGACCTGCTGGATCTGGACGCGATCGAAGGCGACGAGCGGAAGATTGCTTTCGACATCGATGTCCATGCGAACGCGACGCCGTATGGCTTCCTCGGCCATGAGGTCACGCGCTTCGGCAATAACGCTGGGGATCGGCGTGCTGGTTCTCATTTCAAGCGAAGGTCTGAACAAGGCACGGATGCGGCTGACGACATCCGCCGCCGAGTTGGCATCGCGGATGATGCGCTCGGCCGTGATTTTCGCGCGCTCGACGTTCGGGGGCACGGCGGACAGCCAACGGTGGCATGCGTTGGAGTTGGCGACGATGGCGGCCAACGGCTGGTTCACCTCATGAGCGATGGATGCGGAGAGTTCGGCAAGGCTCGCCGCCTGGCTCGCACGCGCAAGTCTCTCTTGTGCCAGTCGAAGCTCCTCTTGTGTTCGCACCTCATTTTCGATGTCGAGGCAGATAACGTTCCACTGCACGATGGCACCTTCAGCGTTGCGCATCGGCGCGGCGCGCGTCTCGACCCAGCGATATTCACCATCGAAGCGCCGCAGACGGTGCCGTCGCGCATACGGCTCGCCGGTGGACAAACAATGGGCATATCTCTCTTTGACACCTGTCAGGTCGTCGGGATGAACACCGGCGTCGAGTGTGCCAGCCAGCCGGGACTTTCCCGCTTCGTCCAATTCCTCAAGATTGTATCCGAGGAATTCGCGGAGCTGCTGGCTGCGATATATCGGTTCGCCATCCGGAGCGGCGCAATCGATCATTGCCGGCAGCGTTTCAACGAGCTGCCAGAGCGCACGTTCTCTCTCGCGCAGCGCCTCTTCGACGCGCAGCTGGTCGTCGATGTCGTGCGTAAGGCCGTACCATTGGACGATGCGTCCACCTTGGTCCCGCAGCGGCTCCGCGCGGCCCTCCATCCAGCGATAAACGCCGTCGGCACGCCGCAGGCGATACTTCATGAAGAAGCGCTCGCCGGTGGCGAAGCAGCTGTTGAGTGCTTCCCTCAGGCTGGCGGCATCGTCGGGATGGACGACGTTGGCAATGAAGGCCGCCAGCCGGCTCGTGTCCGGCTTTTCCGCGTCCGCTATGTCCAGGCCGAGAAAATCTATCAGGCGCCTGTTGAAAAAGGTCGGCTCGCCGTTCGAAGACAGCCGCCAGAGGTAGCTCGGAACCATGTTGACGAGCTGCGAGAGCTCTCGTTCGCGGTCGTGCAATGCGGCCTGCGTGGTCACCAGATCATGGATGTCGACGCTCACGCCGTACCACTGGAGGATGCTGCCATCTTCGTCGCGCAGCGGCTCGGCGCGAGTCTCGGTCCAGCGATAGCCGCCGTCGGCCCTCCGTTGGCGATATCTCTGAACGTAAGGCACGCCCGTTGCGAATGAATGGCGGATCGCCTGCCGTGCGGTGTCGATATCGTCTGGATGGATCACGCTCAGGGACGGCGAGCCGTCCGGGGCGGTGATGTCACCGAGCGTGGCCCCGGTTACGTCGGTGAACCGCTTGTTGACGTAGGATGGCCTTCCCTCCCGTGTCGTACTCCAGATCAAAGCGGGCACGGTGTCGATAAGCTGCTGAAGGCGCCGCTCACTTTTGCGCAACGCCGCCTGCGCGCGCACCTCATCGTCGATGTCGAGAGAAACCCCGTACCATTGCACGACCGTTCCGTTGTCATCGCGCCGCGGCTCCACCCTGCACTCAGCCCAGCGATAGGTGCCGTCTTTTTCGCGCCAGCGAAACCGCATCGCGGAGCCGCCGCCAGTTTCGAAACAATTCGATAACGTGCGCTGCACCTCGGGAGCATCTTCGGAATGAATAACCTCGTGCAGCAGCGTTTCGATGCCCGGCTCGCCGAGAGCATCAAAGTTCGCGATAACGGAGCGGAAATGGTCCTGGTATCGCTTGTTGAAGTAGACCGGCCCGCCGGTCGGCATCACGCTCCAGATGCGGACCGGCACGGCGTCGATCATGTGCTGCAATTGTCGCTCGCTTCGCCGCAACGCCTCTTCGGCGTGCATCTGATCGTCTATGTCGTGACAGAGGCCGTACCACTGGACGATGCGGCCGGCGTCATCGCGCATCGGCTCCGCCCGGCTCGACATCCAGCGATAGACGCCATCGGCACGGCGCAGGCGATAGCGCATGGCGAAGCTCGCACCGGTAGCGAAGCAACCACGGAGTGCATCGCCGAATGCTGCTGCATCGTCCGGATGGACGCCGGCCTGTATCATCGCCGCCAGCCGGCTCATGCCCGGTCTGTCCATATCCGTTACGTCCAGGCCGAGAAAATCGACCATGCGCTTATTGAAGAAAATCGGCTCGCCGTCCGGATCGAGCCGCCAGATGTGACTCGGTACCATGTCCACGAGCTGCGAGAGCTCCCGCTCGCGGTCGCGCAATGCTGACTCCGCCCGCTTCTGGTCCTCAATGTCTATTGTCGTGCCGTACCATTGAATGATGCGGCCCTGACTATCGCGAAAAGGTCGTCCTGAGCTTCGAAACCAGCGATAGACGCCATCGGCGCGCCGCAGACGATGCTCGGTGTCATAGTGATCGCCGGTTTCGAGGCAATGCCGCCATCTGGCGGCGACACGATCATAATCGTCGGGATGGACGGCTCGACGCCAGCCGAACTCATCGTCGTCTTCGGAGGTGTTGAGATCCTCATGCGTGTTGCCGAGGAACGCCACGGTGTTTGGGCTCACAAAGGTGAATCGTCCGGCGGCATCGGCTGCCCACGCGTGGCCGGGCATACTCTCGATGATTTGCAGCGCGAGCGTTGCTTCGGGGTCGATTTCGCCAAGTGAGTCGGACGCTGATGTCATTGGCTTCTCCTGTCGGACAAAGAAAGCCTGGGGACGGTCAGCGCTTTATATAGCACTTGTTTTCAATATCTGGACAGGCGAACTCACCGCCTAAATCTAGTCCCGCGATGCCCCGGCTGCATCTCATGGAAATCCATGCATTGCGCGGAGATATCGCCGCTGCGGCGGCCCGGCCGCTACGGCGCGCCTAACGATCGCCTCGGGCAAGAAGCGACGCGGATCGACGCGTCAACACCCACCACTGGGAAATACGAGCCGGACAGGTAAGACGCTCGGCTGCCTCTTCGTCGGCTGCAGAGTGAAACCGGAAAAACCTCTGCATTCGTCATCCCTGTCTCGTCCGGTTAACACGGCTCATGAGATAATCTGGAAGCCTCGCCCGACCAAAACATCTGTTCCAAAGTATAGGGCCTGGACGCGGTTTTAGTTCTGCGGAGCGGCTTGGCGGGCGAGCAATTGTTTGGCGACAATGAGACAGGGCGCAGCGACCGCGAACAGCAGGACGAGCGCGAAGAAAGCTTCGTCGAACGAGATAGTGGCGACCTGCTTCTCAAGCGCGCGCTGCAGCAGCGGCAGCGCGGCCTTGGTCGCCGCGGCGCTGTCGATACTATTCGCCAGAACGTTCGCAGTGGCTCTCAAGCGCTGGTCCACGGCTGGATCGCCATTGACGAGGTGGGACGTCAGTATCGTCCGGTTGTGGACATTCTGGTGATCAATATACGTTTGCAAGAGGGCTGTGCCGGTCAGACCGCCCGCCTGCTTGCCGAAGTTGAACAGCCCGATGCCGAACGGCAGCGCATCAGGGGCAAGGCCCTGCAGTGTAATCAGCGTCAGTGCCACGAACAGAAGGCCGAGGCCGAATCCCCGCAGCAGCAGAGCAAGGGTCAGGTCCGGTGATCCGCTACCGCTCGTCGAAGCGGACAGCAGCCACATGGCGCCTGCGAAGAGCAGAATGCCAAACGGAGCAAGCGTGATCGGGCGCATCCCGGTCTTTTGGATGAGGAAGCCGGACAACAAAAGTCCAAGCGCGAGCATGGCTCCGCTTGGCAGCAGAAGCACTCCCGCGCCCGTGGCGGTAAAATCGAGCACGTTGAGGGCAAAAGCCGGAATGAGATAGGCGCTGCCCGAAAGGGCAGAGCCGGCGACGATGCTGACGAGAAGGCCAAAGCGAAAGTCCGGATTGCCAAGGGGCGAGATGGCCAGCAGTGAGCCTTCTGAACGAAGGCGGGTCTTCCAGACGGCCAGGAGGCCGGCAGCCGTCACACCGGTTGCGGCAAGGAAGGTGATGTCGGTGTCGTCGAACCAGTTGAACCTGCTGCCTTGCAGCAGGACGTAGGTCAAAAGCGCGGCGCTGATGCCGAGCAACGATATCCCGACGGCAGGAAACCTGGTTTTCCGCCAAAAGGTCCGATCGCCGTCCGCCGCCAACAGGACAAGGGAGACGATGCCGAGCGGAATGATGCTCAGGAATATCCACTCCCAAGTCAGATGGTCGACAAGCCAGCCCTGCAGGGCCGGCGTGACGGTTGTCGGAGCCATGACGGCGCCTACGGCAAAAACCGCCTGAACGACCGGCTGATGCCGATGAGGGAAGCGAAAGAACAGCAGCGTCTGGCCGGCGACGAGAATTGTGCCGCCAGCCAGCCCCTGGACAATGCGGCAGATGCAAATCCAGGTGAGGTCCACCGACAACGTCAAGGCCGCGGATGCCAGCAGAAGGGCGACAACCCCCGCGCGCAGGCAGACGGTCGGCCTGGCTGCCGTTACAAGAAGCGGAGCGACAAGGAACGCCGTCAGCTTCGCCGCGATGAAAACCACGTCGACCATCGCCAGCTCGTCCGACGTTGCGTAGGTGTCGCCAAGCATGTCGATCCGGCCGATGGACAGTGCGGTGGATGCGACCGCGTCCATGAAGGCGGCCAGCACGACGCCGGTTGCTATCAAGGAAGCGCGCAGGGTACCGGGATGGCGCTGCACAGCCGCCGTTTCGGCGAGGTGCATCATTGCGCTGAGCGCCCGTTCGCGGTCCCGCCTGTCTGCATTTCCTGCGCTACTGCCGGAGCATCCCTGGTGCCGACGGTGATGACAACACGAGCCGAGAGTCCCGGAACCAGGCGGCCGGGCAACGGATTGCGCGTCATCCTGATCTTGACCGGCACGCGTTGGACGACGCGGATGAAGTTGCCGGTGGCATTGTCCGGCGGCAGCAGGCTGAAGGCTGCGCCGCTGCCAGGAGCGAAGCTGTCGACAAGGCCGTCGATTTGCAGATCTGGATATTCATCAACCATGACGCGGACCCGTTGGCCGATCTCAACCTGCTTCAGCTGCGTTTCCTTGAAGTTTGCGACGATCCAGACATCGTTAACCGGAACGATGTCCAGGGCTGCCGTCCCTGGGGTGACATAGCGGCCGACCCGGATCTGGCGATTGCCGACGATGCCGTCGACCGGGGCCCTCACGACGGTGTTGGCCAGGTCTAGCATTGCCAGGTCGAGCGCTGCCTGTGCCTGCGACAGGGCTGCCTGCGCGCCGGACAATTGTGCATCCAGGACGCCGAGCTTCAACTTCTGAGCCAACAGATTGGCCTCTGCGCCGTCCAGCGATGCCCTTGCCTTGTCATGGCCGGCCTGCGCATCCTGCAGCTTCTGATCGCTTGCGGTTCCGTTCTTCTGCAGCGTGACGTAGCGGCTTAAGTTGGCGCGGGCGAATTGCAGGTCGGCTGCGGCAGATTGCTTCTGCGCCTCGGCCTGCGCGATCAATGCGTCCTGCAGTTCACGGGTCGCCTTGATGTTGGCGATTTCCGCCTGCCGGGCGGCGACGTTGGCTTTCGCCTGCTCCGCCTTGGCCTTGTAGTCGCTGTCGTCGATGCGAAACAGGACAGCACCTTTTGACACATTGGCATTGTCGTCTATGTCGACTTCGACGACGTAACCGGCGAGCTTCGGAGCGATGCTGGTAATGTCTCCGCGGAGATAGGCGTTATCGGTCGTTTCCTCGAACCGGCCCCTTGTAAACCACTGCCAGCTCCAAATAGCTGCCATTGGCAGCACCATAAGGGCAACGAGGGCGATCGCGATCTTGCGGGGTTGGCTCATGATTGCCTCGACCCCAAGTCGACGCGCTCACTATCGAAGGAGATCTCCGCCTGCCGAAGAGCGAGCCGTTCGGCAAGGCTGCAAACCCACGGTGCGCAATAGAGTCTCACGAGAACGTCTCCGTCGAGCTGCGGCTCTGCAACAAGGCAGAACTGAAGAACGATCGCGGATTTCACGGCCTCGCCGCTATCATGCGGACGAACATCCCATTTGCCCTGATCGGTAGTTCGTACTGAACCTCAGCACAGGTCGTATTGTCAGTCGGCCGGATTCAGGCGCGCGAACGTGGCGGCGCGGATCTCCGTATTGCCGAAGACCGTCCACGAGAAAATCCACTTTGAAGTAAATTCCGGACATCCCGTGGCAGCAATGATCGCAGAGAGCGCCCTTTTGAAGAGTTTGGTTGTCTTAACGTTCACCTATTTTGTGTTTTGACAAGCGCGCAACACGCGTTCGCTGTGCAGCAGTTGCGACAGTTCATGAAACAACCCGCTATCTTGCCTCCGGCTAACGCGGTGCGACACGCAGCCCGGCGGCATCGAAGAGATGCATGCGCTCCGGCGGCAGAGCGAGGTGGATCGGCGGCCCTTGCGATTCAACGCCCTGCTGCTTGAGAACGGCGATAAGTTTGCTGTCGCCGGCAATGGTGGCGTGGACAACGGTTTCCGGTCCCAGCGCCTCGGCCAGCGTTATCCGCGCTTCCACCGATCCCTTGCTGCCATCCGAAAGTTGGATGTCGTGTGGTCGGATGCCAAGCGTCGCGTCGTCTCCCGGTTTCAGCGCGACCCCGTCGGCGGCGACCGAGGCCGACAGCCCGCCCGGACCTTCGACACGCACCTCGGCGCCGCTTGCCGAACGCACCTTCACCGGCAGCAGGTTCATCCGCGGCGCGCCGATGAAGCCGGCGACGAACAGGTTGGCCGGCGCGTTGTAGAGATCGAGCGGCCGGCCGACCTGTTCGATCCGCCCCGAGCGCATGACCACGATGCGGTCCGCCAGCGTCATCGCCTCGATCTGGTCATGGGTGACGTAGATCATCGTGGTTGCCAGCCGCCGGTGCAGGCCCGCCAGTTCAGCGCGCATGGTGATGCGCAGTTCGGCATCGAGGTTGGACAGCGGTTCGTCGAGTAGAAAGGCGGTCGGATTGCGCACCACCGCACGGCCGATCGCCACGCGCTGCTTCTGGCCGCCCGACAATTGACCGGGCCGGCGGTCTAGATAGGAAGCAATTTCCAGCATGCGCGTCGCTTCCGTGATCCGCGCGTCGATCTCGGCTTTCGGCATACGGATGTTTTCGAGCCCGAAGGCGAGGTTCTGGCGCACGCTCATGTGCGGGTAGAGCGCGTAAGACTGGAACACCATCGCCAGACCGCGCTGCGCGGCCGAAACGTTGGTGACGTCGACCCCGTCGATCTCAATCTTGCCGTCGGTCGGCCGATCGAGCCCGGCAATCAGCCGCAGCAGCGTGGACTTGCCGCAACCCGACGGGCCGACGAGGACTAGCATCTCGCCGTCCCCGACGTCGAGGTTGATGCCGTGCAAGATCTTCATCTTGCCGTAAGCGCGATCGATGTTGGTCAGCGTTATCCGTCCCATGACATCCTCACTTCAGTCCGGTGCCGGCAATGCCGGAAGTGATGTAACGCTGCAGGAAGACGAAGACGAGGACGACGGGGATCATCGTCACCACGGTCATCGCCAGGATGTAGTGCCACTGCACGTTTAGCTGGCCGGCATAGGTGTTGAGGCCGACCTGGAGTGTGTAGAGTTCCTTGCGCGACAGCACCACCAGCGGCCACAGAAAGTCGTTCCAGCGCCAGACGACCGAGAAGATCGCCAGCACGGCGAGCGCCGGTGCTGCAAGCGGCAATACGATGCGCCAGTAGATCTGCCATTCGGAAGCGTTGTCCATGCGCGCCGCATCGAGCAGCTCGTCCGGGATGGTCAGCATATATTGGCGCAGCAGGAAGACGCCGGTCGGCGTCGCCACGGTCGGCAAGATCACGCCCCACAGCGAATCGAGCAGTCCGACGGCGCCCACCACCGAATAGAGCGGCACCAGGATGACCGACAGCGGCACCATCAGCGTACCGACGATCACAAGCATCGTCAGATCGCGGCCGCGGAACTTGTATTTCGACAAGGCGAAGGCGGCCATCGAATTGGTGAGCAGCGTGATCAGCGTCGCCATTGCCGTCACAAAGACCGAATTGCGCAGATAGCGCAGGAAGTCGAAATGGACGAAGGGCTCGGTGTAGTTCTCCGTTGCGAAGCCGATTTCGCGCACCGGCTGCCGGTCGGCGATGTTGACCTTGACGATATCGTTCGGCGCCTGCGGGTCCACCATTTGCGCCATGATGCCGATGCGCCGCACCTCGGCCAGCACCTTGGTCGAACCATCCGGAAGCTTCACCCTGTAGAGGGCCAGCGGCTTATCGTAGCCTTCGACCCTCGCCTGTTGGCTGACATAAGGCATTATGGTCGGCGGGAACTCGGCGAGCTGTGCCGGTGTCTTGAATGACGAACCCACCAGCCAAACGGCCGGACCGAACATGATGACAACGCCGCCGAGCAGCCACAGCCAGCTCACGATATCCGTCCAGTGCCAGCCGCGACCGCCGCGCCGGCGGGTCAGGAATGTCATGACGCTGCTCATTCGCGGGCTCCTTTCCGCTCACCCCGGCGTCCGACCTGCAGCTGAACTAAGGTGAGCACGACCAGCACCAACCCCATCAAGATCGAAGCCGCCGAAGCCAGCCCCGGATTGCGCAGCAGGGAGGCGAAGCCGATCTCATAGATGTACTGCGTGATATAGAGGGTCGAGGTTCCCGGCCCTCCACCCGTCAGCACATAGACTTCGTCGAAGATCTGCACGGCGCGGATCAGCGTCAGCACGATGACGACAAGCAGGTTAGGCATCAGCAGCGGCAGCGTGATGCGCCAGAACACCCGCGCCGGCTTCGTGCCGTCCATCTCGGCCGCTTCGTAAAGGTCGCGCGGGATCGCCTGCAATCCGGCAAGCAGGATAAGCGTATAAAAGCCCATATGGGCCCAGACCGAAACGCTGACGGCGGCGGTGAAAGCCCAGAAGCGGTCGGTCAGCCAGTTGTGCGGCTCGCCGCCCAGATCATGGACGATCAGGTTCAGCAAGCCCTGGCGTTGCAGGATCCAGCGCCAGATCAGACCGGTGACGACAGGCGACAGCAGCACCGGAAAGAAGAACACCGCGCGCCAGAAGCTGCGCCCGACGATCTCACGGTTGAGGATCAGCGCTGTCGCCATCGACACGACCGTCATCAGCGCCACCTGCACGACGACGAACAGGCCGGTATTGTGCACGGCCTTCCAGAAGAGATCCTCGTGGCAAGTGGCAGTGTCCAGGTAGTTGCCGCAATCGAGCAGGCGCTGGTATTGCTCGAGCCCGACATAGGTTCGGTCCTGCAGGAAGTAGGCCGTTCCTGACGTGGCCGAATAGAAGAAGTTGATGATCATCGGCACCAGGACGAAAATGCCGAAGATCGCCATGTTTGGGGCCAGGAAGAACGCGGCCATGCCGCCGGTGCCCGTCGCGCGCTGCCAGAACTTCAGCGGCACGTTGACGATCGATGCCAGCCACACGACCGGCGCCGCGAGGGCGGCGCCAATCCATGCCTTCAGTGTCGCGGCGGCGGTCACTTCGCCTCGGCAACCTTGTCGGCGATATCCTGGTCGATCCTGCCCCAGGCATCGTCGAGGCTGAGCTCGCCGGCCATCACCTGGCTGACGCGCGTCACCAGCGCGGCGAAGTAAGCATTGGCCCACTTCCACGGCGGCAGCGCATCGGCCGCCGGCAGGGTTTCACCCGCCGCCTTGACGAATTTGTCGAGCGCCGGACCGACATTCTTGTCGGCCGAGACCCATTTCAGCCCGCCCTTGTCTACGACGCCCTTGTGCGCGGGCAGAAACAGCGTGCGCTCGCTGAACTCTTCCACCACGTCTTCACGGGCCAGATAATCCATGACCTTGGCGACATCCTTGGGATTCTTCGTGTATTTGATGGCGACCAGCGCCGCGCCGCCTTTCACGCCCGAACAGCCTGTAGTACCGCAGGGCGAGCCGGTTGCCACCCAGTCGAAACTGTCGCCGATCTTGGTCGACAGATTGGCGACCTGCCAGCTGCCCGAATAGTAGAACGGGATCTGGGCGTTGATGAAGTCGTCGGCGGCCGCGCGGTAGGTCGAGCCTGCCGCCGACACCCAGGTATCCTTCAGCATCAGGCCCTTGGCGGTCCAGTCGACGAGCTTGCCGACGAACGCCTTGGTGCCGTCGTCCACTTTGGCCGGCATGCCATTGGGGCCGATATAGTTCGCTCCGAAGGAGACATTCGGACCCGAAATGCGGTGGCCGGAACGGTCGATGGCGAAGGCAGCCGGAAGCTGTTGGCTCTTCGCCACCTCGGCGGCGGCGTTGATCCAGTCGTCCCAGGTCGCCTTGTCGCCGGGCAGCGGCACGCCGGCCTGTTCGAACAACGTCTTGTTGGCGAAGCCGCCGGTGAGCGTGAGCTGGGTCATGAAACCCGGGATGGCGTTGGAGCCGTCGGGGCGCATCCAGTCCAGCGTGTCAGCGAAATTGTCCTCCCAATATTTCGGATCGGCCACCAGTGGCCTGAGATCGAGCCAGTGCTGGGCAAGCTCCTTGATGTTCGTGACGCGGGCGATGTCCGGGCCCTGGCCGGCTTCGAGCTGGATGGGCAGCTGCTCCTGGATCACCTTGTAGGCGACGTTGTCGAGCGTGACGTGGATGTCGGGATTGTCCTTCATGAAGCGGTTCAGAATGTCCTGAATGACATCGCCTTCGACACCGTCCGAATACCACATGATGCGCACGTCGCCGGCAAACGCGCTGGTCGATGCGAGCAGACTGACCGATAGCGCGGCCAGCAAAGTGCGGGACTTATTCATGCTTTCGTCTCCTCCTTTAGCGGGGCGGCGCCCCGATAGTTCAAGCCGCTACGCCCTCTCCTCTTGAGCGTCGCAGCCGATTCCTCCCTACTCTCTGTGCTTCATGCGCATCGCCTCACCGCGCACGGTCCAGTTGGCCGGATCGAGTGTACGTCCCTCGGCCACGATCCTTGCGTCGGCGAGGAAATGCACCGTGCCGTACTCCGGATCCTCGACGATCAACTCGCCGTCGGGACCCGACCGCACCGACAGGCCGGCAAAGGCGCCCGCCCAGGCGTCGAGCGCCGGCAGATTGGCATCCCTGTCACCGAGGCGAACGATCCATGTCGTCCTGCGTCCCGCCGCCCGCAACTCGTTGCCGGCCGTCGGGCCGGCCTCTACCTGCGTGAGCGGAACATCCGTCTTCAGCATGACGAAGGCGCCGCCGGATTGCGCGAACGCCCGATCGCCACCCACTCGCACGGCATCGAAGGCACGTGCGGGGAACCAGGCGTGCGTGAAGTCGGGCTGTTCATCCGAGCAGGAGAAGCTGACGATGGCGAGGTCGCGGTATTGGTGAAGCCGGGGCAACGTGCCTGAGCCACCCCAATATGATGGTCTGCCATATCCCGACTGCAGCACTTCGCCGGGGTGGTTGATCCAGATCTGCGCATCCGGATTCTTGCCCAGCCGGGCGTGAATGACGGTCTCCTGATAACCCCATTGATTCCAGCGATAGCCAGCGGCGCTGCCCATCGCATGGCCGCGCGTCTTGTAGTGGTAGAGCCGCGCGAAGCGGTCTTGTCCCTGCGCGAAAGTCCATTCCCACGCCGTATCGTCGGTGAGGGAAGCAATTGCTGCCAACCCGTCCGGAACGCTCAAATCGTGATCCCGCAGGCACAATGCCAGCTGCGGCAGCGCGTGAAAGCGCATGCCGTAATTGCCCTTGCCCCAAAGCATGCGGCAGATGCCGGACAATTCCAGGGAACGCGCGGCGCGCAGCGTGTGCTCGTAGGAGCGGCCCTGCGCCCCGGTGAGGATGCCGCGATGCGCCGAGCGGGCGACGATTTCAAGCAGGCGTATGACTGCGTTGCCGGCACGTTCGGCGATGTCCTTGTCCGGGGCCAGCGCGCAGAGCGCGCACAGGCCCTTGAGGTCGATCGGAAAATAGGGCGCCGAGTTGAACTCGGCCATCTCCCATGCCTCGAAATGATCGAGCCAGGCGCGTACCCGCGCGGCTCCCACCGCGGACTGTTCGCGGCCAAGGCGGCCCGACCGCACGAACCGCACATCAGGCAACAGGCTCCCAGCAATATAGGCGGCGGTGTGGAAGAGCAGCGCGTGGTTCTCGGAGAAGTACCACTGCACATCATTGCCGGGCTCGTCCATCCAGTAGCGATAGCCGAGGATGGCGTTGTCGATGCGCGCGCGCAGGCTCACTTCCAGCCGATCGCCATAGGCCTTGCGGCACCACAGCAGCGGCACCAGGATGAAGTCGGCGCAATCGTGACAATCCTCGATCGCCGGCAGCGTGCCGGAGATCATGGCGTCGGTCTCGGCGCCCTGCTGCCCGATCGCCAGGCGCGCCAGCGCGCGCACCGTATCGGCCTCGGCGTGATCGGCGACCTCGCGCAAAGCCTCATCTATACGCGCGGTAAGCGTTTCCGGCGCATCGCCCTGACGGTGCGCGTGGCATATCTCGACGCCGAAGACACGCGATACGGCATGGTCTGCGACCCTCAGCGACACCTTGAAATGGCGAAAGTCGGCCGGCAGCTGCTCGGTATCGGCGATCGGCAGCCGCGTCTGGCCCGTTGGCAGATCGAAGGCGAAGCGCACCGGCGTCTCGATCGACATGAAATCGCCTTCGATCTCGATCTCGACTTGCGCGTCGCGCGGCAGGGCCACGCCGGTGACGAGCGCCACCTCGCCGCCGTCATAGGCGGGACGGTCGAAATGCATGTCGTCGAGGGCTGCTTCCATCGCATCGGCAACGCCGCTCTCGACTTCGATCGGCAGTGCGACCGAAGCAGCCGGACCGGATAGATAATCGAGCTGGAAATAGTAGCGGGCGTCGCGCTCGGCGAGATCGTCGAACCATATGCGAATGTCGTTGCGGCCGACCCTCAGCACGATCTTGAAGTGCTCGGCACTTTCCAGATTGCGGCCGTAGGGCGCCATCCAGCCGGCTTCCTCGCCATTGGCAAAGAGTATGGCGCCGCCGCATGTACGCAGCCGTACCATCACCTCGCCACTCGAGGCCGCCTCGATGGTGGTCTCGGCCCAGGTCCCAAGCACCGTCGGCCGGAACCAGAAGCCCGACAGGTCGATGCGTGGCGAGGCGAAGGGCAACCAGATGCGCTCAGCGCCGAATTCGGCGCTGACCTGTGGTCGCTTGCCGCGTCGTTCCGCTGCGAACTGCGTGCGGCACGGATATTCATGGGGAATGAAATTCTTGTGCTTGGTAAGGAAGAAGAAGGGATCCATCTCGCCTTGCATGGGCTGGTCGGCCACGTCGTAGCGTTGCTCGGCGATAGACCCGAGCCGCCAATAGACGATTGGCTGCCCCGCCACGAGCGGCCGGCGCAGCGTAAAGTCCGTCCGAACGCTTTGCGCGGCCTCGCTCATCGCAAATCCTTCACGGGTACTGGATCGACATCGGTGTAGGCCTGGTTCTCGCCGGTCATGCCCCAGACGAAAGCATAGGGGCCGGTGCCGGCACCCATATGGATAGACCAGGCGGGCGACAGGACAACGTCACCGTCCGCAACCATCAGGTGGCGCGTCTTGTCAGGCCGGCCCATCAGATGGACCACACGGTCGGCCTCGGCGAGGTCGAAGTAGCAATAAGCTTCCATGCGCCGCTCATGCAGATGCGGCGGCATGGTATTCCACACACTGCCCGGCGCGAGGTCGGTGATCCCCATCAGCAAGAGGCAGGACGGGGCCACTTCGGGATGGATGTACATGCGCAGCGTGCGCCTGTTCGCGCGAGCCTCCTCGCCGAGCACAAGCGGCTTGGCTTCGCTGTTGACGATGAGACGGTGCGCAATAGCGGCGCCGGCCGGCACCGAGTTCATATAGAAGCGTGCCGGCCTCTCCGGATCGTCGCTCTCCAGCGTCACCTCGCGCGCTCCGCGTCCGATATAGACGATGTCGCGGTTAGCCACGGGAAAGCGCCTGCCGTCCACCGCGACGGCGCCATTGCCGCCGAGATTGGCGATGCCCATCTCGCGCGCGTCAAAGAAGAGCGGCGTGCCGACTTCGGCCCCGTTGCCGAATGTCAGCGGGTTGGCCAGCGGCACCGCGCCACCGACGATCATGCGGTCGACATGGGTGTAGACGAATTCGATCGCGCCGGGCCGGAACAAGCCGTCGACCAGGAACTCGGCCCTCAGCCGGTCCGTGTCCATGCCGGCAATATCGCCCGGCGACACGCCATAGAGCGTCCGCATCATGCCGCCTCCACCTTCGACTGCAGATGCCGGGTCCCTTCGGTCAAGCACAGAATGGCCAGCGCCTGTCCGTAGCCCGTCGGATGGATGGGTATATCGCGATAGAACTGCAGGTCGGCGCCCATGCGTGTGCCATAAGACACGTTCGCCACCACACCTTTGTCATCGATGTTGGCCACCACGGCTTCCAAGGCGCGGAGGCCGGCGGCACGGCACTCTGTCGAGCCGATTCCGAGCCGCGCGGCCTTCATCAACCCGTAGCCGAAGCCGGCCGTGGCGGAAATCTCCTCGTAAGACGTCGGGTCGTCGAGCAGAGTGTGCCATGCGCCCGAACCTGCCTGCACCTCGAGCAGGGCGTTGATCTGCGTCTCCAGCACGCCGAGCAGATAGGCCCGGACCGAGGGTGCAATTTCGGCGAACTCCACCAGTTCGAGGATACCGACGGTAATCCAGGCATTGCCTCTCGCCCAACGCGCACGGGCGAAATTGTGCCGTCCCGCGAACGTCCAGCCGTGAAACCACAGCCCTGATGCCGGATCGGCGAGATAACGGGCGTGGACCAGGAATTGCCTTTCTGCTTCCTCGACGAAGCGACGCTGACCGGCAGCCTGGCCGTAGGATGCGAGGAACAGCGCCACCATGAACAGCGTGTCGTCCCACAATTCGTCGTCGTTGACCCGGTCCGAAACATCATGCTGGAAACCGCCTTCGGGCGTCCGTGGCAAGGCGGTGACTACCTGCTCGGCCCATTCGCGCAGGACCGGCTCGAAGCGCGGCTGGCGCCGGCGCCGCCACAATTCGCTTAGCGCCAGCAGAGGCGCCGTGGTGTTGACGTTCATCGCAGGGAGACCGGCAGCGATGCGTCGGTCGTACCAGGCCTCGATCGTCTGCAGCAGCCGATCGTCGCCGGTCTGCGCCCACAGCCGAACCAGCCCGTAGAGCCCGACGCCCTGCGGCCATTCCCAGCTGTCGAAGCTGACATAGTCGCCCGGCGTGCCGTCGAGATTCGGCTCATGGAACCGCCCGTCATGACGCAAGCCGGTCATGCCGGCCACGAGGCTGGCAAGCACGGAATTCAGGCGTTCGGCCGACAGCGGCATCACTCCTCCCGTTTCTCCCGCTTCATCGGAACTGTTTCACAGCCATTTTTCTTGCGCAATCTGAAAATTTTTTGCATTAATCGGGTGACTTGGCGGAGATGACGGAGCGGATGAATATCCAGGGCAAGCGCGGGCGCCCCAGCCGCCGCATTCGACTTGAGGAGATCGCGGCGCGTTGCGGCGTGTCGGTCAGCACCGCCTCCCGTGCGCTGAGCGGTGTCGGCGGCGTGAGGGACGAGCTTCGCACCAGGATCATCGAAACGGCGAAGTCGATGAACTATGCCATTCCCGCCTCGGTTGCCGGCCGCAAGGTCATCCTGGCCGCAAGCAGCGTGGCAATGGTGGACAGTGCCCGCAATCAGTTCACCTACCATGTCCTTGATGGGCTCAACGAGCGCGCCCGGTTGCTGGGCGTCGAACTGGTGACCCGGCCGGTTTCGGCGCCCGAGGACGAAATCGCGCTGCTGCGTGAATCCGAGCGCGACGACACCGTCGCCGGCTGCCTGTTTCTGACACTGGACGATGACGATGTGCTGACGCTGACAGCCGGATTCGCCAAGCCGATCGTGCTCGTCAACGGCGACGATCCCTCGATGCGCCATTCGAGCGTGACGCCCTGCAATCGCTCTGCCGCCATGCTTGCCGCGCAGCATCTGATCGGCCTCGGCCACCGCCGCATCCTGTTCCTGATGCGGCGTGGGCGGCGCACGATCGAGCGGCGCTACGAAGGTTGGCGCGACGCGCTGATCACGGCCGGCATTGTCGGCTTCGACGACTTCGTGGTCGAGGTGCAGGACTGGCTGCCGGAACTTGCGAGCAGGGCCGTGACCGAGCGCATCGCGGCCCGCGGCCTCGATTTCACCGCCGTGCTGACGGCCGGCGACAGCCTGGCGTTTGGTGCCATCGCCGGCGTCCAGGAGGCCGGATATTCGGTGCCTGGCGATGTGTCCGTGGTCGGTATGGACGACTTGCCGCTCGCTGCCTTCTGCAATCCGCCGCTGACGGCGATGCACATTCCCATGCGCGAGATCGGATCGGCGGCGCTTAGCCTGTTGCTCGACGACATGGCCCATTCGGGGTCGCCGCCGCGTCGCGTCGAACTTGCCTGCAATCTCGTGGTGCGCCAGTCGACGGCACCAGCCCGGAGCGGCGCCGGCGGTCATCAACTGGCCTCTTGAGCGCGCGACTTGCCGCCAGCAAAGAGCAACGGCAACCCCTCTTGCGTCTCCAGTTCAAGGACACGTCCAAGCAGGATCATATGGTCGCCAGCCGGAAAGCGGTCGGCGACGCTGCATTCGAACCGCGCCAGCGCGCGCGGCAGCAATGGCACGCCGTGCTCGCTCCATGACAGGTCAAGATCGGCAAAGTCCGTCCCCGACTTCGAAAAACGCCAGCACAGATCGATTTGATCTTCCGCCAGCACGTGAATGGCGTAGTGCGCGGAATTGGCGAAGGCTTCGAACCGGCGCGAGTGGCGGCCGATAGACCAGAGCACCAGCGGCGGGTCGAGCGACACGGATGAGAAGCTGTTGGCGGTGATTGCGACCGGGCCGTCGGCCGTGCCGGTGGTGACGACCGTGACGCCGGTGGCGAAACGCCCGAAGGCATTGCGCAAAAGGCCTGGATCGCACACGACATGCTCCATCAGCGGCGCTCCCCCGTTCCCAGTGGTGTCGCCGGGATCCGTTCGGGCACCCGGCCATAGGCGTGCGGGAGCGAGCATGTCTTGAGCTGGGGCAGGACCTTGGTGCCGAAATGACGCGCCTCGTCGAGATGGGGGTAGCCGGAAAAGATGAAGGCGCGGATCCCCATCTTCATATACGCCTCGATTTCCGACAGAACCTGATCGGTCGAGCCCACCAGCGCCGCGCCGCAGCCAGAGCGCGCCCGCCCGACCCCCGTCCACAGATGCGGCTCGACATAGCCTTCGGCATCGGCGATCTGGCGGTTCCTGGCCTGGTGCGATACGCCGAGCGATCGGGCGTCGAGCGCGCGCTCGCGGATCGCCCTGCCCTGCTCGTCGTCCAGCCTCGAAACCAGCTCCCGGGCATATTCCTTTGCCTCTGCCTCGGTATCGCGCACGATCATGTGGACGCGCAGGCCGTAGTCGAGCGTCCGCCCATGACGCTCGGCGCGCTCGTGGACTGCTCTCATGCGGCCGGCAAGCTCCTCCTTGGTTTCCGGCCACATCAGGTAGACGTCGCACTGTTCGGCGCAAAGCTCGAGCGCGTCGGGCGAATAACCGCCGAAATAGAGCAGCGGGCCGCCATTCTGCTGATAGGGCTTCGCCGGCGCCGTCGAGAGCCCTTTGTAGCGATAGACCTCGCCCTCGAAATCGATGCTGTCCCTGGTCCAGGCCTGGCGCAGGATCTGCACCACCTCGCGGGAACGCTGATAGCGGTAGGCGCTGTCGGCTGTCTCGCCCGGAAAGTCCGACGAAATGACGTTCACCGTCAGCCGGCCTTCCAGCATGTGGTCCAGCGTCGCAATCGTGCGCGCCAGCATGATCGGCTGCATCTCGCCGCAGCGCACAGCGGCAAGCAGATTGATCTTCGACGTGATCGGCGCGCAGC
Organism: Mesorhizobium sp. M0983; assembly: GCF_040318975.1. Lineage (NCBI taxonomy): Bacteria > Pseudomonadati > Pseudomonadota > Alphaproteobacteria > Hyphomicrobiales > Phyllobacteriaceae > Mesorhizobium > Mesorhizobium sp. M0983. The sequence continues at coordinate 155,558 of NZ_JAMYNH010000005.1, read as the reverse complement.
CGGCAACGAAGCTCAGCGTGTCCTGGCCGACCTGATAGGACGACGGACACAAGATGTTGCGGAAACCGAGTGCCTCGGACGTCTTCACGATCTCGGAGCAATGCGCCCAGCCCGAGCGCAGTGCGCCGTCCGGCACGCCGAGATATCGATAGTCGTCCGAGCAGAGTGCGGCGAACCACGAGACTTCGGCAGCATCGAGATCCGGCGAGGTGATTGGGACGATGCTCATTGCCACTCTTCAGAAAAGACGTCCGGGCCACTCAATGACGTCCGGAGCTGCGAATAGGGCTTGCGTAGCATTCGTTTCTGTGTAGATCAATACTGTATCAATTTTGGAGCCAAACCCGAAACCGAGATGCGATTGGAACACCGATGCATTTGACAAGGGCGGACCCAGGCCACCGATCCAGCCAGATGCGCGGGCCCTTGCCTGTGCACTTGCAGACCAGCGAAATGCTGATCCGCGAAATCGCGGCCGGACGGCTGCCCGACGGGGCGCGGCTGCCGCCCGAGCGCGAGATGGCCGCGAGCCTCGGGATTGCCGTCGGCACGCTCAGGCGCGCGCTGGCAGATTTGACCGAAAAGGGCCTTCTCGATCGCATCCAGGGCTCGGGTAACTATGTGCGAGCGCGCGGCGACTTGCTCGGGATCTATGCCTTCTTTCGCCTGGAGCGCATCGGCGGTGGCGGCCTGCCGAGCGCCGACGTGCTGTCCGTCGAGCGGCTGCCCAAGCCCGCCGACCTGCCGCAATTCGGCAGCACCGGCGAAGCCCACCGTATACGCCGGCTGCGGCGGCTTGACGGCGAGCCGGCCGCGGTCGAGGAGATCTGGCTCGACGTCAGCCGCGCCGAGCGGCTCAAGCGCGAGGACCTGTCGGAATCCCTCTATCTCCACTACCGGCTCGCGCTCGGCTTTTCGATCGTTCGCGCCGAAGACCATGTTGCCGTCGCGCCTGCGCCGGACTGGGCCCCGCTCGAGTTCAGGCCATCGCCGGGGACGGTCGTGGGTTTCATTGAACGTATCGCCTGGGCTGGCGACGGCGCCAGCGCGGAATATTCCCGCAGCTGGTTCGATCCGGGCGCGGCGCGCTACGTCACGCGTTTCAGATAGGCCGGAGGAAGTCGCAGCGTGACCAGATCATCGATCGGCTACGGCATCATCGGCTGCGGCATGATGGGCCGCGAGCACATCCGCAACATCGCTCTGTTGCCCGACGCGCATGTGGCCGCGATCTTCGAGCCGGACCCCGGCATGTTGGCGGCGTCGCTGGCGACGGCGTCGGGCGCGCGATCGGCGGCATCGATCGCCAAACTGCTGGCCATGGACGAGGTAGACTGCGTCTTGATTGCCAGCCCCAACCACCAGCACCTCGGTCAGATGGAGCAGATCGCCGCACTTCGACCACTGCCGGTGCTGGTGGAAAAGCCGCTCTTCACCGACGCCGCTGGCGAGGGGCGGATCGCGGCGCTGAAAGCTCGGCTTCCGCTCGTGTGGGTGGCCATGGAATACCGCTATATGCCGCCCGTCGCCGCATTCATCGAGCAGGCGCGCCACGCCACCGGCGGCATCCGCATGCTGACGGTCCGCGAGCACCGTTTCCCGTTTCTGACCAAGGTCGGCGACTGGAACCGCTTCAACCGCAACACCGGCGGCACGTTCGTCGAGAAGTGCTGCCACTTCTTCGACCTGATGCGGCTGATCCTCGGATCCGACCCCGTCCGCGTGATGGCGAGCGCTGGACAGGCCGTAAACCATCTCGACGAACGCTACGGCGGTGAGAGGCCGGATATCCTTGACCATGGCTATGTGCTGGTTGATTTCGCGAGCGGTGCGCGCGCCATGCTGGAACTCTGCATGTTCGCCGAGGGCAGCCGCTACCAGGACGAACTCTGCGCTGTCGGCGGCGACGGAAAGATCGAATGTCTGGTGCCGGGTCCCGGTCGCTTCTGGCCGACCCACCTTGGCCCTGCGCCAGTGCCCCAGTTGATCGTCAGCCCGCGCAATCTGCCTGGACCACGCCTGCTGGAGATTCCCGTCGACCCCCGGCTGCTCGAGGCAGGCGACCATAACGGTTCGACCTATTTCGAGCATGTCCGCTTCACCGCTGCGGTGCGCGGACAAGGCAAAGTGGAAGTGACCTTGCAAGACGGCTGGTGGGCCGTCGTCATGGGTCTCGCCGCCCAGAGATCGGCCCGCGAAGGCCGCGCCATCGAACTTGCCGTTGAATTCGCGTTGCCGACCTGAGGCCGACCACGCATTCACCAGACCATAGGGTCAGATGCGCCGACCGGTTGCTGCGTCGAACAGATGCGCACATGCGCGGTCGATCTCGATCCGCACCGGCGCGCCCTGCTTGAGCGGAAGCCGTTCGCGGAAAAGGCAGGAAATTTCCTCGCCGGCGCAGTCGACCTTGGCGAAGATTTCCGAACCTGTGGCTTCCAGAAGCGTGACCGTGCCTGGCATTCCCCCGGCAGTTGCGCGGATATGTTCGGGGCGGATGCCGTAGACGAGTTCGCGTCCTGCGGCATCCGCCGGCTGGGCGCCTTCCGGCAACGGCAGGATCAACCCGCCGGCGCTGCGGAACACGCCCTCCTCGATGCGGCCGGCAATGAAGTTCATGGCGGGCGAGCCGATGAAACCGGCAACGAAGAGATTGGCCGGATGGTCGTAGAGGTCCAGCGGCGCGCCGATCTGCTCGACCAGGCCGTCATGCAGTACGACGATCTTGTCGGCCATAGTCATGGCCTCGATCTGGTCGTGCGTGACATAGATGGTCGTGGTACCCAGCCGCTGGTGCAGGGCCTTGATCTCGCCGCGCATCTGGACGCGCAACTTGGCGTCGAGGTTGGAGAGCGGCTCGTCGAACAGGAAGACCTGCGGGTCGCGTACGATCGCGCGGCCCATGGCGACGCGCTGGCGCTGGCCGCCGGAAAGCTGGCGCGGATAGCGGTCGAGCAGCTTTTCGAGGCCAAGAATGCCGGCTGCCTTCCTGACCCGCCCAGCGGTATCGGTCGGGTCGGCTTTCTTGATCTTGAGGGCAAAGCCCATATTGTCGGCCACAGTCATATGCGGATAGAGCGCATAGTTCTGGAACACCATCGCGATGTTCCGGTCTCGCGCCCGCAGATTGTTGACCATGCGCTCGCCGATTGCGATCCTCCCGCCCGAGATCGTTTCAAGTCCGGCAATCATGCGCAGCAGCGTCGACTTTCCGCATCCCGACGGGCCGACCAGGATGACGAACTCGCCGTCGGCGATATCGACACTGACGTCGTGAATAATCTTGGTGGCCCCGAAGGCCTTCTGCACGTTGTTGATCGTTACCGATGCCATTGGATCTTTCCTGGAAAAAAAGTGATGTCCGGACGCGCCTCAGCCGCCCTTGACGGCGCCGGCGGTCAACCCCGCGACGATCTGCCTTTGCGCGAACATGGTCAGGATCAGCACCGGCAACGTCACCACCAGCGCCGCCGCGGCGAGCGGCCCCCAGCTGACCTGCTCGTAGGACAGCATGTTGTAGACGGCGACCGGCAATGTGCGCGTCTCCCGGCTGGCGAGCACCACGCCGAAGACGAAATTGTTCCACGAGAAGATCACGGACAGGATGAAGGCGACGACGATGCCCGGCTTGGCGATGGGCAGGGCAACCAGCCGGAAAACCTGCCAGGAGTTGGCGCCGTCGATGTTGGCCGCCTCTTCCAGTTCCATCGGCGTGGTCTCGAAATAGCCGATCATCACCCAGACCACGATCGGCACCGTCACCACCAGATGGATGATGATCTGCGGCCAGAGCGTGCCGAGGATCCCGATCCATTGGAACAGCAGAAACAGCGGGATGAGATAGGATAGCCCAGGCGTCATGCGGGCGATCATGATGACGACCGCCGACCGTTCAGCCTTGAGCCGTGCGATGCCATAGCCGGCCGGTACGCCGATCAGCAGCGCCAGCAAGGTCGCCGTGCCGGTCACCAGAACCGAGTTCCAGAGATAGAGCAGGAAATTGTTCTCCTCGAACACCTTTACATAGTTCGACCAGGCGAAACGTTCGGGGATCAGGATCGGCGGATAGGCACCGTTGTCGATTTCGAACTTCAGCGACAGCGAGATCATCCAGAGGAAGAACAGGATCGCCGGCGAGACGAAAACCAGGGCAGCGAAAAACAGACCGATCTGGTTGAGCAGCCGCGAACTCATCTATTTGCCCTCCGTATCGATCCACTGCGAGCGTTGACGCAGCATTAGGAGGACAAAAGACAGGGCCACGATGACAATGAAGAACACCACGGCCATGGCCGAGCCGTAGCCGATATCGTAGTAGGAGAAGGCGGTGTTGTAGAGATAGATGTTGATGGTTTCCGAGGCCGTGCCCGGCCCGCCCTGGGTCATCGCGTAGATGATGTCGAAGCTCTTCAGCGCATCGATGGTGCGGATGATGACCGCGATCATCAGGAACGGTGCGATCATCGGCAAAGTGAGATAGCGGAATTGCTGCCAGGCATTGGCGCCGTCGATCTCGGCGCTTTCGAAGGGCTCGCGCGGCACCGAAGCCAGCCCACCCAGCACAATCAGCATGACCAGCGGCGTCCACTGCCAGGTCTCGACCGCAACCAGCGACGGGATGACCGTGTTGGCATTGAATATCCATTCCTGAGCCGGGATGCCGACCAGCGACAGCAAGTAGTTGAGTACGCCGAGCTGAGGATGGAACATCATGGTCCAAACCAGTGCCACAGCAACGGGCGTCGCCATCATCGGCATGACGAAGACGCCGCGCAGCAGACCGCGCAGCGGAAACCTGGCGTCGAAGATCAGGGCGGCCACGGTGCCCAGGAGCATCGGCGCTGCAACCGAGAGGAAGGTGTAGGTCAACGTATGAACAAGGGATTCCCAGAAACGTGGGTCGCTTGCCAGGCGGAGGTAGTTTTCCATCCCGGCAAAGCTCCGCGACTGGCCGAGCGTCCAGCGGTTGACGCTCATCCACAGCGTGAAAGCCCAAGGAAAAACGATGACGGCGCCAACGACGACGAGTGCGGGGACAACGAAAGGCCAGTAGTTGGGAGCCAGCCGGATCGTCTGGCTCCCGTCGATAACCGGCATCGTCACCCCGGTCTGTTCTGGGGTGGTGGCCGACATCAGCCCTGCTCGCTCCTGTCGAGAACCGGCTGGAACTGCTCGGTGGCCTTCTTCAGCTCGGCGGCGGGATCGGCGCCGGCAATCATGTTGGTCAGCGCCACGCCATAGATGTCGCGGAATTCGGTGACGGGAATGATGACCGGCAGCGCCAGCCGGCTGATATTGCCTGAGCCGATCACGGCATCAAGCCAGCTTGCCGGCATAGTGACGCCTTCGCGCACCTTGGGATCCTCCAGCACGGATTTGCGGAACGGAACGCCGGCGCCGGCCTGCAACAGCCTCGCGCCCATGGCTGGCGATACCGCCCACTGGCAGAACAGATAGGCGGCCTCCTTCTTCTCGCTGGCGGCGGTAACGCCAATCCCGTCGCCAAAGGTGCCCGAGGCATGCGCCTTGGGACCCTTGGGCATGACGCCGTAGCCGACCTTGCCGACCACCCTCGATTTTTCCGGGTTTTCCATCGGCGGGGCAAAACCCACGCCGTCGAGCCACATGCCGATCTTGCCTTGCAGGAAGGCAGACTGTGCTTCGGCCCAATTGAACCCGGTGACGCCCGGAGGGGCGGACTTGGTCATCAATCTTTGATAGAGCGCGGCAGCCTCGATCGCCTCGGGAGCCTCGGTGCGCAGCTTGCCCTTGTCGTCGAGCGGCGTCATGTCGTAGCCGAGCATCAGCGATGTCCACACCGGCGTATTTGCGTTCTTGAGCCCGCGGGCGACGAAGCCGTATGTATTGGTCGACGGGTCGGTCAGCGCTTCGGCGGCGGCCACCAGTTGCTCGAAGGTCTCGGGGTATTTGAGGCCCTTGGCCTCGAACAGCTCCTTGTTCCAATAGAGTATCCAGTAGTCCACCGAGAAGGGTAGCGAGCGCAGCACGCCCTGGCCGTCCTTGGCAAACAGCATGCCGGCCTCGGCGAAGTCGCTTTCGACCAACCCCGGGTCGGTGAGCGACGGGTCGGCGAGGTAGCCGGCGATGTCAGCCAGCCAGCCACCTTTCTCGAACTGGCGCTTTTGCACGTGGTAGCTCAGATGCACGACGTCGAAGCTGGGCTTGCCCGAGCTCAATTCGATCACCGTCTTCTGGCGCTGCTGCTGCTCGGGCGTGGCCTCGGCATTGACCTTGATGCCGGTCAGTTCCTCGAACTCGGCGAGATATTTCAGGATGGTGTCGCTGCGCGGGCTTTTCACCAGATTGACGTCAAGCGTCGTCCCGGCAAAGCGTTTCCAGTCGACGCCTGCGGCAAAGCTAGGGCGGAGCCCCACAAGGCCGGCGGCGGTGAGCGCCGCGGTTCCGGCAAGGAGTTGCCTCCTGGTTGGGTTGAACAGATTGGACGACATTTCTTCCTCCCGGTTGCTGTCGTTGTGGATGCGCCGCGAACCGCGGCGCGGCTATATTTCCTCAGATCTGGAGCGCCAGCCGGCGCGCATTGTCGATATGCAGACTGATCGCTTCAACCGCCTTTTGCGAATTGCGGCTCTCCATGGCTTCGATGACCGCCAAATGTTCGCGCATCACCGGCACCACGCGACCGTCGATGCGGAAACGCTCCTGGTGGATCAGCCGGATTTTCACCGAGTTGACCAGATAGGCCTTGGCGATGATCTCGTTGCCCAGCGCATTGATAAAGGTATCGTGCATGGCCCAGTCGATGGTCTGGGCCTTGGCTTCCATTTCCGGCGTCGGCGCCTGCCCCAGAGCTTGAGCCAGCATCTCCTCGTGTTCGCGCCGCATGCGGGCAAGTTCGGCATCTGAAGCGCTGGCCGTGAATAGCGCCACCGCCTCGCGTTCCATGAATAGCCGAAACTGAAAGGCCTCGCGGATCAGATTGATGTCGATGTGCGCGATTTGCATGCCGCGCTGCGGGATGGTGGTCAGCAATCCCTCGGCCTCGAGACGCGGGACGATCTCGCGAATAGCGCCCAGCGGCAGCCCGGTGAAAGCGACCAGTTCGCGCTGTGACACGAACTGCCCCGGCCGCAGATCACGGGCCAGCAAATGCCGCGTGAAGCTGGCATAGGCTTTCTCCCGGAGAGTGATCGGTTCGCTGCCGTCTTCCACTTCAGCTCGCTTCCTTGTCGGCCAGCCCGGCCTTGTCGGTCAGGCCGCCTCTGTCGCAAACAGCCTGTCGTAGGCCGCGGCAAGCTGCCGCCGTCCTTGTGGGCCGATCGCCTCCAGGGGCGGGCGGACCGCCAGCCAGCGCTCGTCGCCGGTCGTGCGCGCGACCATGACCTTCACCGCCGGTGTGACCGGGTATTTGAGCAATTCGAGCACGAAGTCCTCGACGCGTGGGTCGTCGCGGCCGTCTTCGACCATTGCGAGGATTTCGCCGGTAACAAAATTAGCCATGCCGGAAATCGCACCCTGTCCGCCGCGGCGCACGCTTCTCGCCAGATGCCGTTCGTCGCCGATCAGGATCACCAGATCGCCATGCGCTTCAAGCAGCGCCTCACTGTAGCTCCAGTCCCCGCCGGAATCCTTCACCCCGGCCACCACAGCGGGAAAGGCGGCGCGCAACCGGCCGATCAGCCCAAGCGGGAGCGGCACCATGGTGACAGAGGGGATGTTATAGAGGAGCACATCACGCGCCAGCGGGCCGAGTGCGGCGAAGACGGCGGAAAACCATCCGAACAGCCCGTTCTCGCCGACATTCTTGAAGTAGCTCGGCGGAGCGAGCAGAATGTTGCGAACGCCGCGCTGCAAAGCGTGCCGAGCCTGATCGGCGGCATCTTCGATTGCATCGACCAGCACGCCGGCGACGAGCTGATGTGCCGGTATACCGGCCGCCAACATGGCTTCGGTGACGATCCGCCGCTCGTCGGTGCCCACCGAGGCTCCTTCCCCGGTGGTGCCGAACAGCGTCGCGCTGCTGCAGCCGGCGCCAAGGCAGGCTCGGGCGTGCGCGATCATCGGCGCGAGCGCTATCTGCCCCGACGGGTCGAAGGGTGTGGCTAAGGCAACCGAAAGACCAAAGCGGGAAGCCAATGCGATCTCCGTTGAAATCAATGTGCACGTAGCGTTAGCACGCTAACATGTCAGATGTAAACTGGCGATCTTGCCAACTCGGCATCGCCGATTGGCGCTGCCGCGGCAGCGCCATCACCGATCACATCCTGCCGCCCGAGCATCACATATGCTGCTGTCCCCGAGCGTCTGCGGATTGGCTGGACGAGGCGGCCTAAGCTGATCAAGTGGCGACGAGGTGGCCGTCGCCAACATCTTCAAGCTTGAGTTTCCGGGGCTCGTCACCGATGCGCCGCACAGCGCTTGGAATTTCGCTGTCCAAACGGGCGAACCGGGCGCGGCGCCGGCCTGGATCGGGAACCGGAACGGCTTCGATCAGCCGCTTTGTGTAAGGATGGCGCGGGTTGGAGAAGATCTGGTCGCGGGTGCCCATCTCGACGATCTGCCCCAGATACATTACCGCCACGCGATCGGAGATGTTCTCTACCACCGCCATGTCGTGCGAGATGAAGAGATATGCGACGCCGAATTCGCGCTGCAGTTCCTTCAGCAATCTTAACACGCGCGCCTGCACCGACACATCGAGAGCAGAGACGCTCTCGTCGGCAATGATCAGCTTTGGTCGCAGCGCCAGCGCCCGTGCAACGCAGATTCGCTGGCGCTGCCCGCCGGAGAATTCGTGGGGATAGCGCTCCATCTGGTCAGCGGAGAGGCCGACGCGTTCGAACAGTGCGGCGATCTGGGCGTGCCGTTGCTCTTTGTCGCCGAGGCCGTGGATCAGCAGAGGCTCGGCGACGAGATCGCCTACTCGCATGCGCGGGTCGAGGGACGCGAAGGGATCCTGAAAGATCATCTGCACATTGCGGCGTACAGCCTTGCGCTCCTTGCGGCTGAGCGCCGACAAGTCGTGGCTGCCGATTGAAATGCTGCCGGTGTAGGGCACCAGCCCGGCGATCGCCTTGGCCGTCGTCGACTTGCCGCAGCCCGATTCGCCGACCAGCGACAGCGTTTCGTGCGGCGCGATCGAGAAACTGACGCCCTCGACCGCGTGCACCCTGCGGTCAACGCGACCGAAGAAGCCGCCGCGCAGGTCGAAGCGGACGTGAAGATCGCTGACGGATACAAGCTCGGCCGGCATGTGGGCGGCGTCTTGTCGGTCTTCGGCCGGCCGTCCACCGCCGATGCGTGGCACGGCGGCCAGAAGCTCGCGCGTATAATCTGCCTGCGGGCGGGTGAAGATGTCGGTCGCGCTGCCCTGCTCGACCATCCGGCCATCGCGCATGATGATAACGCGGTCCGCCATCTCGGCGACGACACCCATGTCGTGCGTGATCAGGATAACGCTGGTGCCGTGCTCGCGCTGCAGGTCACGCAGCAACTCCAGCACCTCGCCCTGAACGGTGACGTCGAGGGCGGTCGTCGGTTCATCGGCGATCAGCACATCCGGGTTCAGGGCCAGAGCCATGGCAATCATCACACGCTGGCGCATGCCGCCTGAGAGTTCGTGCGGATAGTGCTCGAGCCGCCGTTCGGCATCCGGAATTCGGACTGCCTTCAGCGCCTCGAGCGCCCTCAGCCGCGAGTTGGAGCGCGACAGCGAGGCGTGTGCCTCGATCGCCTCCGTGAGCTGCCGGCCGATGGAAAGAACCGGATTGAGCGATGTCATCGGTTCCTGAAAGATCATGGCAATGCGGTCGCCGCGGATGCGGCGCATACCACTCTCGCTAAGAGCCGCGAGATCCTGATCGCCGAGCCGGATGGAGCCTGATCTGATGCGTGCCGCCGGCTGCGGCAGCAAGCCCATGATGGCCAGCGCCGTCATCGACTTGCCGGAACCGGACTCGCCGGCGATGCAAAGCGTTTCGCCGCGCATCAGGTCGAATGTCAGGTCGGAAACGACGTCGCGGTCGCCCTCGTCGCCGCGCACGGCGACGCTCAGACCTGAGACGCTGAGTACCGGCCTGACAGAGCCACTCTCCGCGGCGCCCTGCCCGGATCGTTTGATGTCCTCCACCTTCATTCAAAGACGCAGCGGGGGAAGTAGAAAGAAACCACCCAGTTGGGCATGTCGACGATCTCGCTGATGCGCAGGTCGCCGCAAACCGACACGAGCATATAGGCGTCTACCGGATCCATGCGGTAGCGGCCGGAGAGCAGGTCGATCATCTGCGAGACGGCGCTCCTGGCGCCGTCCATCAGATCCGGCCCGATACCGGTTGTCACCTCATAGCCCTTGGCGTCGAGATGTCGCGACACCGGACCGGGCGTCGTGAAACGCGGCGTCCGCAGCCGGGCATCCTTGACCAGATCGAGCGTCAGCACGGCGTCCATGGGGCTCTCGATCGCCGTGCCGCAGACCTCGCCGTCGCCTTGCGCGGCGTGCGTGTCACCGACCGAGAACAACGCTCCCGCGACCTCTACGGGCAGGTAGAGCACCGTGCCGGCAGCGAGATCACGGATGTCCATATTGCCGCCCACGCGCCGCGGCGGGACCACCGAATGCAGACCCGGCTCAGCCGGGGCATTGCCGATGGTGCCGGCGAAGGGCTTGAGCGGCACCCGGCCGCTCTTGCCGAACAGCGCGGGTTCGAGCGAGGCGGCGTCGTACTTCCAGATATTCAGTGCCGGTTGAGTGAAGTCATCCGCCAACAGACCGAATCCCGGGATATTCGCTGTCCAACCGAAGCCGGACGGCTTGAACGCCTCGATGGTGATTTTCAGGGCATCGCCCGGCTCTGCCCCGTCGACATAGATTGGCCCAGTGACCGGGTTCACCTTGGCAAAATCGAGCAAAGCAACGTCGTCAACGGTGCTCTCCATCGTCAGCTGCCCGCCGGACGAGTCCAGGCACTGGAACTCGATCGTCGACCCTGGCGCCACCCGTTCGGCCGGGACAAAGGAATTGTCCCAGCCGAAATGATGGTGGCGCCCGTGGATGGTGTAGTCGCAGTTATTGCACATCGGTCACATACACATTGTCGTAGTTGATCGGGATGTGGACCGGGTCGACATAGAGGTTGTCCGCGCCACCCATGCGGGTTGATTTCATGGTGAAACGCTGCTCGTTGAACACCGGTGCCCAGGGCGCGTCTTCCATGATCTTGCCGTAGATCTCGCTCCACATCTTGGCGCGTTCGCCAGCCTTGGCCGGGTCGACGATGGAGTCGGCTTCGGCCGCCTTGGCGTCGAGCTCCTTGTTGCAATACCACGACCAGTTCCAGCCGCCCGGGACGGCACCAGCGCAGCCAAGGATCGGGCCGTAGAAGTTCGACGGATCGGGGAAGTCGGCGATCCAGGCCATGCCGCCGGACCAGATCATCGGCGCACCGGCCTTGTCGCCGCCGGCGGCGATGACGTTGGCCTGGGCGAGCGACTGGATGCTGGCCTTAATGCCGACCGCCGCCAGATCCTGCTGGATGGCCTGCGCGATACGCGGGTTGGGATCGGTATTCATGGCAAACAGCTGCGTGTCAAAACCACCGGGATGCCCCGCCTCGGCAAGCAAGGCCTTGGCCTTGGCTACGTCATAGGAATAGCCCTTGAATTCTTTGTCGTAGCCAGGCATCGACGGCGGCAATGGCTGATTGGCCGGCACCGCACGGTTGTTGATCAGTTGGACGATGCGGTCCTTGTTGATCGCCATGTTGACCGCCTGCCGCACCTTCACATTGTCGAACGGCGCCATGGTGGTATTCATGGTGATATAGCCGGTGTGCAACTGGCCGCCCTCGACGACACGGGCCTTCTGCTCGGGATCGGCCATCACCTCCTGGAATTTCGCCGGCGGAATGCCGTCGCCGGGAACGTCGATCTCGCCTTTCTGGAGCCGCAGCAGCGCCACGATCGGCTCCTGACCGATCTCAAAGGTGATCTTGTCGAGATGCGGCAGGCCCTTGTGCCAGTAATCCGGGTTACGCTCGAAGACCACGCGCTGGCCGAGCGTCCATTCCGCGAGCTTGAAGGCGCCGGTGCCGACCGGATGTTTGCCGAAGTCCGCGCCGTATTTCTCGACCTCTTCCTTCGGCACGACATGCGAGAAGTTGATCGCCATGACATGCAGGAAGGTGGCGTCGGGCCGGGTCAGCTCGAACTTGATCGTGTAGGGATCGACGACGGTTATGCCGGCCAGGCTTTCCGCCTTGCCGGCAGCGACATCGTCATAGCCTTTGATCGACCCGAAGAAGCCGGCACCAGGGCTCTGTGTCTTTGGATTGGTGACCCGGTCGAGCGAATATTTCACGTCGTCGGCGGTCATCTCACGGCCATTGTGGAACTTCACTCCTTGGCGCAGCTTGAAGGTGAAGGTCTTGCCGTCGGGCGCAATCTCGTAGCTCTCGGCAAGGTCGGGCCGCAGGTTGGTGGTGCCCGGCTCGTAGTCCATCAGCCCGTCGAACAGGCTCTTGATCATCGACCAGTTCTGCCAGTCATAGCCGATGGCCGGATCGAGCGTAGCGACGTCGTCCTTGTAGGTAATGGTGATCGCGCCGCCCTGCTTGGCATTCGGATCGACGGCGTCTTCGGCGCGTACGCTCGTCATGCCAAGCACCAGCGCAAGCGCCGATGCCGCCACGGTCGATATCAGATATTTTCTCATGTCATGTTCCCTTTCTCTGGTGTTCTTGGTTTTCATCTGAGCTTGATGCGTGGATCGATGAACGGTGCGACAGTGTCGGCCAGGAGATTGCCGAGCACGATGGCAAAGGCCGAAACCAGGGTGACCCCCATGATGATCGGAATGTCGATGCGCTGAATGGCCTGCCAGGCTAGCTGGCCGATGCCTGGCCAGCCGAACACGCTTTCGACAACCACGATGCCGCCCATGAAGATGCCGATGTCGATGCCGATCATGGCAATGACCGGCAGGATGGCGTTGGGCAGCGCGTGCCGGAAGATAATGGCGCTGCGTGCAAGACCCTTGGCACGCGCGGTACGCACGTAATCCTGGCGCAGCACGTCGATCATCGACGAGCGCATCATGCGGGCGTACCAGCCTGCGCCGAGAATTCCCATGGTCAGCGACGGCAGCACCAGATGGCGCCAAGTGCCGTAACCGCCGATCGGGAACCAACCGAGCCGCACCGCGAACACATAAAGCAGCAGCAGGCCGACAACGAATTGCGGCGCCGAGACGCCGACGAAGGAGGCGACCATCAGCGACTGGTCGGTGGCGGTGCCGCGCTTGACGGCGGCGATGAGGCCCATCGTAAGCCCGATCACGACTTCGCAAGTAATGGCGCCGACCATCAGCAGCAGGCTTGCCGGCAGCCGCGAGACGATCAGCTCCGTGACCTCCGAGCGCTGAATGTAGGAGCGCCCCAGATCGCCGCTGAGCAGGCTGATCAGATAGTGCCAATACTGGACGACAAAGGGCTGGTCGAGGCCGAGCTGCCGGCGGATGTTCTCGACCGTCTCGGGCGTGGCGCTGCGGCCGGCGATCTGGCGGACGGGATCGGCGGGCAGCAGATAGAGCAGCGCAAAGGTGATCAGAGAGACGCCGAGCAAGATGAGCACGGCCTGGACAACGCGGCGGCCGAGATAGGCGATCATGCCCGCCCCCTTTGCGTCGGATCGAGGATGTCGCGCAGCGCATCGCCGACCAGGTTAAAGGCCAACGCCAGCGCCAGGATCGCCGCACCCGGAAAGAAAACCAGCCAGGGCGCTGCCTGGAAATAGGTCTGGTTTTCGAAGATGATGTTGCCCCAGGAAGCAGTCGGCGGTTGCACGCCGATACCGAGATAGCTGAGCGTCGCTTCCAGAAGCACAGTGGTCGAGATGCCGAGCGTGCCCCAGACGATGATCGTCGGCAAAAGGTGCGGCAGGATATGACGGAACAGGATGCGTGGGGCGCTTGCGCCGATAGTGCGCTCGGCATCGATGAACTCGCGCTCGGCGAGCGAACTTGTCTCGGTGTAGATGACGCGGGCGGTCTGCACCCAGTTCACCAATGCGATCACCATGGCGACGATCCACAGGCTCGGCTGGAGTACCGCCGCCAGGCAGATGGCGAGCAGCAGCGCCGGGAAAGCCATCATCAAATCGGTGAAGCGCATAAGCGCGCTGCCGATCCAGCCGCGGAAATAGCCGGCCATGATGCCGACCAGCGTGCCGATCAGAAGCGCCACGCCGTTGGCGACTATGCCGATGATCAGCGACGTGCGCGCGCCGAAGAGGAGACGGGTCAGCAGGTCGCGGCCAAGCAGGTCGGTGCCTAGCCAGAATTGGACTCCAGGCGGCAGTGGCGCGCCTTCAAGCGTGAGCCCGTCAAACATCTGCTCGTTCGGATCGTAGCCTGTCAGCCACGGTGCAAGAATGGCGCCGGCCAAGACAAGGGCAACAATCCCGAGGCCGAACAAAGCGAGAGGCCGTTTTAGCAGACGTCGCCAGACGCCGGCGCGAGGCTTGGCTGGCATACGCCCGGCGGCTGAAAGTTCAGGCGCGATCGGATTGGTCATCGTCGCCTTCTTCTTGTGTCATCGCCACGATCCGGCGCGCGGCGTCCTCGACGCTGATTTGCCAGCTCATCGCCAGCGAGCGGAGCTGCGCATAGGCACGGCCGTCCTCGGCGCCCTTCGACAAGACCTCCACCGCGCGTACGATGGTCTGGCGCTCCGCGACCCGCTGACGAAGCGAGGCGATCTCGCTGGCCAGAAGCTTGCGCGCCTCGAAACTCTGCCTTGCGATCAAAAGCGCGCTATAGACGCCGGCGTTGCCGACCGGTTTCAGCAATTGGGCATCGGCCTTGTGCGACAGTGCCCATTCGACACGCCCCGGCGCCTCGGAGCCGATCAGCGCTATCAGCGGCATCGGTGCCTCGCCCGGCTTCCACGGAAATTGCTCGTCAAAGCCGAGGTCTACGTCGAAGAAAACGAAGTCCGCCGCCAAGGCTTCGGCCGGCAGTTCCGGCCAGAAGCCAATCGCCTCAAGGCCGATGGCCGACAATTGCCTTGTGATCGCCTGCACGGTCGGATGTGGACGATGCAGGACAAAAGCCCTGGCGCCTCCAAGGTTCGGGATACGCGCCATCTTGCTCACGACACCACCCGCAGGCGTGCCCGCCCGAACGTCTCCGTCCGGTCATAGCGGGAAAGGTAGGGATCGGGTGCCACGCCCTTCGTCAGCGTGACCGTTTTGAACGATGTCCCATCGATACGTCCGATCTGCACCGGCAAGGTAGCGTGCTGGGTTTGCGGATCGATGGCGATGTCGCCCAGCGGTGTTCGAAATGATGTTCCGGCAAAGACCTTGGGCAGGTCCGTCCATTGTGCACCGGGGTTGCGGGTGAGGATCTCGGCGAGCGTGCGCACCGAGGCATAAGCCGCCGCCTCGAAGGATGAGGCAGGCATGACGGAAGACACTGAAGCCGCTCCGCGATCCGCCCCCGAGGTGTCGTGAAAATAGGGCCCAACGGAAAGATGACCATCCCCTGCCCCGTTGAGCGCCGGCAATTCGCATTCCGTGAGATTGCAGGACAGGATCGGGCAACGCTCCGGCCTGAAATGCGGGTCGCGCCGGCCAAGCTCGGCATAGGCGGCGATAAACGCATAGGAAGAAGGGCCGATGAGATTGTTCAGAATGAAATCAGGTCTCGTCGCCTGTACCTCCGCGATCAGCCTCGCAACATCGACCTCGCCAAGCGGCAGATAGCGTTCGCCCAGCACCTTGCCGCCGGCGTCCGCAATCAGGTCGCGCGCCACACGGTTGGTCTCCCAACCCCAGATGTAGTTGGAACCGAGCAGGAAGCCGTCGGCGCCGAAACGAGGCACGACATAGGCAAGTAGCGGTACCAGATGCTGATTGGGGCAGGCGTGGGTGTAGACGACATGCTCATTGGCTTCGAAGCCCTCGTACGGGCAGGCATACCACAGCGTGCCGCCTGCCCTTTCCAGGATTGGAATGACCTCCTTGCGGCTCCACGAGGTGACGCAGCCAATGATGTGACGCGCGCCGCTGTTGGCGAGAATGTCCGCGCAGCCGCTTGCATACCGATCGATGTTGCCCTGCGGGTCGCGCTCGACCGGGATGAATTCGAAGGGGACAACGGGATCGGCGTTGACGTCGGCGATGGCGTTCATCGCGCCCGCACGGCAGGATTCGGACACCAGCCGGTAGTTGCCGGACCGCGAATAGAGAATGCCGATCTCGATATGCCGTTTCAAGCAAAGCCTCAAAATGACAATGCCCCGCAGCCACCGCCGCAAGGCGAGGCATACGAGGCATTCTTGCCGCCCGGCGGCCAGAGCCGGTATTTGTCTCACCGTATTACGCCCGCGCCCCCAGTCAAGAGCCGCCACACGAAACTTTGGCCAGCCGAAACGGTTCGACGCGGAGCACGCAACTCATGCCGCTGGTCGTGTAGAGTCCGCCGGGAACCAAAATTACTGATGTCCAGGTATGAGGCCGGACAACCTGGTTCGCTACCATTCAAAGCAACGACTTTAATATCGGTTTACCTGAATCTGCTAGCAGCAATGACGCCGGTTTTCGTCGGTCAAGCAAAGGGTCCACCTTGCCGCAGCAATTCAGCACTCCGTTCAGTCACCGGGGCGACCGCAACTGGTCGAGGTTGCACGGCTTCATGGGCGTCGAGTTGGAACTCGCGTCCGATGTTCTCGTGCCTCGTGTCGCCTTGGCCCGGAAGCTCGGCGGACGGGACTTCGGTGCCGGGAGCCGGGCTTGAGCATCATTCGCGCCTTGCAAGGCGCCGACCTCCCGGCAGTCGCGGACATGTTTCAGCGCGTGCTGCTGAAGGAAGGGACGAAAGCGCCGGCCTCTCTCGTCGAATACATGAGACGGTTTTATCTGGATGCGCCCGGTTGCGGCGGCGACCTCCGGTCGCTTGTCCATGTCAACGACGCCGGTCGCGTCTCCGGATTTGTCGGTGTCCACGTGCTGCCGATGACGTTCAACGGCCGACAACTACGCGCCGCCATCTGTAGCTCGCTCATGGTCGAGGACCATGAGCACGATCCGCTGGCCGGCGCCCGCTTGCTGAAAGCATACCTTGATGGTCCGCAGGACATCTCCTTCAGCGAGACGGCCAACGATATCTCCGTGAAATTGTGGACCCGGCTGCGCGGCGCGGTCCTGCCGCAATACAGCCTTGACTGGGTCCGCGTGATGCGCCCCGCGGCCTTCATGCTCAGCCTTTCCGCCAATCGCCTGACGCTTGCCCGAATGCTCAATCCGTTGGCGCGTGCCGTCGACCGATTTTATTGCAGGAGGATGACGCCCAGCGAACGACGCTGGTCAGGTGTGGCGGTGGAAGGGGCAGGCCACGGAGCATTTCGGATATCCGAAATCGACAGCCACACATTTGCCAAGCTCATCGAGCCGTTTACCGCTCAATTCGCCCTGCGCCCGGATTGGACGGAAGGCCAACTCGACCACATCCTGACCGATGCGGCACAGAAGCCGGATTTAGGCGAGCTTGTCTTCGGTTGCGTGACATCGCCAGTCGGCAACAATGTCGGCGCTTTCGCCTATTACGCACGGAAGTATCAAATTGGTCGCGTGCTGCAGATCCTCGCCCTCCCCGGCCAGGCGGGCTCGGTGATAGACTGCCTTATCGATCATGCCGCCGCGCGCGGCGTCAGCGGCCTGCGCGGACGTGTTCAACCTGCACTTCTGGAGGCGATGCTTGGACGACGCATCGCTTTCCTGACCGTTGCCTCAACGGTGGTGCATTCACGTGATCCAGAGCTGTTGGACGCCATGAAGAACTCGCAAGTCTTCCTGAACGGTCTTGCGGGCGAGCAGTGGAGCCGGCTGATCGGGAGCCGTTTCAGCTAGAGTCGGGACACGTTCAAATCGAACCGTCCATCCGTGGCCCGGTTTCGAGGCGGTTCAGGTGCCGATTTCCTCGACTTCATCAACGAGTTGCGGACGCTGGTGCAGATAACGCGTCGCCTTGCGTTTGGCGATGATATCGGCCCAGACGCGTTCCACTTGTGAGGCGGCCAACCCCGCCGCCTGCCCCACCAGCTCAGCCGCCACGCCGTTGTTGAGGCCGTAAAGGCAAATATCCATACGGTCATAAGGAAGCGAGAAGTAGAACTCCTCCTGGGTCTGCGCCAGCGAGTAGGTATCGGTGGTCGGCGGCCGGTTCCGGATTTCCTCCGGAACACCGAGATGGGCCGCCAGCGCATAGACCTGCGTTTTATAGAGGTGCGCGATCGGCTTGACGTCCGCTGCGCCGTCACCGTTCTTCACGAAGAAACCCTGATCGTATTCCAGCCGGTTCGGCGTTCCAAGGACGGCGAAGTTCAAGCGGTCGGCGTGATAGTATTCGATCTGCTTGCGGGTGCGCTGTTTCATGTTGGTGGCGGCGACGATACCAAGATAGACAGGCAACGGCATTCTCAGTTTCGTCTGCTTGCCTTCCGGATCCTGCACCACCAGGGATGAGATATTGTAGCCCTTGCCCTCGAGGGCGTTCGCGATCACGATCTTCGAGGCCCAGCCTTCGGCGTATTCCGGGACCAATTCGCGGATAAAGGCGTCGCGACGCTGGTAGCAGCCCATCGCGCTCAGGGTCGGCCCGATATCCTCTACGATAGCCTCGACGCCAAAAGTTTCGGCGACGAGGCGGCCGAGCCGCAGACTTTCGGGATCGGAATCGCTTTCCGGCATGAACAGGCAAAGCACATTCCGCGGTCCGACGGCTCGCGCGGCCAACGCGACCGACACGCTCGAATCGATCCCGCCCGAAAGACCGAGCACAAGGCCCCGCTTGCGAAACCCGCGCAACTGCTGACGCAAAGCCGTTACGACACGGTCCGTTTCGGCGGCCAGGTCGATCGCCAGAGCCTGCGCCAGAAAGGTCCGCGCGTCCTTGGCGGGGCGAACATTCATTGAGCGGCCTCCATGGTTTCTGCCGCAAGCCGACGACTGACCTTGCCGGTATCGGTCTTCGGCAGTTCCCGGCGGAACTCGATGACCCTGGGGACCATAAAGTCCTCAAGGTGGCGTGCACAATGACGAATGATATCCTTTTCGCTAAGCGCCGGGTCGGACCGTACGATGAGTGCACCGATCGCATGCCCGAGCACGGGATCCGGCACACCGACAACCACTGCTTCCGCGATGCCCGGATGCGCGTGAAGCACGGCTTCCACTTCCTTGGGCGCGACTTTCTCCCCCCGCGACTTTATGATGTCGTCCTTGCGGCCGACGAAATAAAGAAAGCCTTCCTCATCGGCCCGGAACAGATCGCCGGTGTAGAGAACCATCTCCCAAGGATTCGGACCTGGGCGAAGGGCTTGTGCCGTCGCAGCTTCGTTTCGCCAATAACCCTGCATGACGTGCGGCCCGCGAATGACCAACTCACCTGCTACGCCCGGCGGCACTCGTTGCCCGTAGTCGTCGACGACAAAGGCCTCGGTGTTCGGAATGGCTATCCCGACCGACCCCGGCCGGTGGTCGAGTTCCTCGGGTGGCAGATAGGTGCAGCGCTTGCATTCCGTCAGGCCATACATCGAATAGAGCCTGACATCGGGGAAAAGAAACCGCAGGCGTTCTATGTGAGCCGGCGGCAAGGCAGCCGCCGTGTTGGAAATATAGCGAAGGCTGGGCAGGAAGCCCGGCGCCAGGTCACGCATCTGCAGGATCATCGCTGCCATCGTGGGCACGAGCGGAAGACCGGTGACGCCTTCCTGGCGGATACGTTCAAAGACCGCCTGGGGAAAAGCGAAGGACTTCTCGAGCACGAGCGTGGCGCCGAGCCTGACAGCCATCAGCAACTGATAGAGCCCGTAGTCGAAAGCCAGGGGCAGAACATTCAAGATGATGTCGTCCGGCGAATTGCGCAGATAGGTGGTGATTGAGTCGGCCGCCGCGTCGCAATTGCGGTGCGTCATCATCACGCCCTTGGGCCGGCCGGTCGAGCCCGAGGTGTAGATCAACATCGCAAGATCGACGTCAATGCCGCGGTGGTCAATCTCCCTGGCTTGGAACGTCAAGCAATCCGCCAGGGATGTGGCGCCTGCCGGGCATTGGTTATCCGCACCAAGGGTGGAAGCCACGAAGATGCCGGTCTTGCCGGAGGATCCGGACGCCTCGGCGACCAAGGGCATCAGTTTTGCTTGCGTAAGGATCGCAGCTGCGTCGCAATCGGCGATGATGTAGGCAAGCTTTTCGGCCTTGGTAGATGCGTTGATCGGACTGAAAGTCGCGCCTGCCTTAAGAACTGCGAAAATCGAAACCGCAGCCTCCCAGCAATTGTCCATGAAGATCAGGACGCGGTCGTCGCGCCTGACGCCATTCGTGAAAAGGGCGGCGGCCAGGCGGCTTGAGAGATCGTCCAGCTCTTCGTAACACAGCCTTTTGTGCTCGGTGATCAATGCCGTTTTGGCTGGATGGGCAGCGGCCTTGGCAGCCAGAAAATGTTCGATCCGCACGGACGCTCCTCGCCAATTGCGCCTACGCTGCCAGCGCTTCTGCTTTCGCCTTGATGAAGGCGGAGATACGGTCAATCGAATCCAGATTGGCCGGTACGATGTCGGTATCGACCATCGCGATGCCGAAATCATCCTCAATGAAAGCTACGAGTTCCAGCACGGCCGTCGAGTCGATGATGTCGTTCTCGATCAGTGATGCCGTGTCTGCAAGCTCGTAGGACGAGTCGCCGAACAGGAAGTTGTCGACGATAAAGGTTTTGACCTTGTCCTTGATTGTTACCATGATGTTTTCTTCCCTCGATTTCTCAGGCCGCTCGTGCTGTACCGACCTTTTGGCCGGTGAAAATCTTCTGCCACAGTTGGGTCGACAAAATGCCGACGAAGGCAGCATTGTCGCGGAACCCGGACGCTGGCTGCAAGCGGCATTTCTCGTGCAGGTTCGCCACCGCCTTGGCGTTGAATAGTCCTCCGGCGGCGATGCTCGCCTCGCTGAGCGAGTCGCGCACGTAGTCCAGTTCTCCGGCTCCAACGAAGGAGCGGGCTTCCGGCGCCCGGTAAGGCTGTTTGGTGCGCTCCCCGATGGCCGTCGGGAGCAAGTGCTTGGCAACTTTGCGCAGTATGTGTTTTTCCACCAGTCCCTTCAGCTTCATTTCCGGCGGAAGTCTTGCTGCAAACTCCACCAAACGATGATCGAGGAAGGGGAAACGCCCTTCAATACCGTGCGCCATGGCCATCCGGTCGCCCTGGCTCGAGAGGATGTAGCCCGGCAGGAGAAAGCGGGTTTCGAGATATTGCCCCTGATGCAGCGGATGCCACCGGGAAAACGCCTCAGGCAACCGGCTGGCCAGTTCCTCGGCTGCGTCATAGCCCTTCAATGTCGCGCGCAGGTCACCGGAAAAGAACATCTTCGCCGCTGATGTGGTCTTGAAACGCGGCCGATGCGAGAACAGCGGATCGTCCAGGGCAGCGCTGCCGGTGCCGAAGAACGCAGCCAGGTACTCCACGGACTGCTGTTGCAGCCCCGGCAGATAGGGATAAAGCTTGCGGAACAGCTGTGGCCTGCTGCGCGATGCCGGCTGTCGTCCGCAGAAACGGCGAACCCGCGCTTCCTTGAAGACATCATAGCCGGCAAAGACCTCGTCGGCGCCTTCGCCTGTCAGCACCACTTTCAAACCGGCCTGGCGAACGAGGCCGGACAGTTGATAGAGGGGGGCGGGGGCGGTGCGGATGATCGGCCGTTCGGCAAAGCGGATGACTTCGGGAAACACACCGGCGATATCGCCGGCACGGCAGGCGATGGTTCGATGATAGGTGCCAAGCGCCAACGCCATTTCGGTCTGAAAGGCGCTTTCGTCATGCTCGGCGCTGTCGAACGTCACGGAAAATGTCTGCAGCTTAAGAGGAGTCATGCCGGCCGCGATTGCCGAAACGAGGGATGAATCGAGCCCGCCCGAAAGGTAAGAACCGACCGGAACGTCGGCGCGCATGCGAAGCTTCACCGCGTCGGTCAAAAGGGCCTGCAGTTCTTCGGCCGCATCGTCCTCATTGCTAATTTTTGATGGCGCGTCGAGATACGGGTAGTCTAGGTGCCAATATGGTTTGACCGTGACTTGCCCCAGTGTCGCGATCATCACGCTTCCCGGCTCCAGCTCGTGGATGTTGCGGAAAGCCGTGCGTGGAGCGATCGGCGCCCACAGCGTAAAGATCTGGTCGAGTGCGATCTGATCGATTTCGGCCGAGACGCCGGGCACCTTCAGCAGGGCTTTTATCTCCGACGCAAAGTAGAGCACCCCGTCCCTGCTGGTGTAGAACAGCGGCCGAACACCCATGCGGTCTCTTGCAAGCACCATCCGCCGACGCCGATTATCCCATATCGCGAAGGCGAAATCACCGTTCAGGAGCGACAGGCAGTCCTCGCCCATCTCGTCATACAGCTGCAGGAGAACTTCTGTGTCGCTCGACGTGCGGAAGCGTCGGCCCTTGGCCAGCAGTCCTTCGCGCAATTCCACGTAATTGAAAATCTCGCCGTTGAACGCAATCGTCAAATTGCCGGTCTCGTCGGACATCGGTTGCTGGCCATCACCAATCCCGATCACCGACAGCCGCGCATGCCCAAGTCCAGCTTCGGGCGCTACGAATTTCCCTTGTTCATCCGGCCCGCGATGGGCGATCGCAGACGTCATGCGCGCAAGCAAAGCTTCCGCATCCCGGACTGAACCGAAATAGCCCCCGAATCCGCACATCTACACAGCTCATACTGAACAGCAAGCCACAGAACATAGCGTTCATAAGCGCCTCAAAGGTTAATCAGATACTTTTCAGCGAGCATGTGGTTAACAGGATGTTAGGACAGTATGATGCTTTTTGCAGTCCGACTTGTACCCACTCCAGGTCACGCTTGATGGTGAGCTACTGTCGCACGAGCCCATGGGCCAGGTTCTTCAAAGCTTCGCGCCGGATCAGTTGCGGATTTGGGCCGAATGCCAGTGATATCGGTTCGCATCGAGATAGGAGATGTCACAGCGAGCGGTGCAAATTACTGCTTCGAGTACGGCCGGTACCAATCGACAAACTTCTTCAGCCCGTCCTCTATCGAAACGCTAGGCCTAAAGCCGAAATCCCGCTCCAGCGCGGTCATGTCAGCATAAGTCTTCTCGACGTCGCTCGCCTGCATCGGCTCGTTGTGGCGGATTGCCTTGACCCCGAGCAGCCTTTCCAGAATGTCGATGAAGTCGCCCAGCCGCACCGGCCGGTTGTTGCCGACATTGTAAAGCCTGTTCGGCGGAACGTCCGTGGGGGGCTTGTCGAGCACAGCGACAACCGCCTTCACAACATCGTCTATGTAGGTGAAATCGCGCCACATTTCGCCATTGTTGAAGACCCGGATCGGATTGCCCTCGAGCATCGCCTTGCTGAACATCCAATAGGCCATGTCGGGGCGGCCCCAGGGACCATAGACCGTGAAAAACCGCAGGCCGGTCTGCGGTATGCCGAACAGATGGGCGTAGGTGTGGCTCATCAGTTCATCGGTTTTCTTGGTGGCGGCGTAAAGCGAGACGGGCTTGTCGACCTGATCGGCCTCGCTGAACGGCACGCTGCGGTTGCCACCATAGACCGAGCTCGACGAGGCATAGACCAGATGCTCGAATGCCGGTTCGGCGCGACAGAATTCGAGCACTTCGAGGTGGCCCATGACATTGGAACGGATATAGAGCCGTGGATTGTCGAGTGAGTGACGCACGCCGGCCTGCGCTGCGAGATGCACGATCCTGACGATGCCTTTCCCGGCCAAAGCGGCCGCAAGCGCGCCCTGTTCGGCAATATCGATCTGGTGGAACGAAAAATCCTTACGGGGCAGAAGGCGGGCAAGCCGCCCCTTTTTGAGCGCCAGGTCGTAATAGTCGTTCATGTTGTCGACGCCGACGACCGCTTCTCCCCGGTTGAGCAGATGGTGGCAAACATGACTGCCAATGAACCCCGCGGCTCCGGTGACAAGTATAGGCAACAAGCTTCTCCACGCGCACAGCCGGGCGGGTATCTGGAGAGGCAGATCCAGCCCATTTCGTCGTGCTATAGTCGAAAGCCGAGGTGGAGACCACCACTAAGCTGATGCTTCAGCTTGCCTCGCGCATGGCTTCGGCAGCCTGCAGGTCGACCGACACCAGTTGGCTGACGCCTTGCTCGGCCATGGTTACCCCGAACAGCCGGTCCATGCGCGCCATGGTGATCGGGTTGTGTGTGATGATGACGAAGCGCGTTTCGGTGGTTGCGGCCATTTCGTCCATCAGATTGCAGAAGCGTTCGACATTGTGGTCGTCGAGCGGGGCGTCGACTTCGTCGAGCACGCAGATCGGCGCCGGGTTGGTCAGGAACACGGCGAAGATCAGCGACATCGCCGTCAATGCCTGCTCACCGCCGGACAGCAGCGTCATCGTCTGCGGTTTCTTGCCGGGCGGGCGCGCCAGGATCTCGAGCCCGGCTTCGAGCGGATCGTCGGACTCGATCAGTTGCAGCTCGGCGGTGCCGCCGCCGAACAAATGCGAAAACAGCCGCTGAAAATGGCCGTTGACCACCGCGAAGGCGGCGAGCAGCCGCTCGCGGCCTTCGCGGTTCAGGCTGTGGATCGCCTGCCGCAGCTTGCGGATCGCCTCGATGATGTCGTCGCGCTCGGAGACGATGGTCTCCAGCCGGTCCGATAGTTCCTTCTGCTCTTCCTCGGCGCGCAAATTGACGGCGCCCAACCGTTCGCGCTCAACCTTCAGCCGGTCGAGCTGACGCTCGATCTCGGCCATTTCGGGCATCGGGCTGTCGGGTTCGAGGCCAGTGTGGCGGATCACCAGATGCGGCGGCGTGTTCAGCGTTTCCTGGATGCGCGCCTCGACTTCCAGCCGACGCTCGTCGGCGGCGGTCAGCCGCTCTTCGGCGCGAACACGCGTTTCGCGCGCTTCGGCGAGCGACTGAATGGCAGCGGTCGCAGCCTTGTCCAGCTCGGACTGCCGGTTCTCCGCTTCCTGCAAGCGGTCACCTGCAGCTTTTCGCAGGCTTTCGGCCTCGGCGAGTTGCGACAGCAGGGCGCGCCGTTTGCCGTCGATCTCGTCGGGTGCGTCGGCCAGTTGCTCGCGCTCGGCCTCAGCCTCTGCCTTGCGTTCGCCGAGTGCCGCGATCTGCGTCGAGGCGTTTTCGGCGCGCTCCACCCAATTGCGCCGTTCCGCGCCGATCGCGTCGAGCCGGCGCGCACGTGCCTCGGCTTCTCGCCTCAGGCCCTCGTGAACGGCACGCGCATCGGCAAGGGCGGCGCGGTCGCGGGCGACGTTGGCCGCCGACTGCTCGAGCTGCAGTTGCAGATCGCCGAGATCGGGAGCGTCTTGCAGCAGCATTTCCGCCTCGACGAATGCCGCCGCCGTCTCCTCATGGCTGTCGACGATACGCGCGCGCGCCTCGTCAAGTGCTGCACGCCGGCTCGACAGTTCGCCGCCGGCTTTTTCGGCCTCAGCCAGCGTATTGCGGGCAGCATCCAGCCCATGCTGGGCGTCGCGCCCGGCCTGTCGGGCATTGCGTTCGGCCTCGCTCGCCTGGGCAAGCGCCTGTTCGGCCTGCGCAAGCGCCTGTTCGGCTTCGCGCAGGATGCGCGTGGCATGAACCGCTTCGGCATCGAGTTCGGCCAGCCGGTTTTTCTGCGCCAGCCGCTGCGCGGCGGCGGTCGGCGCATCGGCGCTGGCGGTGAAGCCATCCCAACGCCAGAGCGCGCCTTCGCGGCTGACCAATCGTTGACCGGGAGCAAGCAGCGTCTGCAACTTTCTTCCGTCGGCGGCATCGACAATGCCGATCTGGGCCAGCCGGCGGGCCAGTTGCGCCGGCGCGCGCACCACGCTAGCGAGGCTCTTTATGCGTTCCGGCAAAGCGACATCGCCGGGCTGGATTTCGCTCTGGCCCCAATGCACAGGCGCGCTACGATCAAGCGGCACGTCGAGATCTTCGCCAAGCGCGGCACCCAGCGCCGTCTCGTAGCCACGCTCGACGCTGATCTGCTCCAGCACCGAGGGAAACAAATCGCCGCTCGCGGCGTTCAGGATCTTGGCGAGCGTGCGGGCCTCGGTTTCGATCCGCGCCAGTTCGGCCTTTGCGTCCTGAACCGGTGGGCGGGCGGCACTTTCGCTTGCGCGTGCCTCGGCGACCGCCTGTTCCGTGGCAATCGCGGCTCGTTCGGCCCCTTCGAGCAGCGCCTGCGCCTGTTCGACCAGCAGCCGCTTCTCGGCGGGGTCGGGCAGGCCGGCGACCCTGGAGACGATCTCCGACAGTTCGCGGTCGACATCAGCAAGCTGGCGGGCAAAGCGGTCGCGGCGCTCAGCGGTATCGCGCAGCGTCCGTTCAATCTGGTTGCGCGAGGCGGCCGCCTCCGCCCGTTCGGCGGTCAGCGAGGCCAGCTTGGCCTCGCTCGAAGCAAGCGTCGATGCCGCCTGCTCGAAAGCCGCGCGGGTGCTGGCCTCGCGCTCGGCGGCGCCGGCGTTTTCGACATTGAGCGCGGCTTCTTCGGCGGCGAGGCGTTCGAGGATATCCGCATTGTCGCGGACCATGCGCTCCTCGCGGGCAAGGTCGCCATCGAGCTGTTGCAGTCGGCGGTCGAGCTCAGCCTGGCGGGCGCGGATGCGGCCTGCCTCTTCCTCGATCTGTGCCTTGGCGATCGACAGACGCTGGAAGGCGGCGGCGGCGGCGGCTTCCGCATCGCGCAGGTCCGGCAGCCGGTGGGCGTTGATACCTTGTTCCCTGGCGGCAGCCATCTGGGCGGCAGCACGGTCGCCGACCAGCGCGGTGGCAATCGCCAGCGCCGAACGCGCTTCGCCTTCCTGCGTCTTGGCCAGCGTCCAACGCAGATGCAGCAGCGTCGCTTCGGCCTTGCGGATGTCGGCCGACAGGTTCTTGAAGCGCGAGGCCTGGCGGGCCTGGCGTTTCAGGCTTTCGATCTGGCTTTCCAGCTCGCCGACGACGTCGTCCAGCCGTTCGAGGTTCTGTTCGGCCGCCTTCAGCCGCAGCTCGGCTTCGTGGCGCCGTGTGTGCAGGCCGGAAATGCCGGCCGCCTCTTCCAGCAGTGCGCGGCGCGCCTGCGGCTTTGCCTGGATCAGCTCGCCGATGCGGCCCTGGCCAACCATCGAGGGCGAGCGGGCGCCGGTCGACTGGTCGGCGAACAGCAGCTGGACATCCTTGGCGCGGGCTTCCTTGCCATTGATGCGGTAGAGCGAGCCGGCCTCGCGCTCGATGCGGCGCGAGACCTGCAACTCATCTGCGTCGTTGAAGGCAGACGGCGCAGTCCGGTCGCTATTGTCGAGGAACAGCGTGACTTCGGCGGTGTTGCGGGCCGGACGCGTTCCCGAGCCGGAAAAGATGACATCGTCCATGCCGGACGCACGCATGTTCTTGTAAGAGCTTTCGCCCATAACCCAGCGTAGCGCCTCGACCAGGTTCGACTTGCCGCAGCCGTTCGGCCCGACGATGCCGGTCAGGCCGCGTTCGATGACGAACTCGCCGGGTTCGACGAAGGATTTGAAGCCGAGGAGGCGAAGGCGCGAGAACTTCATTCGCGCCGGCCCATAGCCAAGTTTCGCAAAACTGTTCGGGGGTTTTGCAAGGAGACCCCGCGGCAAGACAAAGAAGTGCGCACGCCGAAGCGACGCCGCTTCGGCGCTGCCGAAACGTCAGAGCAGAGGGTCGATGATGGCCGACATTTCCGCAATCGACATCGCCCCTTTGTAGGTCTTTCCGTTGATGAAAAAGGTCGGTGTGGAATCGACCTTGAATTCGTCGGCGCCGCGCTTCTGGACGGATCTCACATCGTCCAGAAGCTTCTGGTCCGTCAAGCAGGCCTCGAAGGACTCCTGTGTAAAACCGGCAAGCTTGGCGATTTGCAGCAGTGCGTCCTTGGTATTGTTCACACCAACCCAGTTCGCCTGCTGCCTGAACAGCACGTCGACCATCGGGAAATAGTTGTCCTTGGAGCAGCGCGCCAGCATGAAACCGGCCTCGGCGCTGGGGTCGAACGGAAATTCGCGCAGGATGTAACGGGCCTTGCCGGTGTCGATATATTTCGTCTTCAGCTCCGGAAAAGTGGTCTCGGCGAAATGCGCGCAATGCGGGCAGGTCATCGATGCATATTCAACGATGGTGACCTTTGCGTCGTCCTTGCCGAGCTGCATGTCGGGCAGCGCGCTGGGCTTCAACAAGGCTGCCATATCCACCGTGCCCTGAGCTTCAGGCGCTTTGGCGGCGGCTGGAGCGGCCGGCTTCGCAGGTTCCGCCGGAGCCGCAGGCTTCACATCCTGCGCCTCGGCTTTCTCGCCGGAATCGCTGCAGGCGGCAAGCAGCGCCACCGCTGGTATGGCGGCGAGCGACGACAAGAGATTTCTGCGGGACAAGGAACGGATCATACGAATCACCTGGCAATAGTTGGATTTTGCAATGCAAAGGCTACAAAAAGCGAGAGTTGGCGCGAATTAAGGCATTGCCACCCCTATTCCAATCGGCAAATTCGAGCATGCCATCACGATAGCGCGAGATTACGGCTTCCTTTGGCCTAGAATGGTGGCGCCAAGCCGCTCCAGCGAGGCGCGCAGCCCGTCGTCCTCGATCAAACCGACAGTGCCCGACAGCTTCGCCTTCTCGGCCACGGTCAGCGGCCGCAAAATGGGTTTCGGCTTTTCCTTGCCAGTCATTACCGGTTTCTGCACGATCCTGATCCGGCCGATCGCATTGAAGCCGAGAAACGCATTGACCCGGTTGATGATCTCGCCGGTCTCGTGCTGCAGATGCAGTGCCGCCACACCCTCGCAGGCAATCACCAGCACCGCCGGCTCGAACGGATCGTCCTCGTGCATGCGGCGTGGCCACTGGATCTTTTCCGGGCGCGAGCGGCCGGCAAGCCGCGGCCCGGCAATCTCTTCCCACGACTGAACCAGCCCGATCGACATGCCGGCCCGCTTGCGCAGCACCGGGTCGAGGATCTCGGTTGCGAGATCGCTCACCGGAACGGGATTGCCGAAGGGCCTTTTCCCTGCCATGTGCGTTCTCCAGTCACCAGCTTCAGCACCAGTGGATTAGGGCCGACCCTCGATCAATGGCACTGCACGACCAGACCCGCAAGGCCGTATCCGGAGACAATGGCGAGATCGCGTTCCGGCTGCTTGGCTGGTACGACGCGCATCACCGCGACCTGCCCTGGCGCGTTCCGCCGCGCCCGCTGGCAGGCGGCGCGCAGCCCGATCCCTATCTGGTCTGGCTTTCCGAGGTGATGCTGCAGCAAACCACGGTCGAGGCGGTAAAATCCTATTTCCGGGCGTTCGTGCAGAAGTGGCCAACTGTCGAGGCACTGGCGGCGGCACCGATCGAAGACGTCATGAAGGCCTGGGCCGGGCTCGGCTATTATTCTCGCGCCCGCAACCTCAAGGCTTGCGCCGATCTCGTCGCGCGGCTAGGCGGCCGCTTTCCGGACAGTGAGACCGGCTTGAAGGAACTGCCCGGTATCGGCGCCTATACGGCAGCGGCGATCGCGGCGATCGCCTTCGACCGACCAGCCGCGGTCGTCGACGGCAATGTCGAACGGGTCGTCTCACGGCTGTTTTCGATCGCCACGCCGCTGGGCGAAGCCAAGAGCGAGATACGCAGCCATGTCGAGCACATGGTTCCCGGGACAAGGCCCGGCGACTTCGCGCAGGCGATGATGGACCTGGGCGCGACGATCTGCACACCGCGCCGGCCCCGCTGCGTGCTTTGCCCCGTCAGGCAGGATTGCAGCGCCACAATCTCGGGCGATCCCGAGCGCTTTCCGGTCCGCCTGCCCAAGGCCGAGAAACCCTTGCGCCGCGGCGCCGCTTTCGTCGCCGTCAGGGGCGACGGCGCCGTGCTTTTGCGCAAGCGCGTCGAAAAAGGCCTGCTGGGCGGCATGACCGAAGTGCCGACGACCGGCTGGACCGCGCGCATCGACGGCGCCACAACGGAAGCGGCAGCCCCGTTCCCCGGCGACTGGCGGCAGGCCGGACGCATCGGCCATGTCTTTACCCATTTTGCGCTCGAACTCGACGTGTTCAAGGCGGAGACCGACAGCGCCGCCCCGCCCGGGCATTTCTGGTCGCTGGCCCATGAAATTTCCGGGGAAGCGCTGCCGAGCGTCATGAAAAAGGTAATCGAAGCGGCGATACCGGGCGCGACGAAGAAGCAGCGGCCGCATTGAAAGAGAGAAGAATGTCCGAAATCCGCCACATCGTTTTCGACATCGGCAAAGTGCTGATCCACTATGATCCGAACCTGCCCTTCAGCCGCTTGATCCCCGATCCAGACGAACGGAAATGGTTCTTCGACAATGTCTGCACGCATGATTGGAACATCGAGCAGGATCGCGGCCGGACCTGGGAAGAGGCAGAGACGCTCCTGATCGCCCAGTACCCGGATCACGAACAGAATATCCGCAATTTCCGCCGCCATTGGCACGAAATGGCACCGCATGCCTATAATGACAGCGTAGCCATCATGGAGCGCCTGATCGACACTGGCCATGACGTGACGCTGCTGACCAACTGGGCTGACGATACGTTCCGCGAAGCGCGCGACCGCTTTCCGTTCCTGGAGCGCCCGCGCGGCATCACCGTGTCAGCCGAGATCGGGCTAATCAAGCCGGATCGCGCCATCTATGATCACCACGTCACCGCGTTCGGCCTCGAACCGTCAGCCACGCTATTCATCGACGACAGCCAGAAAAATGTCGACGGCGCCAAGGCGGCCGGCTGGCAGTCGGTGCTGTTCACCGATGCAAAGACGCTCAGGGCGGACCTTGCGCGTCTTGGGATCAAGGTGTGATTTGAATCGCTTCCAGGGACTGGCTGAGCCTTCGCATTAACTGATCTGTCGCAACTCAGAAACCGTCAGGCCCCTGCCCGTTCCATGCCTAGCCGCGCAATGCGGCGAAGCTCGTCAATCGGGGTCAGGCCTCCGCTGCGCTCATAATGCCAGAAGGTCCATCCGTTGCAGGCGTCCAGCCCCTGTACCTCAGCGCCGATCTTGTGGATCGACCCGGCACTGTCGCCGATCGCCAGGGTGCCGTCGGCACGCACCTTGGCCGCCCAACGCTTCTTGGCGTCGTAGAGCGTAGCGCCGGGTGCCACCAGGCCATTGTCGAGCAGCGTGACGAAGGCAACGCGCGGCTCGGCGCGCTTGCCGGTCAGCACTGTCAAATTGGCGCCGTCCAGCGGCCGGACCGCATCGATGCGTTCCATGGCGGCATCGATATAGGCTTGCTCACGCTCGATGCCGACGAAGTGGCGGCCAAGCCGTTTGGCCACCGCACCGGTGGTTCCTGAACCGAAGAAGGGATCGAGCACGATGTCGCCGGGCCTGGTCGATGCCGTCATGACGCGGGCAAGCAACGCTTCTGGCTTCTGCGTCGGATGCAATTTGTCGCCATTGTCGTTCTTCAGGCGCTCGCCGCCGGTGCAGATCGGAAACAGCCAGTCGGAGCGCATCTGAATGTCGTCGTTCGATGCCTTCAGCGCCTCGTAGTTGAAGGTGTAACCTTTGCCCTTCTGGTCGCGCGATGCCCAGATCATCGTCTCATGCGCGTTCTGGAAGCGACGGCCACGGAAATTGGGCATTGGATTGGTCTTGCGCCAGACGACGTCATTGAGGATCCAGAAGCCCAGGTCCTGCATCTTGGCGCCGACCCTGAAAATATTGTGGTAGGAGCCGATGACCCAGATCGTGCCGTTGGGCTTCAACACGCGGCGCGCCGCCAGCAGCCAGGCGCGGGTGAAGGCGTCGTAGGCCTCAAAACTGTCGAACTGGTCCCAATGGTCGTCGACGGCATCGACCTTGGATTGGTCGGGCCGGTGCAGATCGCCATCGAGCTGCAGATTGTAAGGCGGATCGGCAAAGATCACGTCGATCGATTTTTCCGGCAGCCGTTCCAGCGCGGCGACGCAGTCGCCCTTCAGGATCGTATCCAGCCACTCGGATTGCTGGGGAGCATCGGAAAGCTCGTCGAGAAGACGCACGGCAGACATTATGACACCCAAGGCACGCGTTACTGTTTACTGTCCGTTATGGTTACCGATCAGCGTAAATATTCAGTGAAGCATACTGCCGAATTTGCGAAGCCCGGCCTGTTGATGTATGCCGCGCCGCCTGAGCCGTTTGGACCAAAGGCCTCTTGGCATTCCCTTCATCCCGCTTTCCGGATCACCATGCCCCAGCCAGACCTTGTCATCTTCGATTGCGACGGCGTGCTCGTCGATTCCGAAATCATCGCCGCACGCATCGATGCCGAGCTTTTGACCTCGGCCGGCTATGAGATATCGGCGGAGGAGATTTCCGAGGTCTATGCCGGGCTGACTTTCAAGGACATCATGATGCGGGTCGAGGAAAAGTCCCGGATCCCGTTCCAGGCCTCCCTGATCGACAAGGAGGAACAGCTGGTCGATCGCCGGCTGCGCAGCGACGTGCGTGCCATCGACGGGGCGCACGAGGCTGTCGCCGCGGTAACGGTGCCGCGCTGCGTCTGTTCGAATTCGCGTTCGGAGCGGATCGAATTCATGCTGGAGAAGGTGCAGCTTTTGCCGTTCTTTGCCGGCCGTATCTTTTCGTCGCTGGAAACGCCGACCGGGAAAACCAAGCCGGCGCCGGACGTGTTCCGGTTCGCCGCGGAAAAGCTCAAGGCCGATCCTGCGAACACCTTCGTCATCGAGGATTCCGTGCATGGCGTCACCGGCGCCAAGACGGCGGGAATGCGCGTCATCGGCTTCACCGGCGCGGCGCACAGCTATCCCGGCCACGCCGATGCGCTGACCGAAGCCGGTGCCGAAACGGTCATCCGCCGCTGGGCGGAACTGAAAAGCGTGATCGCCGCGCTGTCGGAATGGTCGGCGGACGCCTGAGAGGCCCCCTCCAACCGCCGTGGCGCGAATGCACCGGCTCAGTTGGTCGCGGCGGCTTTCTTCTTCTTCGGCTTGTCCGACGCCCCTTTCGGAGCGCCCTCGTCATACCCGGCAAATGCCTGGTAGTCCCGCGCCGTCGGCTCCGGAACGACGACGTTGGAATCGGTGAAGACGAACTGCGTGGCACTCGAGGGATCGGTAACCTGGACCTGATAGGAGTGAAGCTGCGAATAGAGAACTTCGGTGCCGTGCATCACCGCGATACGGATCGGCATGGTGATGGTACCGGGGGCGAACATCGGACCAGGCACGACCTTGCCGGCAACGGCTATCTTCATCGACAAGGAGCCGTTGGCGCGGCTGCAGTCGCGGGTCACATCGGTGATCGAAGCCTGATAGATGATCTTGGCGGAATCGTCCGGCTGATCGACGCCTGCCGCGTCCGCTGCCGGCTGGGCGGCTTGGGCATCCTCGGCGGCAACATCGGTTTTTTTCTTCGGCTTCGGACCGCTCTTGGCGTAGATATTGAAGAAGGCGGTGCCGTCACGCAACGTCACTTTCGGGCAATAGGCCTGCAGCTGGCTGGAAAGCACCTTGGGGTCGGGTGGCGGTGGTGGCGTCGTATCCTTCTTGCCGAAGCCGAGAATGCCATTGTCGCTCGATTGGCAGCCTGCGGCAGCAAGCATAAAGCCGGTGAGCGCCAGACCCGCGACAAAACGACCGTTGAATGAATGAAACGCCATGAACTGCACTTCCCTCTCGCAAAGCCGGTGACGTATATCAACCGCGCGGCAAAAATGCGACTGAGCCAGCGCAGAAATCCACCACCTTACGGCGGGCGAAGATTCCCGCAGCAATGGAAACGTGACGATGCAATATGTGAGTACCCGCGGGGAAGCGCCCGCGCTTGGATTCTCCGACGCGGTGCTGGCCGGGCTGGCCCGCGACGGCGGGCTCTATCTGCCGAGCGCCTGGCCGCATTTTTCCGCAGCAGAGGTCCGCGCCATGCGCGGCCTTGCCTATCCCGATCTTGCAATCCGCGTGCTGTCGCCGTTCCTCGGTGGCGAGATCGCGGCGCCGGTGTTCGAACGGCTGGTGCGCGAAGCCTATGCGACCTTCCGCCATGAGGCCGTCTGCCCGCTGGTGCAGAGCGGGCCGAACAGCTTCGTGCTCGAGTTGTTCCACGGCCCGACGCTCGCGTTCAAGGACGTGGCGATGCAGCTTCTTGCGCGGCTGATGGACCATGTGCTGGCCGAGCGCGACCAGCGCGCCACCATTGTCGGCGCCACTTCCGGCGACACCGGAGGGGCCGCCATCGATGCCTTTGCCGGGCGCAACCGCACCGACATCTTCGTGCTTTTCCCGCACGGCCGCGTCTCGCCGGTGCAGCAGCGGCAGATGACGACCTCGACCGCCGCAAACGTCCACGCATTGGCGATCGAAGGCAATTTCGACGACTGCCAAGGCCTGGTGAAGGACATGTTCAACGACCACGGTTTTCGCGACCGGGTGTCGCTATCCGGCGTCAATTCGATCAATTGGGCCCGCATCATGGCCCAGATCGTCTATTATTTCTCCTCCGCGCTGTCGCTTGGCGCGCCCGACAGGCCGGTTTCCTTCACGGTGCCGACCGGCAATTTCGGCGACATTTTCGCCGGCTACGCCGCCAAGAAGATGGGATTGCCGATCGAGCGGCTGATCATAGCCACGAACGACAACGATATTCTGGCGCGCATGCTGGCGACCGGCGAATACCGCATGAAAGGGGTCTTTTCGACCACGTCGCCCTCGATGGACATCCAGGTGTCTTCGAACTTCGAACGCTTGCTGTTCGAGGCGTCCGGCCGCGATGCCTCGACCGTGCGGCGCTACATGGACGGGCTCAAGCAGTCCGGCGCCTTCACCATCGAGGCCGGCGAAATCGCCAAGATCCGCTCCGAATTCGACGCCGGCCGCGCCACCATGGGCGAGGTCGCCGCCACAATCCGCACCACACTTGCGGCGAGTGGCTACCTGCTCGACCCGCATACCGCCGCAGCCGTGCATGTGGCCACTGGCAAAGCCGCCGGTGAGGTGCCAATGGTGGTGCTGGGCACTGCGCACCCGGCAAAGTTTCCGGCGGCCGTCGAAGCCGCCAGCGGCGTGTCGCCTGCCCTCCCCGCATGGCTGGGCGGGTTGATGAGCGCCGAGGAAAAATACACGGTACTTCCATCCGACCTGAAAATGGTGGAAGATTATGTCGGCCGCCACACGCGGGCGGCGCGTTAGGGAGTAATTGCCATATGGGTGTTGAGGTAAGCCGTCTGTCGAACGGCCTGACAGTCGCCACCGAAACCCTTCCAAGCCTCGAATCTGTTGCCCTTGGTGCCTGGGTCAAGTCGGGCGCACGCAACGAGCGTGACGAAGAGCACGGAATGGCGCATTTGCTCGAGCACATGGCTTTCAAGGGCACCAGGCGGCGAAGCGCCTTCGAGATCGCCTCGGAGATCGAGGACGTCGGCGGCGAGATCAATGCCGCGACCAGCGTCGAGACGACCTCCTATTATGCAAGGGTTCTGAGCGACGATGTGCCGCTGGCGGTCGATATCCTTTCCGACATCCTGCAGGACTCCGAATTCGATCCGCAGGAGCTGGAGCGCGAACAGCATGTGATTCTGCAGGAGATCGGCGCCGCGCACGATACGCCCGACGATGTCGTTTTCGATCACTTTACCGAGACCGCCTTCCGCCACCAGACTATCGGCCGCTCGATTCTCGGCACGCCGGAAACCGTCAAATCCTTCACTTCGAAGCAACTGCACGACTTCATCGAACGGCAGTACGGCGCCGAGAACATGGTGATGGTGGCAGCCGGCGACATCAAGCACGACGATTTCGTGCGCGAGGTCGAAAAGCGTCTCGGCGGCTTCCGCGGCAAGGCCGACGGCACCATCCCGCAATATGCGCAATATGTCGGCGGCGATTTTCGCGAAGACCGCGACCTGATGGACGCCCAGATCGTGCTGGGTTTCGAGGGCCGTGCCTATCACGTCCGCGATTTCTATGCCTCTCAGGTCCTGTCGATGATCCTCGGCGGCGGCATGTCGTCGCGGCTTTTCCAGGAAGTCCGCGAAAAACGCGGCCTGTGCTATTCGGTCTATGCCTTCCACTGGGGTTTTTCCGACACCGGCGTCTTCGGGGTCCATGCGGCAACCGGACAAAGCGATATCGCCGAGCTGGTGCCTGTGATCATCGACGAGCTACAAAAGGCCGGCGAAAACATCCTGCAGGAGGAGCTCGACCGGGCGCGTGCCCAATACCGCGCCGGGCTGATCATGTCGGCCGAGAGCCCGGCCAGCCGCGCCTCGCAGATCGCCAGGCAGTTGCTTCTGTTCGGCAGGCCGATCGCCAAGGAAGAGCTGATGGAGCGGCTGTCGGCGCTGACGGTCAAGCGGCTGACGGATCTGTCGTCGCGGCTTTTTTCGACGAAGCCGACGCTTACAGCCGTCGGGCCGGTGGGTACGCTCGCGCCCTATGAAGCGATCCTCGATTCGCTTTCGGGCTCGCAGACCACTGCCCGTAAGCTTGCCGTCTAAGCTTATTCGAGCGTCGTGTTCGCGCTCCCTTTCTTTCGCCGCGACCTGCCGGCACTGAAGGGCGACCTTGTCACGCTGCGTGTGCCGCTGACCAACGACTATCGCGAGTGGTCGGTGCTGCGCGGCGAAAGCCGTGCCTTCCTTGAGCCGTGGGAGCCGCGATGGACCCCTGACGAGCTCGACCGCACCGCATGGCGGCATCGTATCGGCCGCTACCGCGAGGACTATGCGCAGGGGACGGCGATCGCCTTCTTCATCTTCGAGAAAAGCAGCGGCAAGCTTGCCGGCGGTATCACCCTCGGCAATATCCGCCACGGGGTCGCCCAAAGCGGCCATATCGGCTACTGGATCGGCGAGCGCTTCAGCGGACGCGGCCTGATGACCGATGCCGTCAAGGTGGTGACGCGTTTCGCCTTCGAAACGCTGCGGTTGCACCGGATCGAAGCTGCCTGTATCCCCGATAACGCCCGGTCGATCCGCGTGCTTGAAAAAGC
The DNA here is from genome assembly GCF_040318975.1 of Mesorhizobium sp. M0983. Lineage (NCBI taxonomy): Bacteria > Pseudomonadati > Pseudomonadota > Alphaproteobacteria > Hyphomicrobiales > Phyllobacteriaceae > Mesorhizobium > Mesorhizobium sp. M0983. The sequence continues at coordinate 118,590 of NZ_JAMYNH010000005.1, read as the reverse complement.
CGGATTCCGGCGCGAAGGACTGCTACGATCCTATCTCAGGATCAACGGCATCTGGCAGGACCATTACCTATACGCCCGAATCGCGGACGATCCGCCGGGCGTTGGAACAAAGGGCTGATTTTGACGAATTTTCTGCGCAACGGGTCGCTGCTTGCCCTTATGCTGGCGGCAATCGTCACGCTCTGCGCGGCATCCTCGGCGTTTGCGGTCGAACCGATCAAGATTGCCCGCGACGACGTGGCGCTCGACCTTTCGGGTGCCGTTGAAATCTACCGCAACCAGGGCGAGAATTTCCAGGTCTCAACGGCACCCGGCCCGGACGGCATCGTGCGGCGAATCGAGGTCGAGGCCAATGACGCGCGCTCGACCGGCGACTGGGCGGTGTTCGCGCTCGCCAATACCACCGACCAGCAGCTCGACAGGCTGATTGTCGCACCGCATTTCCGGCTGGTGAATTCCGGCCTGTTCTGGCCGGATCTCGGCTCGACCCGTATCGCCGCGATCACGCCCAGCGAAGGCTTTGCGCTCGACCGCCAGACCAGCCCAGACGCCGACGTGTTCCGGGTGACGCTGAACCCCGGAACGGTGATTACCTTCATCGCCGAGCTCGCCTCGCCCAAGCTGCCGCAGGTCTATCTGTGGGACCCCGAATCCTACAAGGACTCCGTCAATTCCTACACGCTGTTTCGTGGCATCGTCATCGGCATCGCCGGCCTGCTGGCGCTGTTCCTGACCATTCTTTTCGTCGTCAAGGGGACCTCGATGTTCCCGGCGACGGCGGCCCTAGCCTGGGCGGTGCTTGCCTATATCTGCGTCGATTTCGGCTTTCTCAACAAGATCATAGAAATATCCCCGGGCAATGAGCAGATGTGGCGCGCCGGAACGGAGGTGGCGCTTGCGGCGACCTTCGTGGTGTTCCTGTTTGCCTATCTCAACCTCAACCGGTGGCACGGCCATTTCAGCTACGGCGCACTGGTCTGGATCCTCGGGCTGGTGCTGATCGCCGGCGTTGCCATCGTCGATCCGGCGGTTGCCGCCGGCATTGCCAGGCTGTCCTTCGCAGCCACCGCGCTGACCGGGCTCGGCCTGATCATCTTCCTCGGTATACGCGGTTACGACCGCGCCATCATGCTGGTGCCCAGTTGGGTGATGGTTCTGCTGTGGCTATGCGGATCGTGGATGGCAATCACCGGCATGCTGGACAACGATATCGCCCAGCCGGCGCTCGGCGGTGGGCTGATCCTCATCATCCTGCTGATCGGCTTCACCGTGATGCAGCACGCTTTTGCCGGCGGCGCCCTGCATCAGGGCCTGTTCTCCGACCTCGAGCGGCAGGCGTTGGCGGTTGCCGGATCGGGCGATACTGTGTGGGACTGGGACGTGCTGCGCGACCGCGTCGTCACTCGTCCCGACGTCAGCATTCAGCTCGGCCTTGCGCCGAACAGCCTCGGCGGCCCTGCCCGCAACTGGCTGCCGGTGCTGCATGCCGACGACCGCGACACGTTTCGCACGACGCTCGACGTGGTGCTCGAGCACCGGCGCGGCCGGGTGTCGCAAAACTTCCGCCTGCGCGGCGCCGACGGGCACTATCACTGGTTTTCGCTGCGTGCCCGGCCGGTGATCGGCTCGGACGGCGAGGTCATCCGCTGCGTCGGCACCATGGTCGACGTGACGGAGCAGAAGAAATCCGAGGAACGGCTGCTGCACGACGCCGTGCACGACAATCTGACCGGCTTGCCCAACCGCGAGCTGTTCATGAACCGGCTGGAGGCGATCATCTCGATCGCCCGTACCGAAGAGAAGGTGCGCCCGACCGTCTTCGTCATCGACATCGACCGCTTCAAGCAGGTCAATGACGGGCTCGGCATCTCGGCCGGCGATACCATCCTTTTGACCATCGCGCGGCGGCTGCACCGGCTGCTCAAGCCGAAGGATTCGCTGTCGCGATTTGCCGGCGACCAGTTCGCGCTGATGCTTTTGTCGGAGCAGGATCCGGCTCGCATCGCGGCCATTGCCGATGCCATCAAGCACGCCATCAACAACCCGATCACCTTCGCCAAGCGCGAGATCGTGCTGACCGCCTCGATCGGGCTGATCACCTGGACCTCCACGCAGACCTCGGCTGAGGACATGGTCAAGGACGCCGAGCTTGCCATGCATCAAGCCAAGCGCTTCGGCGGCGACAGGATCGAGCCGTTCCGGCCAGCCTTCCGCACCGTCGGCACCGACCGGCTGCAGTTCGAGTCCGATCTGCGCCGCGCTATCGAACGACGCGAATTCACGCTTGCCTACCAGCCAATCGTGCGGCTGGAGGACGGCAGCGTTGCCGGCTTCGAAGCGCTGCTGCGCTGGGACCATCCGCGTCGCGGCATGATCCCGCCGGCAGATTTCATCCCGGTCGCCGAAAACTGCGGCCTGATCGTGCAGCTTGGCCTGTTTGCCATGCAACAGGCTGCCGAAGACCTAGCAGGATGGCAAAAGCAGATCGGCGATGCGCCGCTCTCGGTCTCGGTCAATCTGTCCAGCCGTCAGCTCATCCGCCGCGACCTGGTCAGCGACGTCCGCTCGGTGATCGCGCGGGCCAATCTGAAACCGCGCTGCTTCCGGCTCGAACTCACCGAATCGCTGGTGATGGACAATCCCGAGCAGACCGCCCATGTGCTGACCAAGCTGAAGCAGCTTGGCATCGGCCTGTCGCTGGACGATTTCGGCACCGGCTATTCATCGCTGGCCTATCTGACGCGCTTTCCGTTCGACACCATCAAGATCGACAAGAGCTTCGTCGACGACGCGACGCCGAAACGCGCGGTGCTGCTCAAATCCATGGTCAACATGGCGCATGAACTCGGCCTGTCGGTTGTCGCCGAAGGCATTTCGGACGAGAGCGATGCGCTGGAGTTGCGGCAGATGGGCTGCGAATACGTGCAGAGTTTCATGTTCGGAGCGCCGATGCCGGGCGACCAGGTGCTGAAGACGCTGAAGGAACAGTATCCGCTCACTCAGGCGTGACAAATTTCGGGACGTAATGAGGTTCAGGCGTGACCGGCAGCCAGGCTGAGATGCGCGAGATCGATGCCGATCGAGGCAAGGATCCGGTCGTATTTGCGGTCGATGTCGGCGTCGAACAGAAGCTCGGCACTAGCCGGGCAAGTCAGCCAGCCATTCTCGACGATCTCGTTTTCAAGCTGACCCGCACCCCAGCCGGCATAGCCGAGCGCCATCAGAGCCCGCCGGGGTCCGCGGCCGGAGGAGATGGCGCGCAATATGTCGACGGTCGCAGTCAGGCAGACGTCGTCGGACACGGCGAGCGAGGATTCCACCCGGTAGTCGCCCGAATGCAGGACGAAGCCGCGGCTGCGATCCACCGGTCCGCCATTGCGCACGACGAAGTCGCGCGCCGGCGGCGGCAGGCGAATTGCCTCCAATTCGTTCATGATCCCGAGTTGCACGAGCAGGTCCGGAAACAGCATCTGCTGCGTCTGGTTGATGATCAACCCCATCGCGCCTTCGTCGCTGTGCGCGCAAATGTAGATGACGGAGCGCGTGAAGCGGTCGTCCTTCATGCCGGGCATGGCAATCAGGAACTGGTCGTCGAGAAAGCCGGGTCCTGCGGCCGTTTTTTTATGACGCAACAAATCCATGACCACAGCGTAACGCGTTTCCAGGGCGCCGAAAAGATGGGCGGCGCCCGATTTGATCAGGCTCATAAGTCAAAGGTCACGCAAATATGATGCCGGCGGCGTCATGAAATCATTGTGCGGCCATCAACAGACGATCAAATCATTGCCATGCAAAGCTTGAAAATCCTGCTGCTTGGCGTGGCCATTGGGTCGGCGACCTGCCTCCCCGCCTCAGCCTCCTCGTCGGCCTGGTACAATAGCGAAGGCGGCCGGGTGCGGCTGGTGACGAGCGGCAAAGCCGACGAGGCCGGGCGTCTCCAAGGTGTCCTCGACATTGCGCTGAAGCCAGGCTGGAAGACCTATTGGCGCGATCCGGGCGATGCGGGCGTGCCGCCACAGATCGACATCTCGGCCAGCACCAACATTGCCGACGCGACGCTTTCGTTTCCGCCGCCGCAGCGCCACGATGACGGCTATGGCAAATGGGCCGGCTACGACCACCCGGTTTCATTGCCGGTGACGTTCACGCTTGCTGCACCCGGCCAGCCGGCCGTCATCGATGCGGACATCTTCCTCGGCATTTGCGAAACCATCTGCATCCCGGTGCAGACAAGGCTGACCATCGATCCCGGCGCCGATCCCGACAACGCCGAGGATGCGGCACTGGTCAAGGCAGGCCTTGCAACTCTGCCCGCCACGGCAACGCCCGATTTCGGAATAAACGTACTGCCGGGCGATCACGAAACCCTGATTGTCGAAGCGAGCTTTCCGGGCACTCCCGAGGCCGCCGACTTCTTCGTTGCCGGCGAACGCGACTACATGTTCGGTGCCCCGACCCGCAGCGAAAAGGATGGCAAGCTGATCTTTACGGTGCCGATCCTCGACAGGCCGTCGACAACGCCAACCGATGGCGGCCTTCACTACACACTGACAAGTGCCGCTGGCGCGGTCGAAGGCCTGCTGCCTTTTCCGTGATGCCAACGTCTGGACGGTTGCCGGGCGCGCCTTAGTTCGCTATCGCAAGGACACTCCCTTTCCATTCTCAAGCGAGGACCATCATGACGATCTCCGTTGGCGACAAACTGCCGGATGCGACCTTCAAAACAATGACCGCCGACGGTGCAAAGCCGATCACGACGGGCGAGATATTCTCAGGAAAGACGGTCGTGCTGTTTGGCGTTCCAGGCGCTTTCACGCCGACCTGCAGCAATAATCACCTGCCGGGCTACCTGGATAATTACGACGCCATCCTGGCGCGCGGCGTCGACACTATCGCCGTCGTCTCGGTCAACGATGTTCACGTCATGGGAGCCTGGGCTCGCTTCAGCGGCGGTGAAGGCAAAATACTTTATCTTGCCGATGGCAATGGCGATTTCGCCAAATCGGTCGGCCTCGACGCCGACCTCTCCAGCGGCGGCATGGGGCTGCGCTCGAGGCGTTTTTCGATGATCGTCGATGACGGCAAGGTCACCGCACTCAGTGTCGAGACAAAGCCCGGCGTCGACGAGTCCGGTGCGGCTCACATTCTCGGACAGCTTTCCGTCTTGGCGACAGCCTAGGCCAGGGATGACAAAGGGCGCCTTCGAGCGCTACGCGTTCAAAGGATGCCGCCTTTTCATCGGCGCATGATCCTTCCGAAAGCCGACCCGGTTTTCAGGGCCATGCGTCGGCGCTTCGGGACTGCTTGCTTTTTGGGACCTCGGTTATGTCTGACATCTTTTGGCGCGCTGTCGCGATCGGTATCGGCGCAACCGCGCTTATGGATATCTGGGCGATTTTCCTGAACAAGGCGTTTGCTCAGCCGCGGCCGAACTGGGGGCTGGTCGGCCGCTGGGTCTGGCATCTCAGGGAAGGCAAGGTCTTCCATGACGACATTGGCGAGGCCTCGCCCTATGCGCATGAATCTGCACTTGGCTGGGCCTTTCATTATGCTGTCGGCATCGTCTACGGCATCATACTGGTCGTGCTGGCCGGAACGGGCTGGCTCACCGCGCCGACCTTCCTGCCGGCCTTTATCCTCGGCATCGTCACCGTCGGCGCCGGTTGGTTTCTGCTGGCGCCCGGCATGGGTGCCGGCTGGGCCGCTTCGAAGCGCCCCAATCCAATGCAGGTCCGCGCCCTCAATCTGGTGTCGCACACGGTGTTCGCGCTCGGACTGTTCGGCACCGCCCTGCTCATCCGATAGCCAAGTCAGCCGTCGCGGCGCTGCGCCGGCCTGTCGATCGGCTGCCATCCATGGATAACGCGACGCGCACCGGTATCGTATGCGAAGTAGTTCCCGCCGCCCGCTGGCTGATCCGCCTCGCGGCTGATTTCCCGACCGCTCAAAGAGAGCAGCAGGAGCGTTCCGACACCTCCGTGACCTATGAATGCGACCTCGACAGCGGCGTCGGTGCCTAGCACAGTGTCTACCTCGCTTAGAATACGACGCTGGGCATCGATAGCTCGCTCCCATCCACGAATGCTGCTGTTTGGATTGGCGAAGAATTGGTCGGCGACCGCTTCGAACTCGGAAGGCGGCAGGAAACCGGTTGCCGATCGGTCATTCTCATGCATCCCTTCCCTCACCTCGATCGCAAGGCGGAGATGCCTTCCGAGTATCTCGGCGGTTTCTATCGCCTTGCGTTCACCCGATGACACGATCCGCCGAATCGACCCAACCCACGGCTGATCGAGCATTGCCGATGTTCTCGCTCGCCCGACGTCGGATAGTCCCCATTCCGCCACTGGAACGTTGGCATCGACCTGAACCTGGGGATGCGTGATGTAGTATGCGATCGGCATGATAGAGCTCTTCCTGCCAGAGAGCGGACCCGCAGCCGGAATTCAATAGCTTTGGGTCGAGCGCCGCGCCTTTGTGGTCGTCGGCTGCTTTGACTGCGAACCTGGTACTGGTGCCACAGTCTTGACGAGCCCTTTCTTGAATGGCGCCATGCCGAGCCGCGCCAATTCGTCGGCGCGCTCGTTCTCGGGATGGCCGGCATGGCCCTTGACCCAATGCCAGGTGACCTGATGGCGGTTACGCGCTGCATCGAGCTGCTGCCACAGCTCGGCATTCTTCACCGGCTGCCTGGCGGCCGTCTTCCAGCCGTTGCGCTTCCAGCCGTCGATCCAGCTGAAAATACCGTCCTTGACATAGTTGCTGTCGGTATAAAGATCGACGGCGCAGGGCTCCTTGAGGGCATTAAGCGCCGAGATGGCCGCCAACAGTTCCATACGGTTGTTGGTGGTGGCAGCCTCGCCGCCCGACAGTTCTTTCGTGACACCGTTGAAGCGCAAGACCGCGCCCCAGCCGCCAGGCCCGGGATTGCCCGAACAGGCACCATCGGTGAAGATTTCAACGCGCTTGGTCATGTTAGTCCATATTCGGAAGGAGAGTTGATCGCCCGATGGAAGCGCATCCGGCGGATATATTCGGTCGGGTCGCGTTTCATCACAAGCCCGCCGTCCGGGACCGTCAGCCAGTCGTAGAGCCGGGTCAGCATGAAGCGCAGCGCCGAACCGCGCGCCAGCATCGGCAGCGCCGCTTTCTCGTCGCTGCTCAGCGGCCGCACGCTTTGGTAGCCGGCAAGCAACGCCGTGCCCTTGGTCAGATTGAAGGAAAAATCCTTCTCGAAGCACCAGGCGTTGAGGCACGTGGCAACATCATAAGCGTAGAGGTCGTTGCAGGCGAAATAGAAGTCGATCAGCCCGGACAGTTTCTCGCCGAGGAAGAATACATTGTCCGGGAAAAGATCGGCATGGATGATGCCCTGCGGCAGACCGTTCGGCCAGTTCCGCTCGAAATCGGCGAAATCGGCATCGACCTCGGCCGCCAATCCCGGCTCGACCTCATCGGCGCGGGCGTGGGCGGCGTTCCACAGCTTGCGCCAGCCATCGATGGCAAGGGCGTTGGGGCGGGTCATCGGGAAATCCGCGCCGGCGAGATGCAGTGCCGCCAGAGCCTTGCCGACCTCGCCGCAATGCCCAGCTGTCGGCCGCCGCAGCGATAGACCCTCAAGGAAGGTGATGATGACCGCCGGCCGGCCGGCAAGCGTTCCGATCACACCGCCATCCTGCGCGGTGACCGGGAGCGGGCACGAAATGCCCTTTCTGGCGAGGTGGGCCATGAGGCCGAGAAAGAACGGCAGGTCAGCCTTGTCGACGCGCTTCTCGTAAAGCGTCAGGATGTAGGAGCCGCTGCTGGTGTGCAGCAGAAAATTCGAATTTTCGGTGCCTTCGGCGATGCCCTTGTAGGACAAGAGATCGCCGACCGGATAGTTCCTGAGGAACTCGCCGAGCTCGCCCTCATTGACATCGGTGTAGACCGCCATCGTTGCTACGCAGCCCCATTGACGAAGGCCATGTCGGCTGCCGTCAGTTCGACATCGCGCAACACCCGCATCACCGGAAAATCCTCTGTCTCCGTCGCCGTCACGGCCAGCTCGATGGTCACGTCGAAGCGCTGCCGGAAGGCATCGACAATCTCGTCGACGATGATCTCCGGCGCCGAGGCGCCCGCCGACAGGCCGAGCGTCGAGATGGCGGCAATGTCATTCCATGGAATTTCGGAGGCGCGCTGCACGAGAAGTGACATCGAGGCGCCGGCGCGCTCGGCCACTTCGACCAGGCGTCGCGAGTTGGAGGAGTTGGGCGCACCGACGACCAGGAAAAGATCGGCGCCGGCTGCTGTTTCCTTGACCGCCTCCTGGCGATTGGTGGTGGCATAGCAGATCGATTCCGCCGCCGGCGCGTGCAGCTCGGGAAAACGTTGCTGCAGGGCGCGGATGATGCCGGCAGTGTCCTCGACCGACAGCGTCGTCTGGGTGACGAAACCGAGCGCTTGCGGGTCTGCGGGCCCGAAGCTTGCGGCGTCGGCTTCGGTCTCGATCAGAGTGACCGCGCCGTCCGGCAACTGGCCCATTGTGCCGATCACCTCCGGATGCCCGGCATGACCGATCAAAAGCACGTGGCGCCCAAGCCGCTGATGGCGCATTGCCTGCTTGTGGACCTTCGAGACCAGCGGGCAAGTCGCATCGAGATAGAAGAGGTTGCGGGACTGGGCGTCGGCCGGTACCGATTTCGGCACGCCATGCGCCGAAAAGACAACGGGGCTCTGGCGATGCTCGGGCGGGATCTCGGAGAGCTCCTCGATGAACACCGCGCCGAGACTTTGCAGCCCTTCGACGACGTAGCGGTTGTGCACGATCTCGTGGCGGACATAAACCGGCGCGCCATATTTCTTGAGTGCCAGCACGACGATCTGGATGGCACGGTCGACGCCCGCACAGAAACCGCGCGGCTGGCAGAGCCGGATGGTCAGCGGTGGCTTTGTCTGAAGCATGATTGCATCTTACGCTGATTGTAGGCCGGTTGATCGGACTATGACTTCTGAGCTCAAGGCGCGAAATGAGGTGTGCGGCCCTGCCCTGTCAAGGGTAGTGGCGGCGATCATTGGTCTTTCGCCGGGCGGCGGAGCCAGGAGATCAGGACACCGGCAAGGGCGACGGCAAGGCCGTACCAGGTTATCGCATATTGCAGATGGCTGTTCGGCAGGTCGATGACGGTGACGCCGCCGACCGGCAACCCGCCGGGGTTGGCCGCCGCGTTCGCATCGATGAAGATCGGCACCAGCACCGCACCTGCCGGCAGGCCGGCGCTCGAGGCCATCGCGTCACGATCTTTCCAGTAGAAGATGTTCTTCTGTGGGTCATTGTCTGGAAGCATCATCGAGGGCTTGGCCGGCAGCGGGTTGCGGGCGAGCCCCGTCACCGTCACTTTGCCCGTCACCTGCCCCTGCGGCCGCTTGGCGGGGCCCTTGAAATCGTAGGGCACGAAGCCGCGGTTGATCAGCACGAAACGGCCATCGTCGAGCTGCAGCGGCGTGAACACATCGAAGCCGGACTGGCCTTCCCAGGTGGCGAGGAAATGCCGTTCGCCTTGATGCAGGAAAGTGCCGGTCACTATCACCGGCGTGTAGTCCACGTCGCCGGTGGCAGCAAACCGCTTTTCGACCTCGGCCAATGGCACAGGCGCCGAATGCGTGCGCTGGTCGATCGTCTGGAGAAGGCCCTCTTTCCAGTGCAGGCGCTGAACCTGCCAGGTGCCGAGCGCCAGCAGGATCAAAAACACGACGATACCCAGGCCGAGCGCCAATGCGCGTTTCGGCCTCGACCGGCCGGCCACCAAACCTGATGCCTCGCTCATTCGCCGCGGTCCAGCCGGCCCTCGGCCGCCTTGTTGCGGTATTGCAGCGTCAGCAGCACGCCCTTGATCAGCCTGAGCGCCGCCAGGCAAAGCACCAGCGTCAGCGGAATCCACAGCAACAGATGCAGCCAGAGCGGCGGATTGAGCGTCACCTCCATCCACAGCGCCAGGCCGACGACGATGAAGCCGATGATCAGAATAACGAACACCGCCGGCCCGTCGCCGGCATCGGCGAAGGAATAATCGAGGCCGCAATTGGTACAGCGATCGCCGACGGTGAGGAACCCGGAGAACAGCTTGCCCTCGCCACAGCGGGGGCAGCGGCCATGCAGGCCGGCCGAGATCGGATCGATTGGTGGCCAGATCGCCTTGTCGTCGCTCATGGGGTCATCCTAGGAGCATTTGCCGCAAAAGATAAGGCGGCCACGTCGCCGCAGCCGCCTTGTCTATTTCCTCGGCCCCATTTTCCTCGGGCCCATTTCCTCGGGCCAATGTCAGTGCGGTTCGATCATTGCGCCGTTCGATGCCCAGACATAGATCGAGGCAAACAGGAATAGCCACACCACGTCGACGAAATGCCAGTACCAGGCGGCGGCCTCGAAGCCGAAATGCTGCTTGGGCGTGAAGTCGCCCTTCATGGCGCGGATCAGGCAGACCAGCAGGAAGATAGTGCCGATGATGACGTGGAAACCATGGAAGCCGGTCGCCATGAAGAAGGTGGCGCCGTAGATCGAATCCCTGAAGCCGAACGGCGCATGCATGTACTCGTAGGCCTGCACCATGGTGAACAGCATGCCGAGGCCGACGGTCAGCACCAAGCCATTGATCAGCCCTTTGCGGTCGCCGTGGATGAGCGAGTGGTGCGCCCAGGTCACCGTGGTGCCCGACAGGAGCAAGATGACGGTGTTGTAAAGCGGCAGATGGAAAGGGTCGAGAACTTCGAGGCCCTTGGGCGGCCAGACGCCGCCGGTGAAGGCGGTACGGGCATACTGATGGACCTCGCCGGGGAACAGGCTGGCGTCGAAGAAGGCCCAGAACCAGGCGACGAAGAACATCACCTCGGAGGCGATGAACATGATCATGCCGTAGCGCAGATGCAGCGACACGACACGAGTGTGGTGTCCCTCATGCGCTTCCTTGATCGTATCAGACCACCAGGCGAACATCGTGTAGATGACGATCAGCAGGCCGATGAAGAACAACCATGGATTGGCGATGTTGAAACCGAAGATGGGGAAATCGCCGCCCTTGAGATATTGCATGTAACAGACGCCGCCGATCGCGGTCACCAGCGCCCCGACGGAGCCCAGGAAAGGCCATGGGCTCGGGTCGACGAGGTGGTAGTCATGTTGTGGTTTTGCGTGTGCGTCTGCCATATCAACCCCCGAGGCTTGCTTCGGTATCTGAACTCTTGTTGCGGCGGCCGTCGGCCGGTACCGATGATGCGACCGGCTTGGTCTTGTCGACCGGGAACATCGTATAGGACAGGGTAATCGTCCTCAAATCCTTCAGTTCCGGCGCGTTGACGATGTCGGGATCGACATAGAACACGACCGGCATGTCCAACGTCTCGCCCGGCTTCAGCGTCGTGTCGGTGAAGCAGAAACACTCGACCTTGTTGAAGTAAGGTCCGGCCAGTTCAGGCTGTACATTGAAGGTGGCGCGTCCGGTGATGGGCCGGCTGAATTTGTTGGTCGCGCTGAAATGCGCCTCGGCTGTTTCGCCGATCTTGATGGTGATCGAGCGGGCGACCGGCTGGAATTGCCAGGGAATGCCGACGGTGTTGGCATCGAAGCGGATGGTGATGTCACGGTCGAGCACCCGATCGGCATATTGCTGGGTCGCCCGTTTAACGGTGCCGCCGTAGCCTGTCGCCTGGCAGAACATCGCGTAGAGCGGCACTGCGGCATAGGCCATGCCGATCATGCCGCCGAAGAACGCGATGCAGACGCCGGCGACGACGCGGTTCGTATTCTTCTTCGTAGGATCGGTGACTGTTTGCCTGGTCATGTTCAGCTCACATCGAACCGGTGACGCTGTGACCAAATTTCACGATGGTCGCGACGTAGAATATGACGACCAGCGCCGCCAGCGCGAAGCCGATTGCGGCCGAGCGATTGCGGCGGGCCTTCTGCTGACGGTCGGTCAGCGTGACCAGTTCAAGCTTCTTTTCGGCCATGCTCATGCTCCACCGATGGTCAGCGCGCGCGCGACGACGCAATCGCCAAGGTAGGCGGCGAAGATGGCGAAGAGATAGAGCAGCGAATAGCCGAACAGGGCCTTGGCCGGCTTCATCGCCCGGTCGTCATCGGCCATTTGCAGCACCTTCCACGCATACCAGACGAAGCCGGCGCCGAGCAGCAATGCAACGACGCCATAGGCTGGCGTGGTGAAGCCGAGAACCCATGGCAGCACGCCAACCGGTGCGAGGACCAGCGCATAGGCAAAGATCTGGCGTCTGGTCGAAGCCTGGCCGGCGACATTCGGCATCATCGGAATGCCTGCCTTGGCATAGTCCTCCGACTTGAAGAGCGCGAGCGCCCAGAAATGCGGCGGCGTCCACAGGAAGATGATCAGGAACAGCACCAAGCTTTCGAGGCTGACCGATCCGGTTACCGCCGCCCAGCCGATGACCGGCGGAATGGCACCGGCAGCACCGCCGATGACAATGTTCTGTGGCGTCCAGCGCTTCAGCCACATCGTGTAGATGACGGCATAGAAAAAGATGGTGAAGGCCAGAAGCGATGCGGCCAACCAGTTGACCAGCACGCCGAGCGTCATCACCGACAGAACCGACAGCACCAGCCCGAAGCTCAATGCCTCGCCAGGCCGTATGCGGCCGGCCGGCACGGGACGGCCGGCGGTGCGCGTCATCACCGCATCGATGTCTGCGTCATACCACATGTTGAGCGCACCGGACGCGCCGGCACCAATGGCAATAGCCAGGATCGCGATCACCGCCAGCAGCGGATTGATGGTCACCGGGGCGGCGACCATGCCGACAAACGCTGTGAACACCACCAGCGACATGACGCGCGGCTTCAGCAGGGCGAAGAAATCGCCCGCCGTCGCTTCCGACATGCGGAAGCCCGGCTCGTCAATCAGTCTGTCTTCGGCAAGGGCCATGCGTACTTAGAGTCCATCATTCCGTTGGCCAAAACCGCCGGACGGCCGGCGGTTCCGTATTAAAGGAGGCAACCGCCTACTTGATCTTCGGCAGCTGTTCCCATTGGTGGAACGGCGGCGGCGAAGGCAGCTGCCATTCCAGCGTGGTCGCACCCTCACCCCAAGGATTGGCGCCGGCGACCCGCTTCTTCTGGAACGCCTCGAAGACGCCGAACAGGAAGATGACGACGCCGACAGCCGAGATGTACGAGCCGTAGGACGACACCATATTCCAGCCGGCGAAGGCATCGGGATAGTCGATATAGCGACGCGGCATTCCGGAGAGACCGAGGAAATGCTGCGGGAAAAAGACCAGGTTGACGCCGACGAAAGTGACCCAGAAGTGGGTGTTGGCGATCACCGGCGAATACATGTAGCCGGTCATCTTCGGGAACCAGTAGTACCAGCCGGCGAAGATGGCGAAGACCGCGCCCAGTGACAGCACGTAGTGGAAGTGCGCAACCACGAAATAGGTGTCGTGCAGCGGGCGGTCGAGGCCGGCATTGGCCAATTGCACGCCGGTGACGCCACCAACTGTGAACAGGAAGATGAAGCCGATCGCCCACAGCATCGGGGTCTTAAGCGAAATCGACCCGCCCCACATAGTGGCGATCCACGAGAATATCTTCACGCCCGTCGGCACCGCGATGACCATGGTGGCGAAGACGAAATAGCGCTGGGTGTCGAGCGACAGGCCCGTCGTGTACATGTGGTGGGCCCAGACGATGAAGCCCACCGCGCCGATGGCAACCATCGCATAGGCCATGCCGAGATAGCCGAACACCGGCTTCCTCGAAAAGGTCGAGATGATATGGCTGATGATGCCGAAGCCCGGCAGGATCAGGATATAGACTTCTGGATGGCCGAAGAACCAGAACAGGTGCTGGAACAGGATCGGGTCGCCGCCGCCGTCCGGGGCGAAGAAGGTGGTGCCGAAATTGCGGTCGGTCAAAAGCATGGTGATGCCGCCGGCCAGCACCGGCAACGACAGCAGCAGCAGGAAGGCGGTGATCAACACCGACCACGCGAACAGCGGCATCTTGTGCATGGTCATGCCGGGCGCGCGCATGTTGAAGATGGTGGTGATGAAGTTGATGGCGCCAAGAATCGAGGAGGCGCCGGCGATGTGGATTGAAAGGATCGCCAGGTCCATGGCCGGTCCAGGCTGGCCCGATGTCGAGAGCGGCGGATAAAGCGTCCAGCCGCCACCGACGCCATAGGCGCCCGGCGCACTCGGGACGAAGGCCGAGATAATCAGCAGGATGAAAGCCGGCGGCAGCAGCCAGAACGAGACGTTGTTCATGCGCGGGAACGCCATGTCCGGCGCGCCGATCATGATCGGCACCATCCAGTTGGCAAAGCCGCCGATCAGCGCCGGCATCACCATGAAGAAGATCATGATCAGCGCATGCGCGGTGGTGAAGGCATTGTACATGCTCTTGCCGCCGTCGATGGCGGCGTCACCGTTCATGCCGTAGACCATCTGTGCCAGGCCAGTGAATATCTGGATGCCCGGCTCCTGCAATTCCATGCGCATGACGACCGATAAGGCGCCACCGATGCAGCCCGCCATGATCGCGAAGATCAGATAAAGCGTACCGATGTCCTTGTGGTTGGTCGAATACACCCACCGGACCCAGCCATGATACGGCTTGTGGTCGTGGTCGTCGTGAGCTGCAGCGTCTGCCATGGTCGGCTCCGTTCCCTGAATCTTTTCTGGTCGCGGCATCAGTTGCCGGCGGCCGCTACCTTGTTCGTGCCATCGACCTCGGCCATCAGCGCCTTGTTGGCGCCGGGAAGATCGGTCTTGGCTGCCGCCAGCCAGGTCTTGTATTGCGCATCGGAGACGACGCGAATGGCGATCGGCATGAAGGCGTGGTCCTTGCCGCAGAGTTCCGAGCACTGGCCGTAATAGAGGCCTTCCTTGTCGGCCTTGAACCACACCTCGTTGATGCGGCCCGGCACCGCGTCGGTCTTGATGCCGAAGGACGGCATGGCAAAGGCGTGAATGACGTCGGTCGCCGTCACCAGCACGCGGGTCATGGTGTTGACAGGCACCACCATCTCATTGTCGACGGCGAGCAGGCGCGGATAGGCGGCGCGATCTTCCTTGCCGGCAGCAGCCCTGTCGGCATCCTGAAGGATCGCGGAATTGAAGGAAAGCGTGTTGTCGACCTGGTATTCGTAATCCCAGTTCCACTGATTGCCCGTCGCCTTGACGGTCAGCTTGGCTTCTTCCGGCGGCGTGTATTGCGCGGTCAGCAGCTGGAACGAAGGAATGGCGAGACAGAGCAGGATGACGACGGGACCGACAGTCCAGATGACCTCGATCAGCGTGTTGTGGCTGGTGCGCGACGGGGTCGGGTTGACGCTCGCCCGGAATTTCAAAATGCAGTAGGCGATCAGAAAAAGCACCAAGGCGGTGATCACAATGATGAACGCGAACGAATAGTTTCCGAACCACTCGATCTGCCTCATAATATCGGTCGCCGGAGGCTGAAAACTGGTTTCCCAGGGTTGAGGCTGGGCTGCATGAGCGGATGCAGCGGCAAACAACGTGGCAGCGGCACTAGCTACGATTTTGGCGGTTGCCAGGAATTTTCTCATCGCCCTCGTCATCTCCCAGTTCCTCGCGATCGGACCGCAAGAATGCCGAATAATGCCGGGACGGGAATCCCGGACAATTCAAGGCTGGTTCAAACCATACTCTATTTGCCTCCGCAAGAAAGGAGCGGCGGAACCCGTGCGGCATTTTTGCGCGCAAGCGCGGCTGTAGCTTCGTGCGGTGACCGCTCGTCGCGAATCACCGGAGCGGCATCCCGGCAGAATGAGCCGCGCGGCGCGCGAAACCGTCGCAATTAGGGCGAAATTGGCACGGAAAAGCGCATTGTCGCCTATGTCGGGGCAGACCGCGGGGGTCTCGTCCTTTACTTGGGTTTAGTGCGGCTTAAAGTGCCGTGATTCGCAATGGAGCCGTCATGAACGCTTGGCTTTCGAGAACCTTGGCGGAGGTCATCCTTGTTGCCGCCGCAATAGCCTTGTCAGGCGGCGGCCTGGCCAATGCCGCGCAGCCAAGCGGCACGGTGAAGTCGACGCATGGGGCGTGGTCGATCATCTGCGATACGCCGGCCGGTGCTACGTCCGAACAATGCGTGATGATGCAGAACGTCGTCGCCGAGGACCGCCCGGAAATGGGTCTTTCCGTTGTCGTGCTGCGTACAGCCGACAACAAGGCCGAAATCCTTCGTGTGCTGGCGCCGCTCGGCGTGCTGTTGCCCAACGGCCTCGGCCTCAATGTCGACGGCAAGGATATCGGCCGCGCCTATTTCGTGCGCTGTTTCCAGGACGGCTGCTATGCCGAGGTCATCCTGGAAAAGCCGCTGCTCGATACGCTGAAGACCGGTACGTCGGCGACCTTTATCGTCTTCCAGACGCCCGAAGAAGGCATCGGCATTCCCGTCGACCTCAAGGGTTTTGCCGACGGCTTCGCCGCCCTCCCTTGAACGCGGTCTTGTAGCACGATCCAGTGATTGTTGACCGGCCGCGGTCACGGCAAATCTCATTTCAGATTGTCTGTGCAGGCCTTCGCGCCTACATCGTGGGAAACAATCCTCCTGCGAATGGACCTGCCATGAACAGCCTGATCGGCCAATTCGACATTTCCGACGATCGCATCAAGCAGATCGTCGCCGAGACCATCAACGGCGCCGACGACGGCGAACTGTTTCTCGAATACAGCGAAAGCGAAGCGCTGATGTTCGACAATGGCAAGCTGAAGACCGCGAATTTCAACACCGACCAGGGTTTCGGCCTGCGCGCCGTCGCTGGCGAGGCCAGCGGCTACGCCCATTCCAGTGATCTCTCCGAAGCCTCGCTGCGGCGCGCCGCCGATGCCGTTTCGACGGTGAAGAGCGGCTATTCCGGCACGCTTGCCGCAGCGCCCGCCCGTACCAACCGCCATCTCTACGGCGACGGAAACCCGATCCCCTCGCCTTCCTTCGAGACCAAGGCCAAGTTGCTTCAGGAAATCGATGCATGGCTGCGGGCCGAAGATCCGCGCGTCAGGCAGGTGACGGCGTCGCTCGCCGCCTCCTGGCAGCATGTCGAGATCGTGCGCGCCGATGGCCAGATGGTCCGCGACATCCGCCCGCTGGTCAGGATCAACGTATCGGTGGTGGTCGGCGACGGCGACCGCCAGGAGAGCGGCTCCTACGGCATGGGAGGCCGCAAGGATTTTGGCGAATTCCTGGTCGAGGACAGCTGGCGGCACGCGGCCAAGGAGGCACTGCGGCAGGCGCTCGTCAATCTCGAAGCGGTTCCAGCACCTGCCGGCACTTTCAACATCGTGCTGTCGAGCGGCTGGCCGGGCGTCATGTTGCACGAGGCCGTCGGCCACGGGCTGGAAGGCGATTTCAACCGCAAAAAGACGTCGGCCTTTGCCGGCCTGCTTGGCCAGCAGGTGGCGGCGAAAGGCGTCACCGTCGTTGACGACGGCACCATGCCCGAGCGGCGAGGTTCGCTGACCGTCGACGACGAAGGCACGCCTTCGGCCCATAACGTGCTGATCGATGATGGCAAGCTGGTCGGCTACATGCAGGACCGCCAGAATGCACGGCTGATGGGCATGAAGGCCACCGGCAACGGGCGGCGCCAAGGTTACGCGCATGAGCCGATGCCGCGCATGACCAACACCTACATGACGGCAGGCGACATGGAGCCGGAGGAAATCATAGCCTCGGTCAAGAACGGCATCTATGCCGTGTCGTTCGGTGGCGGCCAGGTCGACATCACTTCGGGCAAGTTCGTGTTCGGCTGCACCGAGGCCTACATGATCGAGAACGGCAAGGTGACGCAACCGATCAAGGGCGCCATGCTGATCGGCAATGGGCCGGATGCCATGCATCGGGTTTCGATGGTCGGCAACGACATGAAGCTCGACACCGGCATCGGCATGTGCGGCAAGGCCGGACAGGGCGTGCCGGTCGGCGTCGGCCAGCCGCATCTCAGGATGAACCAGATGACGGTCGGCGGCACCAGGGTTTGATGCGGCTGCCGCCTTCCGGTAACATCGCCTTCCAAATGATGTTTCCGGATGCCGGTGTCTTCGACCATGTCCAAAGCCAAAATCGTCATCCTGACAGGCGCCGGCATTTCGGCGGAATCGGGCGTCGCCACGTTCCGGGATCCCGACGGGGTCTGGGCGAAATACGACCTGCAGGACGTGGCCACGCCGCAAGGTTTTGCGCGCGACCCCGTAAAGGTGCAGGATTTCTACAATATGCGCCGGCGGCAGATGGGCAGCGTCGAGCCGAATGCGGCGCACGCCGCGCTGGCCAAGCTCGAGCAGAAATTCCCAGGCGACGTCCTCGTCGTCACGCAGAATATCGACGACCTGCATGAGCGCGCCGGTTCGCGCAAACTGATCCATATGCATGGAGAACTGGGCCATGCCCTTTGCCTGAGCTGCGGGCAAAGCAGCACCTGGGCCGACGACATCGCTGCCCATTCGGCCTGTCCAGCGTGTGGCGCAAAAGGTCAATTGAGGCCTGACGTGGTCTGGTTCGGCGAAAATGCCTTACCGCATGGAGGAGGTCGGCGAGGCGCTGACGCGCTGCGACCTATTCGTGGCCATCGGCACCAGCGGGAGTGTCTACCCGGCAGCAGGTTTCGTGGAGGAGGCACGCGCGGCCGGAGCCGTAACAGCCGAACTCAATCTGAAATGCGCCGGCTGGGCCTCCCGTTTCGACGAGCAGATGGAAGGGCCGGCGACACAAGTGGTGCCCGCCTTCGTCGAGCGCGTCCTTTCAGGCGCAGGCTAGCACCGTCTGGCTATGCAGCCTTGAATTCAGCGCGCGATCAGCATCTTTGTTATGTCGGGAGAGGAAACTGTGATCGCTGCCGGAGAAAAGCTAGAAGTCACCAGTTCGACCGACGATCAAGTCGCACTGCCTGTTCCAGTCTTGCCTTTAACACGGCCAGAGGACGTATTTGGATCCCTGCCCCACATAGGCAGGCCGAAGACGTTGGAAGAGATGGAGGCGGGTGTGCCCGCCGCAGCTCGAACTGCCCTAAAGCCATGATGCCGCTGTTTTCGGCAGGCGATGGTCGGGATCGATGATTTCAAGATCCGGAGCATCGTTTTCGTTCCAGCGCCACAGCGCGACGCATGTGCCGCCAGGCGACATGAAGGACGGGTAGATCACGCCGTGCAGCCCGTCGCCAAGCAAGCGGTCTCTCAGTTGGTGCGTCTCGGGCACAAAGCCTCCATCCACGATGTCACGCCATTCGCACCGGTGAATGTCGGCCGTTACACCGAGCTTCGACAGCGTATCAGCCTCTGTCAGGTCGGCCAGCCGGGCGCCTGACAGTTTCAATTGTGCAATCAGCGCCGGGTGCTGGACAAAACCCTGATTGTACTCGGCCCAAGCCGTGGACAGTTCCCGGGCGGCGTAGATCGCCGGCGTGCCAATCGGATTCCAGCGGCCGCCGAAGCGGGCCGCGCCCTCACCGGAAAGCGGCAGATGGGCCCAGCGCGGCACAAAAGCGCGCCATAGAGTCAGCCTGGGTTCAGGCATAGATGCCGGAGCGGACTGCCTCCAGATAGGCAAGCACCTTGTCAGTCTTGCCTTCGCGAACGAGATCGTAGGCGGTCTTTCCCGCCCAGCCGGGGATCGGCTGATGTTTGAACCAGATCGCGGCACGCTGTTCATCACCGGCCATCTCGCCGGCCATCGCCAGGATGCGGACGATGGGACTCAATGCGGCGTCGACCTTGCGCGCACCGGACTTGGCGGCAAGCGTGTTGCGCGCGAGACCGGTCAGGCCGGCCAGTTCAGTCATATTGACCCCTAGCAGTGCGGCTACCCGCCTCGGCGAGAGAAACGGCGCCCGCTCCTCGCCGAAGCGCGATGCCGAATTTTCAAAGGCTGCGGTGCTCATGGCAATTTCCTAGCCCAGTTTGAACGACGTACACTCAAAATGTGCTTTTTTGGTGCGCATTTCAAGCCCTAGCTGCTAGCGCCTTCGTCTCGGCTTCTCCAACAGCGCGACGGCCTCGACATGCGGCGACCACAGGAACTGGTCGATCGGGATTACGCTCTTCAAGGCGTAACCGCCATCGAGGAGGATGCGAAGATCCCGCGCCAGCGTCACCGGATTGCAGGACACCGCGGCGACGAGCGGCACGTCGGAGCGCGCGATCTGCTTCGACTGGTCCTCGGCGCCGGCGCGGGGCGGGTCGAAGACTACGCCGTCAAAGGCATTCAACTCCTTGAATGTGAGCGGCCGCCGGAACAGGTCGCGACGTTCGCCGGTCACCCGCTTCAGGCCGCTGGCGAAACGGAAGGCCCGGTCAAGCGCCGAGAGTGCTGCCGCATCGCCTTCCACCGCATGAACCTCCGATCTTGAGGCCAGACGCAGTGCGAAGCTTCCGCAGCCGGCGAAGAGATCGGCGACCTTTTTGGCGCGCGCGAGATGCTGGCCGACAATGTCGGCCATCGCTTCTTCGGCGGCCTCGGTCGCCTGCAGGAAAGCACCCGGCGGCACTGCGACAGCGACGCCACCAAACAGGACGACCGGTTTCTTTGGTTCGATAATGATCTCGCCGTCGACCGACAGCCTGGCTAGCCTCTCGGCAATGACAAAGTTCGAGGCGACGCGGCGCTGGTTCTCGCCGAGCTTACCGGAATCGTGAACCGCGACATCGAGGCCGGAACCGGTCACCGTCACCGCCATGTGGAACGATTTGGTCGTGGTGCAGATCAGTCCGGCAAGCATCCTCAAACGGTCGAGCGCAGCGGCGATCTGCGGCAGCGAGATCGGGCATTCCTCGATGGAGATGATTTCGGACGACAGCGCGCGAACGAAGCCGAACTGCATTCCCGCCTCGCTCCGCCGGGCAGTGAAGACGACGCGGCGGCGCGTGTGCGGCGCGCACGGCACCAGCGGGCCGACATCGCAGGCGATGCCCTTGCTCTTCAGCGCATGCACGACCCTTTCGCGCTTCCATTGGTGATAGGCTTCAGTCTCG
This sequence comes from Mesorhizobium sp. M0983, assembly GCF_040318975.1. Classification (NCBI taxonomy): domain Bacteria; kingdom Pseudomonadati; phylum Pseudomonadota; class Alphaproteobacteria; order Hyphomicrobiales; family Phyllobacteriaceae; genus Mesorhizobium; species Mesorhizobium sp. M0983. The sequence goes on along the minus strand of NZ_JAMYNH010000005.1, from coordinate 97,590 downwards.
AGATGCTGGACGGCGCAGCCGCCGCATTCGCCGAAATGGCGGCACGGCGGATCGACTCGCAGCGGCGAGGCCTCAAGCACCGACATCAAGGTAGCGCGATCTTTCTCCCGCCCGGCGGTGACGACCTCTCCCGGCAGCGTAAACGGAATGAAAACCTCGCCGGTCTCGGTCTCGGCGATGCCGTCGCCCTGCGAGCCCAATTTTGCGATCGTGAAACGCGTGCTCATCGCTTCTCAATCCCGGCCCGCCCGATCTTGGCAGGCTTGGTCGCGACGGCCTTGATGCCGCCGAGCAGGAACTCGCGGTTGCCGTCGCCGCCCTCTATCGGCGACAGATGAAGTCCCAACGAGCGCCAGCCGGGAATGGCATCGAGCCAGTCCTGCATCAGGCCGGCAATGCGCGCCGCATCATAGGGGTCCTTCAGCAGGCCGCCCTTGCCGATCGCCTCGCGGCCGGCCTCGAATTGCGGCTTGACCAGAAACACGGCTTTTGCGCCGTTCCTGGCCAAGGCAAGCGCCGGCGGCAGCGCCAGTTTCAGCGATATGAAGCTGACATCCGAGACGATGAAATCCGGCACACGGCCGCCGAGATCGGCGGCCGACAGTTCGCGCGCATTCAGGCCTTCAATCACCGTCACGCGCGGATCGCCGGCAATGTCGGAGTGGATCTGGCCGTGCCCGACATCGATCGCCGTGACATGCGCCGCGCCGCGTTCGAGAAGTACCTGCGTGAAGCCGCCGGTCGAGGCGCCGACATCGAGCGCTTCGCTACCGGTGGGGTCGAGGCCGAAATGGTCGAGACCAGCCTTCAGCTTCAGTGCGGCGCGCGAGACGTAACCTTGCGCCGGATCGTCAACGACGATGTTGCACTCAGGCAGAACGGCCTGGCCCGGCTTGTGGGCGACGATGCCGTCGACCGTCACGGTGCCGCGCGCCACCGCATCGCGAGCACGCGAGCGGCTGGCAAACAGGCCGCGCTGGACGAGTAATTCGTCGAGCCGCTGGCGAATGCTGGCTGGCGGAAGGGAAGTCATCGGCCTTCATGGCGAATGCCAACGATGATGGCAAGGATATTGGCGATGAGACAAGGCATAGTTGGAAAAGCGGGTGAACTCATCAGCCGCTCCGCTGTTTGTCGAACCTCGCACGACACCCGACGCAATGCTAAGAAGAGATGCCGTTTAGCCGTCGAAACGTGGAGGAGGAACATGCTGACGGGAACCTGCCACTGCGGCGCAGCCCACTGGACCCTGGAGGGCGATCCCGGTTCGATCACTGCCTGCAACTGTACGCTTTGCCGTCGCTACGGCACGCTCTGGGCGTATGACTATGTCGACGAACGCATCCGCCTTGCGGGGCCCGTGAGTGCCTATACGCGCGTTGGAAGGGCTCACCCTTCGCTTGAGATTCTCTTCTGTCCAACGTGCGCTTGCGTCCTGGCCTGGCGCGGATTGCGTGCCGATACCGCCGGTCGCCACCGCATCGCCGTCAATATGAGGCTTGCGCCGCCGGAGGCTGTCGCCGACCTCCCGATCGATCATTTCGACGGTCTCGACACATTCGAGGATTTGCCGAGGGATGGTCGCTGTGTGCGGGATATGTGGTTCTAGTTTCTAGAATATGGTCCGCGAAACCCGCCGTTCAACGGCCGGCGTCAGACCGTCGCTGCTGTCGCCGGACACCTGCGGGCGCGGCCGGTCAACGGAAATGGACGCCTTCGGCAAGGTATCTGGCACGACGACGAATTGCGGCGCCTCCTTGTAGGAGAAGCCGCCACGGATTTGGCCGATCTTGCCGGCGACGATGCCCATCACCGCCTCTTCGAGTTTGCGGTCGTAGCGCGTTTCGGCCACGGCCGACGCGGCGAAGATGGCCGTTAGCGCGATGCCGCCCAAAAGCGATCTCATTGGTCTTCTTTCCCCTGCCGGTCGCTTTCTAGCAGGGCGGCGTTGAAAAACGGCCAAAGGACACGGCAAGCAAATCGCCAAATGGCAGCGTAAACAGTATCTTACGACTGTTCGCCGGTAATTTGATTCAAGCAGTTGAGATTTTGATTCAGACTGGCATTTGCAGCCAAGCAGAATCTTTTGGCGTTGCAGAAACGCGGAAACAACTAGGCGCGCTGGGCCTGCGCGGTATGCCCCAACGCCACGAACACTGTGCGCACGATGCCGGCGCTGTCCAGCCCGGCATCGGCATACATCTTTTCCGGCTTGGCATGGTCGACGAAAGTGTCGGGCAGCACCAGCGGGCGCACCTTCAGGCCGCTCTCCAGCAGCCCTTCGTGGGCCAGGAACTGCAGCACATGGCTGGCGAAGCCGCCGACCGCGCCCTCTTCCACCGTCACCAGTATCTCGTGCGAACGGGCCAGCCGCCGGATCAGATCCTCGTCGAGCGGCTTGGCAAAACGGGCATCGGCGACCGTGGTCGAAAGCCCCGCCGCGCCAAGCTCCTCGGCCGCGGCCAGGCAATCCTGCAGCCTGGTGCCGAAGGAAAGCAGCGCAACCTTGGTGCCTTCCCTGACGATCCGGCCCTTGCCGATCTCCAATACCGAGCCGCGCTGCGGCATCTCGACGCCAACGCCGTTGCCGCGCGGATAGCGGAAGGCGATCGGGCCGTCATCGTAGCTTGCAGCGGTGCGTACCATGTGGCGCAGCTCGGCCTCATCGGCCGCCGCCATGACGACGAAACCGGGCAGCGTCGCCAGGAAGGTGGTGTCGAAAGCGCCGCAATGGGTGGCACCATCGGCGCCGACGAAGCCGGCGCGGTCGATCGGAAAGCGCACCGGCAATTTCTGGATCGCCACGTCGTGGACGACCTGGTCGTAGGCGCGCTGCAGGAAGGTCGAGTAGATCGCCGCGAAAGGCTTGAAGCCTTCCGTGGCAAGGCCGGCGGCGAAGGTCACCGCATGCTGCTCGGCAATGCCGACATCGAAGGTCCTCGCCGGAAACGCTTCGCCGAAGAGGTCAAGCCCGGTGCCGTTCGGCATGGCGGCGGTGATGGCGACGATGCGGTCGTCCTCTCGGGCCTCCTGGATCAGACTGTCGGCAAATACCTTGGTGTAGCTCGGCGCGTTGGCGGGCGCCTTGGCCTGGGCGCCGGTAATGACGTCGAATTTGTTGACGCCGTGATATTTGTCGGCGGCCGCCTCGGCCGGGGCGTAGCCCTTGCCCTTCTGGGTCACGACGTGGATCAGCACCGGGCCGTCGGCATTGTCGCGGACGTTCTTCAGCACCGGGATCAGGTGCTCGAGGTTGTGGCCGTCGATTGGGCCGATGTGGTAGAAACCCATTTCCTCGAACAGCGTGCCGCCGGTGACGTAGCCGCGCGCGTGCTCGACCGCCCGCTTGATGGCGCGATCGGCGCGCTCGCCGAGATAGGACGTCAGCTTCTTGCCGAAATCGCGCAACCCCAGATAGGTCTTGCCAGACGCCAGACGGGCCAGATAGGCGCTCATTGCGCCGGTCGGTGGAGCGATCGACATATCGTTGTCGTTCAAGATGACGATTAGCCGGGCATCGAGTGCGCCGGCATTGTTCATCGCCTCATAAGCCATGCCGGCCGACATGGCGCCGTCGCCGATGACGGCAATGACATTGTTGCGGCCATCGGACAGATCGCGCGCCATCGCCATGCCGAGGCCGGCTGAAATCGAGGTCGAGGAGTGGGCTGCGCCGAACGGATCGTATTCGCTCTCGACGCGACGGGTGAAACCGGACAGCCCCCCCTCCTGCCGCAGCGTGCGGATGCGGTCGCGGCGGCCGGTCAGGATCTTGTGCGGATAGGCCTGGTGGCCGACGTCCCAGATCAGCCGATCGTCCGGCGTGTTGAAGACGTAGTGCAGCGCGACGGTCAACTCGACCACGCCAAGGCCGGCGCCGAGATGCCCGCCGGTGTGGGAGACGACGTCGATCAGTTCGGCGCGAAGCTCGGAAGCCAGCTGCGGCAGGTCGCCTTCGGCAAGCGTGCGCAAATCGGCCGGGACGCGGACCTTGTCGAGAAGCGGCGTATCGGGCTTTGCGTTCACTGTTTGCGAGCCTGGTCAGATTTTCTGTTCATCGTGAAATATGCCGCTGGCCGGCGAATGTAAATGTGGCGGTAACGCGCATCAGCTTTCGGGCAGCGGGATGAACTCTTGCTCGTCTCCGGGAACGATATCGAAGCGGCCCGTCTTCCATTCTTCTTTCGCCTGTTCGATGCGTTCCTTTGAGGACGATACGAAATTCCACCAGATATAACGTTTCGAACCGAGCGAAGCGCCGCCAAACAGCATGAAATGGGCGCCGCTCTCCGATAAAACAACGATCTCATCGCCGGGCCGGAAAACCAGCAGCCGCTCGGCCGGGAAGCGGTCACCGGATATCGAAACCTCGCCTTCCAGCGTATAGATGGCGCGCTCCTCGGCATCGGCCGGGATCTTCACGCTGGCACCCGGCGCCAGCCTGAGATCGGCGTACAGTGTGTCCGAAGCGGTCGCAACCGGGGAGCGCATTCCGGAAAACGCACCGATGACGATATGGCCGCTGACCCCCTCGGCATCGATTTCGGGCAGGCGCAGCGCCGCGGTGTTTTCGAAGATCGGCGCGACCTCCTCCTTGCCGTCCGGCAGCGCCAACCATGTCTGCAGGCCGGAAACCGACATCGGCGCGCCGCGCAGTTCTTCTGGCGTGCGCTCCGAATGGACGATGCCGCGGCCGGCGGTCATCAGATTCACGTCGCCGGGCTGGATCACCATCTCGGTGCCGAGCGAATCACGGTGCCTGATCTTGCCGTCGAACAGGTAAGTCACCGTCGACAGTCCGATATGCGGATGTGGACGGACGTCGAGCGCCTGGCCGGCCCGAAGAACTGCCGGACCCATACGATCGAAGAAGATGAAAGGTCCGACCAGCCGGCGCCTGGCCGTCGGCAAGGCGCGGCGAACCTGAAATCCGCCAATATCCTTGGCGTTCGGAATGACCATCAGCTCGATCTGATCGCTGGCGAAGGCATCGCCCATCTGCGGATCGTTTCCGGGAAAGAAGCTCACGCGGTCCCCTCAGGCGAAGCGAAGTGCAGATTTGGCCTTCGCCTTGGCCGCCACCTCTTCGCGATTGCGCGGATGCTGCGTCGTCTCGAGGCTGTCGAGCAATTCGCGCGCCGAGGCGGCAATGGCCTCGACGGCATGGTCAAACGCATGCTGGTTCTGTTTTGACGGTCGCGTCGTTCCGCTCAGCTTGCGGACAAACTGAAGTGCGGCATCGCGGACCTCGTCATTGGTTGCCGGCGGATCGAAATTGAACAGGGTTTTGATGTTTCTGCACATCGTTCGCAATCTCCTCTCGTCCTGGAGCCGTTTCAAACGGGATGAGTTTTATCCTCAATCATGGTGATGTCCAAAGCCGGCAAGCACAATCGTCGTTCGAGGCCGCCTCAATCCGCGTCCAACGGCTCTGTCCCCACCGGCTTGCCGTCACGCGACAGCCTGATTTTCTCGACCTTGTCCTCGGCCGCCTTCAACAGCCGGTCGCAATGGGCCTTCAGCGCCTCGCCGCGCTCGTAGATGCGGATCGACTGGTCGAGCGGCACGTCGCCGCGCTCCAGATCGTCGACGATCCTCTCTAGCGCGTCGAGCGCCTGCTCGAAGCTCATCGCCTTGACGTCCTCGTTGATCTCACCAGCCATCGTCTATCCCTTCATCAGCCGCCCGACATGGGCGGCGACTGAAAATGCCAATCCCTGCAGATCGTAGCCGCCCTCGAGCAGGCTGACGACCCGATTGCCGCTAAGGCGCCCGGCGCGTTCGAGCAACTGACCGGTCGCCCAGTCGAAATCATCCTCGGTCAGGTTGATCTCGGCCAGCGGATCGCGGTGGTGGGCGTCGAAACCGGCGGAGATGATGATAAGATCGGGCACAAAATTGTCGAGCGCCGGCAGGATGCGCGACAGAAAGGCGTCGCGGAAAACATCGCTGCCGCTCTGCGGCGCCAGCGGCGCGTTGACGATGTTGCCGGCGCCGGTTTCGCTCACGGCCCCGGTGCCGGGGTAAAGCGGCATCTGGTGCGTCGAGCAATAGAGCACGGACGGATCGTCCCAGAAGATGTCCTGCGTGCCGTTGCCATGATGCACATCCCAGTCGACGACGGCAACGCGGTCGGCGCCATGGTTCTTCTGCGCGTAGCGTGCCGCGATCGCCGCGGTGTTGAACAGGCAAAAACCCATGGAGGTGGTCTTTTCGGCATGATGGCCAGGCGGCCGTGCGGCGACGAAGACATTGTCGGCACGGCCGGTGAAGACGTCGTCAACAGCAGCGTTGGCAGCCCCGATCGCAGTCACGGCCGCCTGCCAGCTCTTTGGGCTGGCGGTGGTATCGGCGTCGATACGGGCGATGCCGGTGTCCGGTATCGCTGTGCGGACACGTTCGACGAATTCGGGCGGATGCGCGTAAAGGATGGTTGCCTCGTCGCCTTCCGGCGCCTGGACGCGATCGAGCGCCGCGAAGGCCTCGTCGTCAAGCACACGCTCTATGGCGCGCAAACGGTCCGGCCGCTCCGGGTGACCGGGCGAGGTTATGTGCTCGAGGAAAATCGGATGGGTGTAAAGTCTCGTGACCATGCCCCGATATAGGCGCGCCTCGACGCTTTGGCCATGTTTTAGCGTCTCGCTGGTGGGATGTTCAACAGGGTTTAAGCGGGCGGGGCCGGCTGGTTCCAGCGCGAGCCGCCAGATTGCTGGAAAGAACGACCTCAGGCCGGTGACTGGTCAATCTCGGGGTGCATCGACGATAGTCGATCAGGCTGGTGCAGCCTGCCGGTGCGATTGAGCAGCCCTTCCAGAAGAACCTTGAACGCCTTCACTGCCTTCTTCGACGTCGCTTCGGGATCGTTCGAATTTGCGATCCACTGCGCCGCATGCAACGAGGCGCCGCTGACCAGCCTTGCCGCGGCTTCGGGATCGACGGCAAGAATGGTCCCCTCGTCGCTCAGTCTTTGCAGGCTCTCCGTCATCGAGCGGATGCATGTGCTCTGGCTTGGCCATTGCGATGGATCGCCGAGCACCGCCGGCCCGTCGCGAAGCACAATACGCTGGATCTCCGGCTCCAGCGCCATCTCGATATAGGCGGTGCATTCGTCGACAAAGCCCTGCCAGAGATTGTCCGGCTTGGCCGAAACGACCTTCAGCCGGGCCGACATTTCGGCGTCGATCTCGGCGATGACCGCCTGGAGAAGGCCCTTCTTGTCGCCGAAGTGATGATAGAGCGCACCGCGCGTCAGCCCGGCCGATGCCGTGAAATCATCCATCGAGGCTTCGGCATAGCCGAGCGTGCCGAAGGCCTGGCGTGCCGCGGCAATCAGCTTGGCGCGGGTCTCGGCAATCATCTCCTTGCGAGGTCTGTGCATGCTCTGGCCCTATTAACATACGCTTCGTATGCCAATTGACATACGCGGCGTATGATCTATTTAAACTCATACGTTACGTATGTAATCGTCGAACCGTCCGTTGTCGAGGAGCCAGACCATGCAAAATCCCTATACCCAGATCTTTCGCGCGCCTGGCGCCATAGGCTTCGCCGCAGCCGGGTTCGTTGCCCGGCTGCCGATGGCCATGGCTCCGATCGGGATCGTTGCGATGCTGTCACAGACTGATGGCGAATACTGGCTGGCCGGCGCTGTCTCCGCGACATATGCGCTTGCCAACGCTTTCGTCGCGCCACAGGTATCGCGACTGGTGGATCGCCTCGGCCAGACGCGGATTGTGGTGCCGACCACCGTGATTTCCACGCTCGCTTTCGCGATCCTGATTGCGGCGGCCAATCAGCATTGGCCGATATGGACGCTGTTCGTGTCATCGCTGCTGGCTGCTGTCATGCCCAGCATCCCGGCAATGGTGCGCGCGCGCTGGACTGAGATCTTCCGCAACCGTCCCGAGCTGAACACCGCGTTCGCCTTTGAATCGGCGGCGGACGAACTGGTCTACATCGCCGGGGCATCGCTGTCGGTGGGGCTGAGCGTCGCGCTTTTCCCGGAAGCGGGAGTGCTCGCGAGCACATTGTTCCTCGCCCTCGGTTCGACGGCTTTCATCCTGCAGCGTTCGACCGAACCGCGAGCCAGACCGGTGGAACATGGTTCGGGCGGTTCGGCAATCCGCCTGCGGCCTGTCCAGATCCTCACCTTGGCCCTGATCTTCATTGGCGCGACCTTTGCAACCACGGAGGTGAGCACGGTGGCGATCACCAAGGAGCTTGGCCAGCCGGGCGCCGCCAGCTTCGTTATCGGCGTCTACGCGCTCGGATCGTTCGTCGTCGGCATCATTATCGGCGCCCTGAACCTGAAAGTGCCGCTGCAAATTCAACTTGCCATCGCAATCGCCATCATTGCGCTTACCACGCTGCCGCTGCTCGTCGCCGACACCGTGCCGCTGCTGGCACTGGCCGTCTTCGTCAGCGGCGTGGCGATCTCGCCGACCTTCATCACGGCATTCGGTCTGATCGAGCGGCGCGTGCCCGAGGCGGTGCTGACCGAAGGCGTGACCTGGGTGATGACCGGCATTGGCATCGGCATGGCGCTCGGCTCATTCGCCGCCGGCTCGGTGGTGGACGCTTTCGGCGCGCAGAACGGGTTCTGGGTATCGGTGGCGTCGGGCACAATCGCATTGGTCATCGTGCTTGCCGGCCAGCGCAGCCTTGCCGCGCCGGATTGCGACATTGCAGCCTGCGACGCTGCTGCGGTCGCTGCGGAATAGCTTCCGGTGCGTCCGGCCCGAGGCGGGGGCCGGACGCATACCAGCATCGTGAGAACGGTCAAAGAATCTCGGTCTTGGCGATGTGGATGCCAAAACCTTCGAGGCCGACATAATGGCGCTCGCGCGAGGCGATCAGATTGATCGAGGAAATGCCGAGATCCTTGAGGATTTGCGCGCCGAGGCCGATCTCGCGCCATTCGTTCTCGCGCCGGCGCGCCTCTTCATGGTCCTCGCGGTCGCCGGCAGCCGGCCGCTTGCGCTCCTGATGGGCGACGCCGACCGACCCTTCGCGCAGATAGACGATGACGCCGCGCTTGCGCTCACCCATCGCCTTCATGATGGCGTCCAGCCTGTGGCTGGTGCCGAAGACGTCACTCACCACGTCCTCGGAATGAAGGCGCACCGGCACCTCGACGCCGTCGCGGATATCGCCGAAGACGACCGCCACGTGATGCATGGAATCCCAGGGCAGCGTATAGGTAAAGACCTGCGCCTTGCCGCCGGGCGTCTCGATGTCGGAACAGGCGACGCGTTCGACCAGCGTTTCCTTGCGTTGCCGGTAGGCGATGAGGTCGGCAACCGAGATCTGCTTCAACCCGTGCTTTTCGGCGAAGGCCTGCACCTGCGGGCCGCGCATCACGGTGCCGTCATCGTTGACCAGCTCGGAAATGACGCCGACCGGCGGCAGGCCGGCGAGCTTGCAAAGGTCGACAGCGGCTTCGGTATGGCCCGAACGCATCAGTACGCCGCCCTCGCGCGCGATCAGCGGAAAGATGTGGCCGGGGCGCACGAAATCGGACGCGCCGACATTGCCATTGGCGAGATTGCGCACCGTCAGCGTGCGGTCGTCCGCCGAAATGCCAGTCGTGGTGCCGTGCTTGAAGTCGACGCTGACGGTAAAGGCAGTGGTGTGGGCAGAATCATTGTCGGCCACCATCGGCGACAGGTTGAGCCGCTTGGCTTCCTCGCGCGGCATCGGCGTGCAGACGATGCCTGACGTGTTGCGGACGATGAACGCCATCTTTTCCGGCGTGCAATGGACGGCGGCGACGATCAGGTCGCCCTCGTTCTCGCGCCCGTCATCGTCCATGACGACGACGATCTCGCCGCGCTCGAAGGCGCGCAGGGCTTCAACGATCTTCTTCTGGTCGTAAGGCATGGACGCTCGTTTCACTCGCAGGGAATAGGGGAGTAAGGGAGTAGGGCAGTACGGGAGTAGGGAAAAGGAAAAAATTGCTGTCGCGGGAGCTGCATAACCTACTCCCCTACTCCCCTACTCCCCTACTCCCCTACTCCCCTACTCCCCTACTCCCCTACTCCCCTACTCCCCTACTCCCCTACTCCCCTACTCCCCTACTCCCCTACCCCCCTACTCCCTACTCCCTACTCCCCTCCCTGTCTGTCCCCGATGCCGCAGATAATGATCGGCAATGGCGCAGGCAACCATCGCCTCGCCGATCGGCACGGCGCGGATGCCGACGCATGGATCGTGCCGGCCCTTGGTCATGATCTCGACGTCGTTGCCGTCCTTGTCGATCGACTTTCGCGGCGTCAGGATCGACGAGGTCGGCTTGACGGCGAAACGCGCGACGATCGCCTGGCCGGTCGAGATGCCACCGAGGATGCCGCCGGCATTGTTGGACAGGAAGACCGGTTTGCCGTCATTGCCCATGCGCATCTCGTCGGCATTCTCCTCGCCGGTGATGCGGGCGGCCTCGAAACCGTTGCCGATCTCGACGCCCTTGACGGCGTTGATAGACATCAGGCCGGAGGCGATGTCCTGGTCGAGCTTGGCATAGATCGGCGCGCCAAGCCCCGCCGGCACGCCGTCGGCGACGATCTCGATGACCGCACCGACCGAGGAGCCCGCCTTGCGGATACCGTCCAGATATTTGGTGAAGACGGCGACCGACGCCGGATCGGGAGTGAAGAACGGGTTTTCGGCGTCACCGACGAAATTCCAGTTCCAGTTGGCGCGATCGATCGATCTTTCGCCCATCGACACCAGCGCGCCGCGCACCACCATGCCTGGCACGATTTTGCGGGCAAGCGCCCCGGCCGCCACTCGCGCCGCAGTCTCACGCGCCGAGGAGCGACCGCCGCCGCGGTAATCGCGCAGGCCGTATTTGACCTCGTAAGTGTAGTCGGCATGGCCCGGCCGGAACTGGCGGGCGATGTCGCCATAGTCCTTGGAGCGCTGGTCGACATTCTCGATCAGCATCGACACCGGCGTGCCGGTGGTGATCATCGTCTCCCCGTCCTCATCGACAATAAAGCCGGACAGGACCTTGACCTCGTCAGGTTCGCGACGCTGGGTCACAAAACGTGACTGGCCGGGGCGACGCTTGTCGAGTTCGGCCTGGATCTCGTCGCGAGTGAAGCGGATGCCGGGCGGACAGCCATCGACGACGCAGCCCAGCGCCGGCCCGTGGCTTTCGCCCCAGGTGGTGACGCGGAAGAGATGGCCGAACGTGTTGTGCGACATGGAACCAGCCCTGCCGGCGTCGGAGCCGGCCTAGCGCATGACCTCGAAAATCGGCGCGATTTTCGGAAAGGATCATGCGCAAAAAAAATCAAAAGTGCTACAGCGTTCGTTGCGCGCCCAGGAGGACGCGGCGCTGCAGCTTGCCTTCTATTGGCGTTTTCCACAGTGGTCAAACTGTGATCCGGCGGATTTAGTTTTGACACATTCGATTGGTTTCTGCTCAGTTCCGTTCCGTTGGACCGAGCCGCTGTACCGGCAATGATTAAAGAGGACGATGATGCGTATCCTGATTGGCGCTGTTGCCGCCACGCTGTTGATTTCCACCGCCGCCTTCGCCGGCCAGACCGAAGGCCTGATCAAGAAGGTCGACAAGGACGCGCTGACGCTGACGCTGGACGACGGCAAGTCCTACAAGCTGAACGCCGAAACCGATCTCGATGCGCTGAAACCGGGCATGGACATCGTCCTCGCGTATGACGTGACGAATGGCGAGAACGTCGTCACCGACATGGAACTGCCGGACACCGGATCGACCGAGTAGAGTCTTTTGCGAAGCTTCTTACGCGATGCGTGGGGAGCCGCACAGATATCCAACGGGATTCATTCCGCGTGATAGCAGATGGTTTTCTAGCAGTGGGGCAGACCGATCGAGGCTGCTTGCGCATCGTTGCTCATGTCTTCCTTCTTCGGATCGTTTCCCGGCCAGTACACTCCTTTTATATATTTTCCCGCCAGGTACTTCCGCATTACAAATTCCCGATGCGGTAGAAAGACGAACTTCAAAGCATCCGATATTTCGTACTCACCATCCGTTGATTCGGTGGTGACGTGTTTGTTCTCGAAGGAAATTTGCCAACAGACCTCGCGTTTGAAGTCGTCGGTGAAGCCGCCGTTGCCCGTTCTGGAAAACTGATGGCAACCCGCGCAGGAGAGGGACTGAATCCGCTTTCGGATTTGTTCCGCTGTCAGAGTTCTCGTAGCACCACCTTCGATCTCACCAATGAGGTCGGGATGTCCTTCAGCGTCGAGTATTTTCGCGTAGTCGCCGAGTGAACGATCTTCAGCGTTCATTTCCGCCGCGAGCAGGTGCTCGGGCAGGCTTGGCAACAAATGGAAGCTGTTAATGTTGGGATCAAGCAGAGGACCAGGCGCAGAACCATCGGTGCGAATAGACTTTGCCACTAGCTCAACGAGCTTGTTCGTTGCTTCGGGGTCCGGGGAATTTTTGGAAAAAAGAGTGGGCTCAGGGGAACCTGTTGTACGCGTGGGAAGCAGGCGCATCGAAGGCTTGTCGAAACGGTACTCACGGAGCCCCCATTGTCCCCCATGTAGCTTCGAGTTCGTCCGGATCTGACCGGTGCTTGATTCCGACGCGCCGAGATGGTCGACATGCATGGCCGGAGGCAGCTGAAACGTCGTCGGACCGACCGCATCGCCGTCAACAACGCTGCCGTCCTCCGCGAGCGTTATTCCCTCCAGGAAAAACCTGCGCAGCCAAATCGCGACTTCCTCGTCCGAGAACCGCTTTTCCGAAAGGGATAGCCAGAACTTCTGGATTGCCATGCAGCGCTCCGGCTTCCCCCCATTGGGCATGACTGCCTCGAAGGCGATCAGCATCTCGCCGTGGATTCGATCGGGAGCAGCCGGATTTTCCCAATCCGGATGCTTTCCCGCTATGATGCGAAACTCGCCGCAATCGCCGCCAAGCGAATCACGCAGCAGATCGACCCGATTCACGGCGGCAATGATGATGAATGGAGTTTTGCCAACGCCGAACTCCTTGTAGGGATCCTTGTCCTTGAGCATCCCTTCGGCTCGCGAACAGTCGTAGGAAAACGGCGGGCCACCATTCGGCTGCTTCGGCCGCAGTTCTTCGCATTCGTCGCCAGCAGCCGTTTTCCACCAGTTCCGGAACAGCTCGTTTCGGTCGGCGATCTTGCCCCCGCTCGACGCCACGAGTTGGTCCATCACGGCGGTGAAGGAAATTTTGTTCAGAAGGGCCGCCTTTCGCACGAAAAGCGACCGTCCCCACTCGATGGTGGGAGCGGCGCCAGCGTCGCGCCCAGGTGTCGCTTCAGTATTCGTCGAGCTTTTTCCCGCCAACTTGACACCCAAGCCACGCCGCTCCGGATGGTCTTGAAGCGGCGCCTTACCTTCGCCGGCATCGGGCGCACCTGCGGAAGACAACAACACCGCAAGCCCGACCAGCACTCCACGAACCGGCGCGAGCCGGACTGACCACAGTTGGCGAGAAAGTCGTCTCCAAGCAAAACCCAGACGACCAATATCGTTCATGCCGACCATCCCCTCAAAAAGCTTAATACCGTCTTGAGCCCCGATTAGCGGAAAGGAGATATGTTAAAACGTGAAGCCGATTTTGTCTTCTGGCGGTGTCACGTGAAATTTTCACGAAGCTTTCACGCTGACGATGTGAGTTAATCGCCCTTGCGGGTATTTGACGTTAGCGGTCTACTGCCCGTGCGTGAAGACGCTACCAAAGGAGGGAAGCATGCCGGGACCAGATATCGGTTCACCAGATCGAAAATACCCGCCGATTCAGTTCGGTAGACATGGCGACGAGACAGGTGCCATCTTCAAGGATTACGAGGCTGTCGGGAAGAAGTTGGTCGAATGGGCGCAGCAAGACAGAGACTCTTGGCCCACAACCATCGATGAGTTGCGGGAGGCGTTTAAGGACCTCCTGACGATACCGGACGTCTTCAAGACGCTCACGGTGGTACGGGGCGACGACCATATCGAAGGTAACTACGAGTTTCTCCTGCGGTTGCCACCGAAGGGCCAGGTAACGGAGTCGGAGCAGATCGTCAAAGCTAATGTTGAAGACGACGTCTATCCGCTTCCGGCGCTTTACAAGGATTTCGAGCCGGGCGGACGCGACGAGGACAAGCGCGTGATCACTCAGTTGCGCTTTTTCTATGCGCGGGTTGCCGACTATACGATGCGTGGCTGCCGGTGAGCGAAAAACGGTGGGTGGAACGCTAACCAGCCAGGTCGAGCAACCCGGTCGCCAGAATTCCTGAATGTAGCCTCTCCCGGTCCGCCATCAGGCGGATCGGGAGGCATTGCCAGAACCATTCGAGCGTGGCTTTCGGCGAAGCAGGACCGTCGCCATGCCAGTTGTCCGCGGTACGGCGGAAGAACGCTGCCGCCTCTTCAAGAGCCGCCTCTTTCAAGCCAAGCTCGGCCAGCGCCGCCGCTTTCAAGCCGCCGACAAAGAAGGTCGCATCCTCGGCAAGATCGGCTGCTTCCACCGCGCCCTCGCTGTTGCCGAAGAGAAAGCGAATACAGGCGTGGTAGGCCCAATGAACGGGTTCGGCGCCATATCCTACCCGCAGCGCCCTTTGTGCGATCTCGTCTGCGAGCGCCTTCTCGCCGCAATAGGCAAGGCCCTGCGCACATGAGATCAGCGTCCAAGGATCGTTGTCGTTCATTTTGAGCGTCAGCCCATAGCAATAGATCGCTTGCTCGTACTTTTCGTTCATAAGATAGGACCAGGCCAGAGTGAGCTTGGTCCGGCTATCCATCGGCGCGAGCTTGGAAGCCATGTTTGCAAGTTTGAGGGCCTCCTGTTCCCGCTTTCTATCCCGCATGAGGCCGGGGAAGATGAGATGTCTGCTGTTGAGGATCTGCGCCAGACTGGCATGAGCGGGCGCGAAATCGGGAGCATTCCGTATGATCGACCGGAATATCCCCTCGGACCGGCTCTCGTCGGCCGGACGCCACCGCGAAAGAAGCTCATTACCACGTAGCCAGCGGTCGTAGATGTCGAGATCCATATCGGCGAGGCCCGCCGTCGTGCTCAAACGCTCTGCCGAGATCTGAACATCGAGCGCTGCGGCCAGGTGCCGGACGATCTGCAGTCTGGCGCGATGCCAGTTGCCGATCTCGATCTCCGAGTTCTCGCTCCACATGTAGTGGCCGTCAGACCTGCGACGCAGCAGCACGGCGATGTGCAATTCACCGTCCTCGCCGGTTGCAGTGGCAAGCAAGTCATAGACCTTGCGGCCGCTTGGCGGGAGAGCATCGTCGGAGGCCGAATGCTCCCTCACCGACCAGTCCCGGAACCGTGTCATGGCTGCGATCAATTCGTGGCGGAAGCCATTGATACGGATGGCATGAACCGCCTCGTGCAAGAATGGATGAACCAGGATCAGTGGGGGTTCAGCGCGCGCCTGAGCGGCGATTCCTACACCGTCGAACAGCTGCGCTGCTGCCGGAACAGCGGGGGCGAGTTGCGGGACGTGGCTGGGAGGCGCGGGAAGAGGTTCCGCCGTCTTTATCTCCGCAACCAGCGCCTGGGTTTGCGGTGACGGCTCCATGTCATAGTCGGTGCCGAGCAATTCCCACAGGTCGTTGTAGATGCGAAGCGCTCCCGCCGTGTCGCCACGTGAGGCACGGCACTGCATGAGGATACGGCAGGCTTCCTCATGCGTCGGGTCCAGATTGTGGATGGCGGTGGCGAACCTCTCCCGCTTGGCATCGTTCTGCTCGCGCCGGGCCTGGTCCTGGAGGAGCTTAACGGCCCTGTCGTGGAGATATTCGCGCTGGACCGAGAGCCACATATCGAAGCTGGGATCAATGTCCCTCAAATTGACGAGAAAGCCCCCGAACAGCCGCTTCTGCGTGATCATCACTTCGGGCACGATATTCTGTTCGAGATCGGCGATGTGGGTCGCCGCGTCGCTTGATACATGGATCGGCTGCAACCAAACATTGTTCCGATCGCAGTCGAATATCTGTATTGGAAACTGCTTCGTGTCCTTCTTTATCCCACTGATTAGCTGACGCAGGGAGGTGCGCGCGGCTTCCTCACTGTTTTCGCCCCACAAAAGGCCGGCGAGGCGCTCCCGGCTTTCAATCATGTTCTTGCAAAATGCGAGGTAGGCAAAGAGCGCCTGTGCCTTACGGCTCTTGAAGGTGCAATTCACGGCGCCATGAGACATACGGAAGATGCCAAGCGTCTCAATACGGAAGCTTGGCGTTTCACTGCTCCGCGATGCTGCCCGGCTATATTGGTCCATGGGACTCTGATTACAGCAAACGCCTTACAGTACCGGAATGTTGAAGTTGATGCACCTACCCACGGAGTCGAATTGCAACACGTCGCCTGGGGGAATCTGCTGCAGGCCTGTGGCAAGAGCGCGGGCGACCGGAATGCCAATGCGATCGCGCGTCAGGTCCACGATAAAGGCCGTACAGTCAGCACGGAGGAGTGCCTGGCGCGTATAGTCGAGGAGGAGTAATTCGTCGCTGCCTTCTAAGGACGAACTCTTCGAGCCGACGGGAGCAGCTTTAAGCTTTGGATGATCGGGGGTGACCCGCTGGCTTCGCGCAATATAGGCGAGGTCATCCTGATTGAGCTTCTCGAAACCGTGCACCTGTTGCTTGGCTCGTACCAGATGATGTCCGATTTCCATCTGCACCATCTCTTTCGTTGCGGCGTGGACAGCATCGGCCATGTTCGGCCGTGCTGCGAAACCGCAAGCGAAATCGCTCCCGTCACGAGAAAACGAAAAGGCAGCGATGACCGGAATGTCAACAGCTGCGCGGATATCGACCCAGCCACACGTCCGGGTCGTCTTTCCCGACCGGTATCGGGAGAGCAGGTCCGGGAGTCCGCTATCCCGCAATACATCTTCGCCAATCGCATGCGCCACCTGGTCGCCGTGCCACCATCTCGCGACGGCATCGCGCTCGACTAGTTCCCATATTGCACGGTTTGCCGCCTCTATAAGGGTTCTTCCCGCCGCGACGCCGTTACCGAGCCTGTACGGCAAAACACCATTGCCGCTTGCGCGGCGGACGCAAAGTTCGCCCGGCAAAGCCACCGGCTCCGATGAGCCGACCTGATGCCCGGCTAGCCACAGGCGCTCGCCTCCGGTTTCGGTGACGCCGGCAAGATAGTGATCGAAGGCATCAATGCGCCGACCGGCCGTTTCGGCCCCAGGATTTCGGTCCTCCGGGTACTCGAGCTGGGAAAGATATTCGGCTGCTTCGCCGATGCAGGCTTCGAATGCCCGCTCGGAACGCCAATCGCAGCCCGCGACTCCGACAGGCTGAAAGTCGCGGAACTCCTCGCCGTGTTCATGGGGATGCGCTTGCGCCACATATATCGCGGCACCAGGTGCGTCCGGATGAGGCAGTCGAGTAATAAGACGAAGCTTCGTCGCCAACCGCGCGATCGCTATCCGATTTTCTCGTGATATCGGATCGAGCTCGTGTGGAGTTTCAAGCGAACCCGAAGCAACCGTGGCCACGTGCCCTCCATCGCTGAGCGCCCCAGCAGAATGCCCGTTGCAGGCTTGCCAACCATATCGGCCAACCGGGCGCCGGATAACCGGCTGCTTGCCTCGACAGACGATGTGGCATCTTCGCGCGTGCAGGTCTAATGCGCAACACGGGCGATCGGTGGGCGGTGCGGCCCGATTAGTCGTCCACAGGCAGCAAATCCCAGCCCGCGCAGCAGGTGGCGACATCGTGCAGGGCGGGCAGCAATTCCATCGGCACCCCAGCGGGGGTACGCAGAGCTGGGTAGGTGTCGCCGGCACCGTCGAGCACGAGATCGCGGAACCGTTTCCACGGAAAGTGGGCACCTGGATCGCTGCATCGATCAGGGTCCAGCAAGGCATGCGATGCGATGTGTTTCAAATTTGGGTACTTCGCCCAACAGTAGCGCACGATTTCAGCGGCAATCTCCACCTGCCAGTCCGAGAATGGCTCCACGACATCGCGGCTCCGCGAATTGACTATCTGGATTGCGAGGCTCCAGTCATCGACTTTGGCCTGGCCAGCGTTCACCGCAGGATACGACCGATGGTCTCGCACGTGGAGGGCGGCGCTTGCCTCCGGCACACAGGCCCATGCGAACTTGCCATGCGGCTCTTCGTCCGTGCCAGGAATCAGCCAATGCCAACTGGCCCTGTGCGCTTTCATGACGGACATGGCGCCCGCCGAACTTAGCCCTGCCGCCGCGTGGATGACCAGCGCGCTGATTCCTTCGATCGGATCGACCGCTCGACGGGACGTCGCATTATACCAGTGATCCCGTACGCCGGGATAATATTCCTCCGGAATTCTGAATGGTGCAGGTCGTCCCGACCTTGGCAAATCAAAGAGAAAAAATCTCGGATCGTTCATCGTCCGTTATCCCAGGGTCGAGACCACCTTTGTCTGCGCCACGCGTGAAGGCAGCGTGATTCCCCCGCTCGCAGCCGTCTGCCGCGCGTCGACTGCCAATCACGTGCTGCTCACGAGCAACTTACGACGACCCGGTTCAAATCGGTGCATATCCCGATCTGGAGGCGAACCCGATGTTCTCCCGATCCCTTGGTGAGGAGCGATGCCGTGGATGAACTCGTAAACATCATCGTGTTGTGGCCAACCGTCACTTTTGGCTACCGGAACCGCCGCAACACCCGAGGATCCGGCATGTCTCGCCGACCCAGACGATCGTGCTGCGTCCGGATTGGAACGCTCGCGAATCCGGCACGCCAGTGGGGAGATAGCAGATGAATGCTCAGTTCGAGTTTTGCCGGTCCATGACCCGCAACCACCAGCTGGCTGCGTCCCTGCGGCGTCCGGCAAGCTTGTCTTGGCCGATCAAGGTGTATGTTCTCGGCGGGTTCCGGCTTGAACGTGACGGTTCGGCACTGGACCTTGGCGCCAAGCCACCGACGCGGGCCCTCGACATTCTTCGTGCCTTGGCCATTTCCCAGGGCCAAGTCTGCCCGCTCGAAGGCCTGCAGGACTGGCTCTGGCCCGACCTTGACGGCGACCAGGCGAAGGCTGCCTGCGATCAGGCGCTCCACCGTCTGCGCAAATTGCTCGGCCAGACGGACCTGGTGATTCAGAGGGAGGGCAAGCTGCGCCTCGCCGCAGACAGGGTTTGGGTGGATTTGGCCGATTGGGAGGCGCGCCTCAAACGGGCTCTGGCCTCGAATGCCGTGACTGAACCGGAGCTGGAGCGGCTCTTCCTCCTGTTCCCGGGGCCTCTCTTTCTGCACGAGCGTATTGCCGCCTGGTGCTTGCCGGCCGCTGAACGCGTGCGCCGCGACGTGATCGAACTCGCGATCCGCATCGGCAAGCACTGCGAGGCTCGCAACGATCCTGGGAAAGCCCGGACTATCTATTTGCGGGCGCTCGATTTTTACCCCGACTCTGTGAGAATCTACAAGGCGCTCATTCAGGGCGACATCGCCCAAGACGATGTTGCTGGCGCGATCGAGGATTACTCCTGCTACGAGCGGACACTTCGCGCATCATGCGGTAGCACACCTTCGCCTGAGCTGCGTGCCCTCATCCAGTTGCTCTTCGCGCGCCTTGCGCGTGAGACCGGACCTGTTGGGCAATATGTCAGGGCCGGTCGAGAACGGTTTGTCCCGGTTCTCAGGCCAGCGACGATCCCGGCGTGATCAACTTCGCCTACGCGCCTCTGTCGCCGATTCAGCGCGAGATCGCATTCTGCTTCAATCTCTCGAAAGCTCACGACTAAAGCCACTCCAGGCGCCAGCCGTCCAGCCTGAGCAGGCGGTCCTGCGGCACTTCCATGCTGACCGCATCTTGTTCGGACATCCCCAGCACGAAGCGGAACAGCGCGCGCATGACGCCACCATGGGTCACGCAGACCGTCTGGCGATCGAGCGCGTCGAACCACGGCTTCACCCGTTCGAGCAGCATCTGATAGCTTTCGGCGCCCTCGCCGGGCGGCTGGAAATTCCATTTATCGAGGCGGCGTTGCCTGGTCGAACCGGGATTGTTCGCCTCGAGTTCGGCAAAGGTGAAACCCTGCCAGTCGCCAAAGCTCAATTCTACGAGTAGCGGCTCGGTACGATAGGCGTGCGGATCGAGCTTCATCGCCGCGCGCAGGCGCTCCATCGTCTCGCGCGTGCGCCGCATCGGGCTGGCGACAAAGTCGAAATCTTCGGGCCTGTCGATGAGGTCGGCCAGCCTACGCCCGTTGCGGCTAGCCTGCTCGCGGCCAAGCTCGTTGAGGTCGGTATCGGCCTGCCCCTGCAGCCGGGCCTCGGCGTTCCACGCCGTCTGGCCGTGGCGCACGATATAGACGAGCGGGTACATCAGGTCTTCCGGAAGAGGTCAGGCGGTGGCGTCAGTCCTTGACCGTCGAAATATCCGGCGCGTCGACCGCCTTCATGCCGACAACATGATAGCCGGAATCGACATGATGGATCTCGCCGGTGACGCCGCGCGAAAGGTCGGACAGGAAATAGACGCCGGAATCGCCAACCTCCTCCTGCGTGACCGTCTGCTTCAACGGCGAATTGTATTCGTTCCACTTCAGGATGTAGCGGAAGTCGCCGATGCCGGATGCGGCAAGCGTCTTGATCGGGCCGGCGGAGATCGCGTTGACGCGGATCTTCTTGGCGCCGAGGTCGACGGCCAGATAGCGCACGCTGGCCTCGAGTGCCGCCTTGGCGACACCCATGACGTTGTAGTGCGGCATCACCTTTTCCGCGCCGTAATAGGTCAGCGTCAGCAGCGAGCCGCCATCGGTCATCAAAGGCTCGGCACGTTTGGCGATGGTGGTGAAGGAATAGACCGAAATATCCATGGTGCGCAGGAAATTGTCGCGCGTCGTCTCGACATAGCGGCCGGTCAGCTCGTCCTTGTCGGAGAAGGCGATGGCGTGGACGAGGAAATCGAGCTTGCCCCAATGACTGGCGATATCGGCGAACACCGCATCGAGGCTGGCCGGGTCGGTCACGTCGCAATGGCCGGCGACATGCGCGCCCAGTTCCGCCGCAAGCGGCTCGACGCGTTTCTTGAACGCCTCGCCCTGATAGGTCAGCGCGATCTCGGCGCCGTGGTCGACACAAGCCTTGGCTATGCCGTAAGCGATCGAGCGATTGTTGGCGATGCCAAGGATAAGGCCGCGCTTGCCGGCCATAAGGCCCCGTCCACCCGCCATGTCAGCGCTCTCCGCAAGGTTCTCTACGTTGTGGAGTGCCTATCGCACAGCCACAGTGCCCCTTCAAGCGTTCAAAGCGGACAGTTCGGGGGACAAAGCGGTTGCTCAGCAGTGCCAGTGAAAAAATACGACACTTGGTGTCCGTGTGGCACGGCGGAAGATGACCCTTTGGCGGAAGTTTCGTTGGCCAGCGGCCGAAGTCACGCTCATGACCCCAAGCCGACTTCATGATTTGAGCTGTGGACGACCGGTTTGCGCCTAATCTAAGACATTCCGGAGACGCGGCCCTATCCCGGAAGCGGACGTTGCCAGTGAGCGCGCTGGAGACGTGATTGCGCCAAACGTGGACCGCACGCGCGCTCCTCCAGCCGACACTCCTGTTAGGCTAGAGGCACCCCATTCCTGTCGTTGCAGCGAACTGAAAGCCCGCGTTGATGATCACGACTGGATTGCGAACGGATAGCAGACGGGTGGGCTAGGAACCCATTATGCCGTTGCCAATGGGACTATTCTAAGCCTTAGTGCTCACGATGGAGCTTCGATAACATCCGAGAAAGCCGCGTGGCTCTCTCAGCGTGTTGCAGGACGTCCGATGACCACCAGGGAACGAGTTCAGACCGGGTCGCTTGCAGGGGAGCGCAGGCATGTGACCGCGCTGTACTATGACATTGTTGGTTCGACCACTCTGCTAAATCAGCTGGACCCCGAAGAATTCGGCGCTATGCAACGTTCGCTCCACAATGGAGCGGCTGCATTGATCAGCGACTACAATGGCTACCTCGAGCGGGTTCATGGCGACGGCGGCTGCGCCTATTTCGGCTTTCCCGAGTCCAGGGAAGATGCCGCCGAATGTGCGGTCGCGTCGGCAATCGAAATTGTCGAGTGGTGCGAGAAACTGGCGAGACAGTCCGAATCCAGCCTCAAGGTAAGGGTCGGCATCACCACAGGTGTGGTCGTCATCGCTGACGCTTCGAAAACGAACCTTCCGGGCGCCACCGAGATTATTGGCGTCGCGCCGGCACTGGCTGCGCGCATCCAGTCCGAAGCAGCGCCGAACAGTGTTGCTGTCGCAGAAGCCACCTATCGGCTTACCATGGGCGCGTTCGAATTCGAGGAGATCGGTCCAAGGCACCTGAAAGGATTTGGCGAACCGGTACTTTTGTGGCGGCCATTAACTCGCCGGCAGCAGTTCGACCGCTTCACAGCGTATCGGCGCGTTTCCGCGCCGCTAATCGGTCGCGAAGACGAGCTTGAATTGTGTGGCCGGCGTTGGGTTAGAGCCGCAAACGGCAATGGCCAGTTCATTCTTCTCCATGGCGACCCCGGGATCGGAAAATCCCGGCTGATCGCCGAGTTCCGCCGTGATCTTGCCGCTAAGGGTGTGCGGACCCTGGTGTTTCAATGTCAGCCGCGCGGCAATTCGGAACCGCTGCACCCGTTTCTAGAACCTCTCAGAAAGGCAATCGCAGACGCGACCGGCAACGCCGACCCGGATCGGGATGCGGTCACGCGCTACCTGCGGTCACATGGCTCGGAACTTGGCGCGTTGAATGCCGAGATCATCACATTCCTTGTCGCGGGCGAGACGGAGGGGGGCGCTGGCCAAGCCTGGCAGGTCGATCTCTCGAACGAGGAGATCAGGGCGCGTGTTGTCGAGGCCATGCTGTCACTTCTGACGTCGCCGTCCGTTCTTGGACCGCTCCTCCTGATAATCGAGGACGTTCACTGGGCAGACACGCTCACCAAAGCACTTGTCGCCAAGCTGAGCCGGTGGATCGAAACACGGCCGATTCTTGCCGCAGTAACGTCGCGCGAGGCTATCGCGCCGGACGGTTTCGGCGATCCAAACGTGCTTGCCGTCGCCTTGTCTGGCCTGACTGCTCAAGCTACCGCGGAGCTGCTCAGCACGATCTGGGAGGATTATTCGCCACCAGATGAACTGGTCGCCTTTATCTACGAGAAGAGCGATGGCGTGCCCCTGTTTGCCGAACAGCTGGCGCTTTGGATCCGTGAACGAGCGAAGGCTGGCTTGCCAGATCGGGCCGGATTGGAGGCGTTGCTTCGTGCGGATAGCATTCTGGATCTCCGGGATCTTCTCGCAGCCCGCCTCGCCAGCTTGGGGCCATTGAGACGTGTCGCCCAAATCGCAAGCGTCCTAGGGCGACAGTTCCGACGGAAACTGCTGGCTTGTGTGCTTGAACTTGGGCCTCTTGCCATACCTCTGGACGAAGCAATCGAAGGTCTTGTCCAAGCCGGGATTGTCCGTCGGAAGTCTGGCGGTATGGAAATTCGCTTCCGCCACGTGCTGATCCAGGAAGCGGCCTACGAAAGCCTCCTGAAATCCGAGCGGCAGGAAATCCACACAAGCGTTGTAAATCTCATTCAATCAGGTGTTGTTCCGCCGCTCTCCGACGAGACGATGGCATGGCATTTCGGGCAGGCCGGACAGCCTGTGCAGGCGGCGCGCCACGCTATTCAGGCGGCAGAGGCTTGCGATGTTCGGTCAGCAATGCAGGAGGCAGAAAACCTGCTGGATTTCGCTGAGAAACAACTCGCTCAGGCCGGCAGGAATGCCGAGTCGAATGAGCAGCTGCTTCGCCTCCTCACAGTTCGCGGGCCGGTCGTTGCAGCGCTTTTCGGTAGAGGCAGCAAGCAAGCGCGTGCGATCTATGAGCGCGGCGTATCGCTGTGCGCCACGGTTAAGGATCGGGATCGTGCAGAATGGTTCCCGCTTTACTGGGGTTGGTGGTTCACTGCGCCCGACTACCAGACACAGCGCGCAAGATCCGACATCCTCGTGCAGGACCTTGAAGGCTCTGCAGATCCTGAGGTCCGGCTTCAGTCGCTGCATTGCGCATGGGCGACCAACATTGATGCCGGGCTGCATTCGCACTGCCTAAAATGCGTCGAGCAGGGTCTCGTTCTTTACGACGAGGATCGCGCATGTTTCAACCGCGGCCGTTACGGAGGTCATGACGCCAAGGTCTGCGGCCTGGGCGAACGTGCGTTCTCCCTGTGGTTCGTAGGCGACGACAATGGGGCTTCCGAAAGTATAATCGCTGCCAAACGATGGGCCGAGCACATCAATCATCCGAACAGCATGTTGCATGCACTGGAGTTCGAGATCGAGCTGAAACGATATCGAAACGACCATCCCGGTGTGATTGCGGTCTCCGAAAGGATCGGAGAACTCGGGCGGGCAACGCCGGGTGTACTCGCCAAGGCGGCGCTGTTCCGTGCCTGGGCGCAGGGTATGAGCGGGGACGCGGCAGCTGGCGTAGTGGCATTCGAAACCGAGCTGACACGCTGGCGCGAGATCGCGACCTACGAGGGTGCCCCCGTTTTTGAGGGCATGCGTTCGGAGTTGTTAGAACGCGCTGGACGCAACGACGAGGCCTTGTCGATACTGGATAGCATCATCGCGGCTTCGACCAGCAGTGGGCAAGTGTTCTGGCTTGCTGAGTTGCTACGGCAGCGCGGTGTGCTCCGTCATACCCTTGGCGAATCGCAGGAGGCGGTGATGGCCGACCTTCGTCGAGCGCTCGAAGTCAGCACCGAACAGCGGGCCGCACCCCTGGCGTCACGCGTGCGGCTGGACCTCGATCGGCTCCGGCTGTGAAGTCCGACACCGGCTTTGCGCAGGCGCTTGCCATTCCTGCGAATGAGATCGGTCTTAGGCTCGACCGCGAACTCTCCGCCCTTGGCGATGCCCAGTGCACAGACTCCGCAGCCACCGAGAAGCTCGCCCGCGGGCTTTTCTCCGTCCGGAGACGTTTTGGCATAACGCGGATCGGATCGTTGACCCGCCTTGATCGCGCCGGCGTGGCGGTTGCTCAAGCCGTGCGGCCATTGTCGCTCTCCAACGCTGTCTCCCAGGGCAAGGGTGAAACCCTCATAGAGGCAGCGGCCGGGGCACTGATGGAAGCGCTCGAAGGATGGGCAGCGGAGCAGGTCTCGCATGAGCGCATCAGGATCGCAAGCGCGCGCGTTCTGGGAGAAGAGATTCGGGCCCTCTATGCCGGCTGCCGAGTCCATGACTTCGACGCCGGCTGGGATCAACTGCAACTCCAGTGGACCGACGGTTATGATATTTTCACCGGCCGGGTGCTGCCAGTTCCTCTCCCCCTGGTCGATACCATCTACACGCTTCCGTCCCCGCATCCCGTGGCGTTTCCCCGATCCACGCGCGGACTCGCCGCCGGGCAAACGCTAGTTTCCGCGATCACCCATGCAGCGCTAGAAATCATCGAGCGCGCGAGCATCGCAGGAGCCAAGCGGTATCCACGTTCCTTTCCGGAAATTCGTATCGACCCCGCCCGTATTGGCGGTCCGCGTTCGTCGCGAATTCTGGCAAGCCTCGCAGCCGCGGATCTCGTTGCCGGAATATGGCTCGTCCCAGGCGATCATGATTTGCCGGTCTTTCGCTGCGCCGTAATGGAATCGGAAGCGCATCAGGAGATTGCGCCGCTGCCGGGCGAGGGGTTTGCGTGCGACTTTACCCATGATGGCGCCTTGGCCAAGGCACTGATGGAGGCGGCACAGGCCCGGGTAACCGCGCTCGCCGGTGCCCGTGAAGATATTACACGTGCCGCTTATCCCGAGTGGTACGACCGAGTGGACCTGGACACGCGTCGACGCTCGTTCCGGGTGCCAGGGAACGCCACCACGCTTCCCGCCGATAGCGTCGGACCGACCTCAGGCGCCAGCAAGCTCGACGCCGTTCTCAAATCGCTAAGGCGCGCCGGAGCGCAGGCGGCCCTTGTCGTGCCGCTCCATAGCAGCACGGATCCCGATATCGAGATTGTCCGTCTCGTCGCCCCTCCGCTCAAAGACCTCATCAGAGGATAGGGATGGCGGACAAGCCGGTCGTTTTCCTCGGACCGACACTGCCGCGTGCCCAAGCGGCAGCCATCCTCGACGCCGTTTATCTACCGCCCGCCGAACAGGGTTCGATCGTCCGCGCAATGAGAGCCTATCAACCGAAAGCGATAATCCTCATCGACGGTTCGTTCGGGAAGGTACCGGCAGTTCGTCACAAGGAAATCCTGTGGGCATTGGGAAACGGAATTCCGGTGTTCGGGGCGGCAAGCATGGGCGCGCTCCGCGCCGCTGAACTGGCGGCGTTCGGCATGCAGGGCCATGGCTTCATCTACCGATGGTACGCGTTGACGCCGCTCGCCGACGACGATGAAGTCGCGGTAGCGATGTGTCCTACTGAACTCGGCGCGGCGGCCCTGAGCGAAGCGCTTATCAACATACGCCTTACGCTAAAGCGGGCATTGCGAGCAGGCATCATCAACGCCGTGGAAAGGCGATCTCTGGAAGTGCTGGCGCGGGACACGCACTTCGTCGATCGCAGCTATCCGAGGCTGCTCGCGGAGGCGCGATCTTCTCTGCCCAGCAAATCCGCAACGGCCCTGGATCGGCTTGCTGACTGGCTCCCCCGATCGGCGATCGACCGCAAACGCGAAGACGCAACCGGCTTGCTGGCGAAACTTGCATGCTGCCCTGAACTTCTGGCGCATGCGCCGATGACCCCGCCTTTCACCCTGACCGAAGCTTGGGCCTATGATCTCGGCGCGGCCGGGCTGTGGGACGACGACATTGGGTCTGTTCTTGCGGAACGGGATGGATTTTGATCTAACAGGAATACTTCAGACTGTCCTTTCAGGAGAGGGGTGGGACTGCCTGCATGGGCGCCAGTGCAAGATGGCAGTCGGGTATTGGATCCGCGGCTTCGCGCCTTGGAACACGCTTTCTTGTTTTTCCCCAACCTCCTTTCATTCAGGGTTACGAACGGCCCGAGATGATTTGGGTCTCCACGCCGCCTGACGCGATCGGCCCCGGGCCAGCCGACCGACGGATGTATGTGATCGACCCGTTGCTTGAAAAGCAGCCATACCAGTTTCCTTACCTGCCTCCTTACGCCGGTGCCCTCAGGCCGCCTGCGGTAGCCGGCCCAGACGGGCACTTCGACAACATTCCGCTGGGCACACCGGAGTTCGAGGCGGCGCATGCCTACGCTTGCGTGCGGCGGGTGCTCGACATCTGCGAGAGCTATGTGGGGCGCGAGATTCCCTGGTTCTTCGAACCGACCTATCCGCGTCTCGAGATTGTGCCGCGGCTGAACTGGGACAACGCCCAGTCGGGTTACGGCTTTCTGGAGATGGGGATCGATGAGGCCCGCGGAACCACGCAGCCCTTCGCGCTCAACTTCGATGCTGTTGCACACGAGATCGGGCATCTGGTGATTTTCGGCGTCATGGGAGTTCCCCGTTTCGATCCGCCGCATGAATACTTCGCCTACCACGAGGCAGTGGCCGATTTCATCGCGCTGATCTCGCTCCTGCACTTCGATACTGCGCTGGATTTGCTTTTGCGGCGCACGCGCGGCAACCTCCTGATCAACAACGAACTGGACCGCTTCGGCGAGCTCTCCGACGAAAAGCAGGTCCGACGGTTCAGCCACTCGCTGCGGATGAGCGACGTCAGCACGGAAGTGCATGACCTTTCCAAGCCCTTCGCGGGCGCACTCTTCGACATCCTTATCGAGATCTACCAGGTGCTGCTGTTCGAACGCGGGCTGTCCGATCTGGATCCGCGTGACTTTCGTGATCTCAGGAGTGAGCTTTCCGAAGAAGAGGTCGAAGACCTGCTTTCGGTTTCACTCGCCGCCAATGACGGCCGCCTCTTCGCATTGAAATCGGCATTGGAAGAAGCCCGCGACCTAGTGGGCGAGATCCTGGTGCGGTCGTGGGAAGAGCTTGATCCGCATGCACTGGACTATCGCGAAGCAGCCGAGGCGATGGTTGTTGCCTGCGAAAGCGGGCGTGCGCGCCGCTTCGCTGACAGCCTTGTCGACAACTTCGCCTGGCGCGAGATTTTTTGAAGGAGAAAGGGATGCCAAAGTCACCAACGCCGACAGGCAACCCACTTAAACCGTCTGGCCCGGGCGGTGGGCCAGGTCGATCGCCAAACAATACTGGAGGGAGAAGCATTATGTCGTCCGATATTCCTGCGCCACCCAGCGCGCAAAACTATTCGCCGGATCAGATTACGCTCTATGGCGTCAGGTTGAATTTCGATAATGCGGGCAAAGTTAGTCACAGAACAGCGACTTTGCCGTTGAATGAAAACTTACTTCGCATGTCCATTGTCAAGAAACGCGATGACCTCGAGCCTATAATTCCAACCAAGGAGGTGATTGCTGTCGTCTATGGATATGCCTTTGAAGGTCAATGCTACCGCAATGACAAACCAAAACTACTCATTTTTCATCCAACGTCACGAGAAACCGCCGCGACAGGATGCGGATTTGATGACCTGGGATACGTCATGTGGGGAGTTACAAAGAAAACCCCGATCATGGAACTTGCCACAAGTACTGACTTCGCCGAAGAAATCATCTTGAATGCAAACCTTCCCGGCAACCGCAGCCCAAACACTTACGGGAACAGCTTCATGCTGGCACATCGCGGCGGCCGGCTAAGCCGCGGAGGGGGGAGCCAAAGTTAGTTCTTGGTATCTTCCTTGGCGGCTTCTTGCTTCGACTTCGAGGGTGGCGGTGGCGGGAAAGCTTTGTCATCAATATTGTATGTGCTGTCAGCCTCGACCTCCATATTCTCTTCGTGTACAAGCCAATCTTTCTCGTTCTTGCTCACATAGACATCGACACTGCCGACGTTATTGCCTTGGGTCGTAACGGCCACCTCACGTTTGGCATCACGGACTTTCAGGAAAAACTCCGTCGGCGGCGGCTCGGGAAATGGTAGTTTGTCTGTTATTCTCAAAAATTTATCACTAACCGTCACGGTGAAATATATCGATTCCACGCCTGCCATTGATCCCTCCTGCAGAAGGCCGTGCTCAAATTCGGTGCGAAGCAGTACAGTGCAACCAGTTCGGCTCGTTGTAAAGGCAGTGACTACGGCCTTACCTTTCGGGCACAGAACCCACACGGACAAACTCGACCCCGGTGATCGCCATCGCAGGTCGCCTCTCCACGATTGCCAGGATGGAGCGGATAGTTGTGCTCGATCAGGGACGCATCGTGGAAGAAGGCGGGCCGGACGAACTGGTGGGACAGGATGGCCTGTTTGCCCGTCTGTGGAAACACCAAACCGGTGGCTTTATTCCTTACGAGATAAGCTAACCTACCCCTGCTGCAGGAGCCGACAAAGCTCCAGAGATTTGCGACGGAAATTGGGATTCCCGTTCTGCAGTCGCGAGCGCTCCGATCTACGCTCACGGCGCTTCGTGGCTTGAACGTCGCTCTCATCTATGAAGCTCCATAAGCTGCCCTTCCGCTCGCGGCTCCAAACGCGACGTCTGAGCAGTAGTTCGGCGACAACGCTCCTGGCCCAATCAAGACGTTCGGTGTATAGCAGAAGCGTCCGCAAGTCCGCTTTTCCACACGGCATCAAGCGCCGGCCTTTTCGATCGTCAGCCCTTTCGCCTGCCCATCAGCGCCTCGAGCTCGGCGTCGCCGCCTTCCGGCAGCATCAGCCGCACATGCGCGTAGAGATCAGCGTGACCGCCGGCTTTTTCCGGCAGGCCCCTGCCCTTCAGCCGCAGAACCTTGTCCGAGCTTGACCAAGGGGGAACATTGACCGCAATCCTGCCGGTCGGAGTTTCGACCGCCACCTTGGCGCCATGCACCGCATCGGCCAGTTCCACCGGCAGGTCGACATGCAGGTCGCGGCCCTCGACGCGGTAGCGCGGGTGCCGGCGAAAGCGGATCTTGACCAGTGCATCGCCCGGCTGCCCCGGCCCTTGCTCGCCCTGGCCTTTCAGGCGGATGGTCTGGCCGTCCTCGACATAGGCCGGCAACTTGACCGCCATCTTGCGGCCGTCGGGGAACATCGCCGTCACCTTCTCCGCGGTGGCGGCTTCCTCGATGGTGACGTCCAGCGTCACGTTGAGATCGGCGGCGGTCGGGGCCTGACGGCGGCCGCCCGCGCCGGCGCCGCGCTGCTGGGTGAAAGCATCGCCGAAGATCTGGCTGAAGATGTCGCTGTTGCCGTCGAACGGATCGCCGCCGGGACGGCCCGTGCGGAATTCGAAATGCGCGCCGCCCGGCCCTTGCTGCCGGCGGAAACCGGCGAAAGGATCGGCGCCGCCGGCCGCGCCTTCGAAACCCTGGAAACGCGGTTTGCCGTCGGCGTCGATCTCGCCGCGATCGAAAGCCGCCCGGTTCTTCTCGTCGCCGACAATCTCGTACGCCTGGTTGGCGGCGGCAAAACGGTCCTTCGCCTTGGGATCATCCGGATTCTGGTCTGGATGATACTTCTTGGCGAGCTTCCGGTACGCCGATTTTATATCCTTGGCCGATGCGTTCTTGGCAACGCCCAGCACCTCATAGGGGTCGCGCATGCTTACTGCCCTGGAGAAGGAGTGAGTCCACGATTTGCTACCCCTATATGCGCTCGCATAGGAAGAAATTCCAGTGGCTTGCCACCATATGGCTGGCGGAAAATCAGAGCGCCTTGAAGTCCTGCATTCGCCAGGCGCTGCCGCCGGCCAGGCATACTTCGCCCTTGAACAGCACGACGCCGTCGAAGCTTTCGCGTGACGCGGTGAAGCGACGGCATGTC
This sequence comes from Mesorhizobium sp. M0983, assembly GCF_040318975.1. Lineage (NCBI taxonomy): Bacteria > Pseudomonadati > Pseudomonadota > Alphaproteobacteria > Hyphomicrobiales > Phyllobacteriaceae > Mesorhizobium > Mesorhizobium sp. M0983. The sequence continues at coordinate 66,846 of NZ_JAMYNH010000005.1, read as the reverse complement.
TCGCCGTTAGCCCTGAATTCCGCCAGTTCGGTGATGGAGCCGCGCGAGCCGGTGTCGGCATTCGCCCAGGGAACGGCCTGCCCGGCCAGTTGCTCGACGTCGGCGGAGGACACGGCGTTGCGGATCGTGGCCTGGTCGGAGGCGCGGTCCTGATCGAGCGACGTGACTGGGGCCGGCGTGCTCGAGGTCAGCACCGAGCGGTCGACCTCCGCCTGCTCGAGGCTGAAGCCGCCGCCGCCACACGCGGCAAGCGGCAGGACGATTATCACGATCATGGCTTTGGCGCTGGCCGAAGCGATAACGTTCCATTGCCCACTGTCAAAAGCTTGCGCGATACGCGACAATCGGCAATCTCCCCAGCCGGCGACAAATTTGGGAAAACTATGAGCGAAACCGGGTTAACAAGCGGTGACTTTACCGAGGCGGCGGAGCCGTTCCGGCTTTTTGCGGCGTGGCTCGACGATGCGACGAAGAGCGAGATCAACGACCCCAACAGCGTGGCTCTGGCGACGGTCGATGCCGAGGGCATGCCGAATGTGCGCATGGTGCTGCTCAAGGGCTTCGATGAGGGCGGCTTCGTCTTCTACACGAACTTCGAGAGCGCCAAGGGCCGTGAGATCCTGGGCAGCATGAAAGCGGCAATGTGCTTCCACTGGAAATCGCTGCGCCGGCAGGTGCGGGCGCGCGGCCCGGTGGAGATCGTCACCGACGCCGAAGCCGATGCCTATTACGCGACCCGCCCGCGCGGCAGCCGCATCGGCGCCTGGGCCTCCAAACAGTCGCGGCCGCTGGAAAGCCGCTTCGCGCTGGAAAAGGCGGTCGCCGAATATACGGCGCGCCACGCTATCGGCGACATCCCGCGGCCAAAACACTGGTCGGGCTTCCGCATCGTGCCCCAGACCATCGAGTTCTGGCACGACCGTCCGTTCCGGCTGCACGACCGTGTCGTCTTTTCGCGCAACGCCGAGGGCGGCTGGGACAAGGTGAGGCTTTATCCGTAGGGGACGATGCCGCGCTGTTTCAATCGCAGGAGTGACTCCTATGTGGCTGCGCAGGCCATCGAGGATTTTGTAGCCCGTGAGGAATGGCAACTCGCCGAAATAGAGGCAGGATTGGCTGAAGCTCGCGCGGCGATTTTGCCAGTGCCGGCGAGGTAGAGGCTGTTGTCGGGAAATACGTCAAGTCGACCCGCCAGGCATAAGCCACAGTCAATCCGCTAAACCGAGCGGGCGCTGCGGCGGCTTGATGAAATCGGCGCGCATGGCGAGAAAGACAATCCCGAGGCCGCCGCGAGAGTCATTGCGCGCATCGTAACGGCGGCGGGACATCTCGCCGAACAACCGCGATGGGGCGTGTCGGGCGCATCAAGGGGACACGGGAACTCGTCTTGGTCGAAGCCGTATATCATCCCTCATCGCGTCGACGGCGAGACTGTCGAAATCCTCACCGTCATGCACGCCGCCCAGCGGTGGCTTAGGCCTTGTAAGTCGCTCGGCACCCAGGTCAGGCCATACCGCCTGCGCCGAACCACCCGGAACTCCCGGGCTCCAGAGACCTGGCGCTTCCGATCTCACTTCACGATCTCGTGTGCGTGAAACGTTCCAGCTTGCGGGGACGAACCAGGGAAGGGCTCAACGCGCCGCTGGCGCAAATTCAGGAGGACGCAATGCATTCACTCAGGTTGGTCACGATAGCCGGTCTTGCCGGCCTTTTCGCTTCGCAAGCCTTTGCGGAGGACGCGATGGGGACAATGACGGTGATGAAGGGTGGCGAGGTCATGGCGATCATGCCCGATGGGCATATGGGCACCATGATGCCCGACGCGAAGATGAGCGCCGAAATGATGAAAATGGCGAAACCGATCAAGCATTGCATGATGTTGATGACCGACGCCAAAGGCAAGACATTCATGATCGACACGTCTTCGGCAAAGGCCCAGGCCGAATGTAAAAAAATGGCGATGTGACAAAGAGAGCATGGCGAGAAAACCCGCCGATTGCTGCCGGCGGGTCCACGATGCGAGACAAGGCCAGAAGGTCTAGGCCTTTTTCCTGGTCAAGAAGGCGGTCAAGGCGGCGCGGGCTTCATCGGATTTGAGCCGCTCGCGGAAATGCTGGCTTTCCTGGCCGATGCGCTCGACAAGGTCTTCGCGCGAGCCGCGCATCAGGTCTCGCGCGATCCTCAGCGCTTGCGGCGGCTTGGCCGCGATCTGGCCCGCCGCCGCCAATACCGATGCTTCGAGTGCGTCTTCCTCGACCACCTCGTAGATCAGCCCGGCGGCCTTCGCCCGCTCGGCCGAAAAGCCCTCGCCAAGGCCAAGCAGCGCGAAAGCGCCCTGCCGGCCGAGGATCTGCGGTGCCAGCAGGCTCGAACCGGCCTCCGGCACAAGGCCGAGATCGACGAAGGGCGTCCGGAATATTGTGCGCGGCGTGGCGAACGTCAGGTCGCAATGCAGGTTGAGCGTGGTGCCGATGCCGACCGCAATCCCGTCGACGCCGGAAACCATGGGCTTCTCCGCTTTGGCCAGCGCCATCAGGAAATCCCAGACTTCGGTACCGCTTTCGCCGCCCGAGGCGACGACCATGAAATCGGCAAGGTCGTTGCCGGACGAGAAGGCGCCGGGCGCGCCGAGAAAGACATGGACGCGGATCGCCGGATCGGCGTCGCCGCCGGCAAGAGCCGCCGACATCGTCGCGTACATGGCGCGGGTCAGGGCGTTCTTCTTGTCCGGACGGTTCATGCGGATGATCTGGATGGCACCCTGGCGTTCGACGAGGATGTGGTCTGTCACGGATTGGTCCTTTGTGAATTTCGGGCGTTGCGAACGTCAGGCTGAAATCAGCGCTTTGCCGGCAACGCCAAGGCTGTCGGCGCCGCCGATGACGCGCTCCTTCAGCGCGCCCACCTCGCCCAGCAGGTTCTCGGCGAAGAACCGGCAAAGCGCGATGCGGTTTTGGTCGGCAAGCGCACCGCGCGCCAGATAGGCGCTGCCAGCGGCAAGCGAGATCAGCCTGAGATAAGGTGTGGCGCCGGCCAGCGCCTCGTCCGAACGGCCTTCGGCCTGCAAGTCTTGCAGGAAACGGGTTGCCTGGGAGAGGTCGTCGAGCGCCTGGTCGAGCCGATCGGCGGTGCGGCCGAAGCCTTCAAGGTTCGACGCTCGCACCGCATCGGCGACGGCCTTGAGCTCGGCGATGTAGCCATGCACATGCTGGCCGCCGCCGAGCGGCAGTTTGCGCGTCACCAGATCGATTGCCTGGATGCCATTGGTGCCTTCGTAAATGGGCGCAATGCGTGCGTCGCGATAAAGCGCTGCAGCCCCCGTCTCCTCGATGAACCCCATGCCGCCATGCACCTGAAGCCCAAGCGAGGCGACCTCGACGCCGACATCGGTGGAAAACGCCTTAGCCAGCGGCGTCAAAAGATTGGCGCGTTCCTGCCAGTGCTTTGCATCCTCGCTCGCGGACGCGAGATCGATGGCGTGGGCGCAGGAATAGCAGATGGCGCGGGCAATCTGGGTCAGCGCCTTCATAGTCAGAAGACTGCGCTGGATGTCGGGGTGATGCACGATCGGCGCCATGCCGGCACCGCGATAGCTTGCCGCCTTGCCTTGCCGGCGATCATTGGCGTAGGCCAGCGCCTTCTGCGTCGCCGCCTCGGCGACCGCGACGCCCTGGATGCCGACGGCAAGACGCGCATTGTTCATCATGGTGAACATGCAGGCGAGGCCTTTGTTCTCCTCGCCGACCAGCCAGCCAATCGCGCCGGGCGTGCTGCCTTCGAAGCCATCGCCATAGATCATGGTGCAGGTCGGCGAAGCGTGGATGCCCAATTTGTGCTCCAGCGCGGAGCAGAAGACGTCATTGCGCCCGCCCAGCGCGCCATCGTCGCCAACCAGGAATTTCGGCACCAGGAACAGCGAAAGGCCACGCGTGCCGGCCGGCGCGTCCGGCAGCCGCGCCAGCACCAGATGGATGATGTTGTCGGTGAAATCGTGCTCGCCATAGGTAATGAAGATCTTTTGCCCGAAGATGCGGTAGGTGCCGTCGCCGGCCGGCTCGGCACGGGTTCGCAAGGCATTCAGGTCCGAGCCGGCCTGCGGCTCGGTCAGGTTCATAGTGCCCATCCATTCGCCAGAGACCAGCTTTTCCAGATATTTGGCCTTGAGCGCTTGCGAGCCGTGCTTGTCGAGTGCTTCGACCGCACCCATGGTCAGCGTCGGAGCGATGCCGAACGCCATTGAGGCGGAGTTCCACATTTCGAGCGCGGCGGCGCCGAGCATGGCCGGCAGCGCCTGGCCGCCATACGCTTCCGGCGCGGACAGCGCGTTCCAGCCGCCATCTATCCAGCGGCGATAAAGTTCCTTCCAGCCGGTTGGCGTGGTGACGGCAGCGCCGTTGAGCACCGCGCCTTGCCGGTCGCCGATCTCATAGAGCGGCGCCACCTCCTCACTGGCGAAACGGCCGGCCTCGGCCAGAATGGCGTCGACGAGGTCTTCGCCGAGTTCGCCAAAGGTGCCGGCATCGAGCGCCGCCTTCAAGCCGGCGACATGCTTCAGGGTGAAGGCGATTTCCTCGACCGGTGCCCGATACATGGCGCTCGCTTCTCCTCAGCCTGGCTCTCCTCAGTCCGGCAGGCCAAGTTAAGACCCGTGCCGGCGCAAAATCATCTGCTTTCGGAGTTCCCTGTCCATCTTCTTTTTACGTAAACGTCAAACTTTGTCACGTGGATTTTGCAATTGCCACGACGCAGGCTAAATTCGCCAAGATAGAGCAGAATACCGAAATAGGATTGCCTCGTGCTCGCAGACTTGACGCCCATCGCTGCATCGAATGCGCCTGCTTTGGCGGGCGGCCGGTTTTTGCTATCATGAAGGTAAGGTCGAGAACGGCGCAGCCTATTGGTCGGATCGCGGCACATTGTGCTCACCACCATGCTCGCTGACCCCTCATCGCAAACGCGAGGCCGAGGGAACGCTGTCGCAAGTGCCGGCGCTCAATCCGTTTCATATCCCCTCTCGCCAGTGACAACCATCAAGACCATCGACGGAGAAGCTGTCCGAGCCGTGGCATCCGCGGGCCGCGATCGAAAGCATTTCCTTAACCATGGCGGTTCAGGATCTGGCTTTGGCCAGCAAGGACCTGCTGTTTGAAAACGCCGGCGCACCCCCTTGTCCGCTCAGCGCTTCTCCTTGTCGCGGCCGCGATAACCCTGGCGCTGACGCCGGCAAGGGCCTCGGATTTCTCCGAACCGTGGAAGGATGCGGACCGGGCGCTGGTCGTCGACGCCTACGAATACAATTCCATTGACTGGACCCGGCTAGCTGCCGACAAGCGTCTTGTCGGCTTCATCAACAAGGCATCCGACGGAATGCCGCCACCCTATTTCTGTTTCGGCGACGAGACCGAGATGCGTCTGTGCAAGACGCTTTGGAAGCGCCATGCGATGGCACAGGAACTGTTCCAGACGCGCAAGGTGGTGGCCAAGGCGCTGGGCCTGAAATGGGGTGCCTATCATCTCGCCCGCCCTGGCAACCCCGTGGGACAGGCCAATAATTTCATCAATTTCGTGAAACCCGGGCCGGATGACCTGCTTGCCCTCGACATCGAGGACGATGATCCCACCCAATGGATGTCGCTCGAGGATGCCGAGGAATTCGTGCGCCATGTGCATCGTCGGGTTGGCCGCTTTCCGGTGCTCTACACCAACGGCACGACCGCCAGGCATATCGCCGACAATAAGTATAAATACCCGCTCCTGTCCCGGTTGCCGCTGTGGTACGCGCGTTATAAGCCAGACATCGATGTGCATTTTCCGATGGGCAACTGGCAGGGCTATGCGCTCTGGCAGTTTTCGGCGCGAGCAAATTGCGGCCGGTTCCGCTGTCCCTACAGGGTTGCGGGCACGCCCAACGATATCGATGTCAGCGTCGCGCCGATGAACGCGACGGAATTGCGCGCACAGTGGCCGTTCGGCGGCCTGATCGACGTGCAGCCGGATTATCTCGCCTCGATACCGGTGCCGCTCTCACGCGAGGCGGGGCTCGCCGGCACTGCCATGACCTATGCCACAGTGGCAGCACCCGCGAGCCTCGAGCAACTGGTCGCGGTATTCAGGACGCGCTTGGCCAGGTTCAGCAGCGGCTTTCAAATGCCTGCGGCGAAGGCGGCGCCGAGCCTTCCGCGCGGGATTGCCGAATATGTTGCCTGGACGCGAAACGAAGAGCGCCTGGCATCGGTGTCTGGAATTGCCCCCACCGCCGATGCGGTCAGCAGCGTCTCGACCGTATTCGGCCGCGGCCTGCGCTGAGGCTGAGGGCCGCCTGAAGCGTCAGTTCGCCTGCTCGCGCGCCACCGCCAGCCAGCCAATGTCGCGGCGGCAAAAGCCTTGCGGCCAGTCGATCCGGTCGAGCGCGGCGTAAGCCTTCTTCTGCGCCTCGCCGACGGTGCGGCCGGTCGCCGTGACGTTGAGCACGCGACCGCCATTGGCGACGAGTGCGCCGCCGTTGATGGCGGTGCCGGCGTGAAAAATCTCGACGCCGTCGCCTGCCGCTGCCTCGACGCCGCGAATGACCGAGCCCTTTTCCGGCGTGCCGGGATAACCCCTGGCTGCCATCACCACGGTGAGCGCCGCCTCGTCGCGCCAGCGCACCGAGGTGTGCGCCAGCTGGCCGTCGGCGGCGGCGTTGAGTAGGACCAGGAGATCGTCCTTCAGCCGCATCATCAGCACCTGGCATTCCGGGTCGCCGAAACGGGTGTTGTATTCGATCAGCTTCGGCCCGCTGTCTGATATCATCAGCCCGGCGAACAGCACGCCGGAAAACGGCGCGCCTGTTTCAGCCATGCCGCGCATGGTCGGCTCGACGATCTCGCGCATGGTGCGGTCGATCATCTCCGGCGTCATCACCGGCGCCGGCGAATAGGCGCCCATGCCGCCGGTGTTGGGGCCGGTGTCGCCGTCACTGAGGCGCTTATGATCCTGCGCGGTGCCGAAGGGCAGCGCGGTGATGCCGTCGCAAAGGCAGAAGAAGCTTGCCTCTTCGCCGCTGAGAAACTCCTCGACCACCACTTCGGCGCCGGCCTGGCCGAAGGAGCCGTCGAAACAGGCGTCGAGCGCGGCCAGCGCCTCGTCAAGCGTCATGGCGACGGTGACGCCCTTGCCGGCAGCGAGGCCGTCGGCCTTGATGACGATCGGCGCACCCATTCTCTCGACATAGGCCTTGGCCGAAGCCAGATCGCCGAAGCGGCCATAGGCGGCGGTCGGGATGCCGTATTTGGCGCAGAGGTCCTTGGTGAACCCCTTCGAGCCTTCCAGCCGTGCCGCTGCCTTTGACGGGCCGAAGACGCGGATGCCCTCGGCGCGAAGGTCGTCGGCAATGCCGGCGACCAGCGGCCCTTCCGGGCCGACCACGACGAGGTCTATTTCTTTCTCGCGGCAAAACCGGACCACCGCTGCATGATCCGAAACATCGAGCCTCACCAACTCGGCTTCGCCGCCGATGCCCGGATTGCCGGGCGCCGCGTAGAGTTTGGTCAGCAGCGGCGACGCCGCCATCTTCCAGGCCAACGCATGTTCTCGTCCGCCGGAGCCGATCAGCAAAACACGCATGCCTGGATTCCTTGCCCGTTCCGATCAGGACTGCGCTATTGCGCCCCGGGCGGCGGGTCAAGACATTTGGCTGTCCGCGGCGGCGATTCCGCGCCGCGAGCGGATCCGGCCTGCTTGACGCTTGACGGCATTCGCCTCTGCTGCCACTCCAGCAAAATGGAAACCGTCCAGTCGAAAGCGGCCCAGGGCCGCGTCGCCGATGCGCCGAGCGGCCACTGGGTCTATCGCGCGCTGCCGCGGGGGTTGTGGCCCTATGCGCAGCTTGCCCGATGGGACCGGCCGATCGGCTGGCAATTGCTGCTGTGGCCATGCTGGTGGTCGGCTGCACTTGCCGCGAGCGCCTATCCGCGTCCGACGGACCCGCTGCTCTCGCTGCTGCCGTCGCCGTGGTATCTGCTGCTGTTTTTTCTTGGCGCGTTCGCCATGCGTGGCGCCGGCTGCACCTACAACGACCTGGTCGACGAGGACATCGACAACCAGGTGGAACGCACACGCTCGCGGCCGCTGCCGGCCGGCAAGGTTACGCGCCGGCAGGCCTGGATGTTTGTTGTCTTGCAGGCACTGGTCGGCCTCGCCGTGCTTTTGCAGTTCAACAGCTTGGCCATCTTGCTCGGCATCGGCTCGCTGGTCATCGTCGCCATCTACCCGTTCATGAAGCGGTACACCAATTGGCCGCAACTGGTTCTCGGTCTTGCCTTTTCCTGGGGGGCGCTGATGGGATGGGCGGTCGAGTTCGGCGATCTCGATGGGCCGGCAATCATGCTCTATATCGGCTCGATCCTGTGGGTGATCGGCTATGACACGATCTATGCGCATCAGGACAAGGAGGACGACGCCATCGTCGGCGTGCGCTCGACGGCGCGCCTGTTCGGCGACAACACCAAGGCCTGGCTTGCCGGACTTTATGGCGGAGCGCTGGTCTGCTTCGCCATTGCTTTCGCCTCGGCGCAGGCACCGGTGCCGGCGCTCGCCGGGCTGATTGCCGCCGGCGCCCATCTGGCGCGGCAGATCGGCGTGCTCGACATCGACGATCCGGACCAGTGCCTGAGGCTGTTCAGATCGAACAACCAGGTCGGCTGGCTGATCTTCCTCGGCCTGATCGGCGGCGCGGTTTGGGTGGCGCTGAAGCCGCTGGTTTAGGAGCCTTTTCCCTTCTCCCCCTGTGGGAGAAGGTGGATTGGCGCGTAGCGCCAAGACGGTTGAGGGATGTTGGAAGAAATGAGGCGTTGGCGGTCCCTGGAACACCCCTCATCCGACCGAGCTCCGCTCGGCCACCTTCTCCCACAGGGGGAGAAGGAAGAGGCGCTCAGGCCTATTCCCGCGAAATAAGCTCCTCGCCGCCGATGACCAGCCTGAGGCCGAGGTCGCCGGCGCGGCGGCGGGCGAGGAAGCGCGGGCGGCGCATGGTCGAGACGCGACCTTTGCGACGGTCCTGCGCCGGGAGCGCCTTGATGGCGGCGCCGAGTGATTCTTCCAGCGTGCGAGCAATGCCGTCGGCCTCGATCAGAAGCATCGGCAGGCGGTAGGCGTCGGCCCAGGCGCGCCAGTCGGCGGCGACGTCGTCGAGATCGTCGGCGACCAGCAGCGGCACCGACAGCATCGGGTCGTTGTGCAGAAGCTCAAGCGTCACTGTGACATTGCCATCCGGATCCTCCATGGCGCGGGCGGCGACGCCGCGAAACGCGTTGGCGGGCAGAGCGATGATCGCCGGCACGCCACTCATCTCCAGCGTGCGGCGGATAACCGCGCCGCGCTGATCGATGGTGAAGGTAACGTCGCCATAGTCGTCGCGCGTGGCGTAGCTCACCACCTGCGGCAGGCGGAATGGGTCGAGGCGCATATTGCGCCCGGCCCAGACTGGCTTCAGTCCAGTGTTCATATCGTGCCTTTCCTGTTTCTCCTGAGAGCCGGTGTTTCCGGATCTCCGGGCCGGTTTTCCCAGCCTCGTTGTGGAGAAACATTAGCGCGAGCTTCTTATCCTCGCGCTTAAGAAAGTCGGTTAAATTTTGCTGATCCGAGGCGGATGGTTATCGGAATACGAACCGGCGCGGGCCGGCGAAAGGATCAGATAACCTTACCGGGATTCATGATGCCGGCGGGATCGAAAGCGGCCTTCACCCTGCGCATCAGCTCGATCGCGATCGGCGGCGCCGTCGCGATCAATTCGTCCCGCTTCAACTGGCCGATGCCGTGCTCGGCCGAGATCGAGCCATGAAACGAGCGCACGACGTCGTGCACGGCCTTGTTCATGACGTGGTAAAGGCCGAGAAACGCCTCGTCGTCACCGTCGACCGGCCGGGAAATGTTGTAGTGCAGATTGCCGTCGCCCATGTGGCCGAAGCAGACGACGCGTGCGCCGGGACTGACCGATTGCACGGCGCCGGCGGCCTTTTCGATGAAGGGCGGGATCGACGCCACCGGTACCGAGATGTCGTGCTTGATCGAGGCACCTTCGGGTCTCTGCGCCTCGGGCAGCACTTCGCGGAAATTCCAGAACGCATCGCCCTGGGCGATGCTTGACGCGATCACCGCATCGCCGACGATCCCTTGCTCGAGGCCTGCCTCCAGCACCTCTTCGATCAGCGCCCGTGCATCCTCGGCCGAGCGGCCCGACGAGATCTGCATCAGCACATACCACGGCCAATCGCCGGCCAGCGGCCGCACTACGCCTTGTGCGTGGGCAAGCGTGAAGTCGTAAGGCCTCTGGCCGATCAGCTCGAAGGCGGTGAGCGCTGCCCCTGCACGGTCCATCGCGAGGCTGAACAGCGACAGTGCCGCCTCCGGCGATGACAGGCCGGCAAACGCCACCTCGCGCCCCTTGGGCTTGGGGAAAAGCTTGAGCACGGCGGCGGTGATGATGCCGAGCGTACCCTCGGCGCCGACGAACAGGTCCTTCAGATCATAACCGGTATTGTCCTTCTTCAGCTTGCGCAGATCGTCGAACACTTCGCCGGTCGGCAGCACCACTTCGACGCCGAGGCAGAGTTCGCGCGCATTGCCGTAGGCAAGCACGCCGGTGCCACCGGCGTTGGAAGAGAGATTGCCGCCGATCTGGCAGGAGCCTTGCGCGGCAAGCGACAGCGGAAACAGCCGGTCGGCGGCATCGGCCGCTTCCTGCAGCGTCTGCAGGATGACGCCGGTTTCGACCGTCACCGTGTTGGACAGGGTATCGATCTCACGGATGCGGTTTAGCCGCGACAGCGACAGCACGATCTCGCGGCCGGACGCGTCCGGCACCTGGGCGCCGACCAGCCCGGTGTTGCCGCTTTGCGGTACAATCGGCGTGCCCGTTTCGCTCGCCAGCCGCATGATGCGGCTGACCTCCTCGACGGTCCCCGGCCTCAGCACCAGCGCCGTCCTGCCGTGCCAAAGTCCGCGCCGCTCGGCGAGGTAAGGCGTGATGTCCTGCTGGTCGCGCAGCGCATATTTGTCGCCGACGATTGTCACAAAGCGCGCGATGACGGCAGGATCGAGGTCGGGGGAAATGTCGTTCATGGGTGGAAACTATGGTGCTCAATCCATCTTGTCACGAGGGGCGATCTTGTCACGCGGGGCGGCGGCGCGCGAAAGCCTGTCGTTGATCGCCTCGCCCAGCCCTTCGAACGGGATCGGCTCGACGGCGATGGTTTTGGCGCCGCTGCCATCGAGATCCTGCAGATGAGCGAAGAGATTGCTTGCTGCCTCGCGCAGGTCGCCGGTCTCCGACAAATTGCGCAGTGCGGCTGCATCGCGCCAGCCCTCGGCACGGCGGCGGCCGAAGGCCAGCAAGGCTTCGCCTGTGGCGACCTTGCCGGCATTGAGCCGCACCGCCGCACCCGGAGCGTAATGCGAGGCGAGCATGCCGGGCGCCTCGATGCCCGAAGCGCCGCGCAGCAACTTTGTCCCGGCCACTGCTTCGATCTCTTCGGCGGCAATGCCGCCCGGTCGCAGCAGCCGCAGCTTTCCGGCTTCGACCTTGAGGATCGTCGATTCCAGCCCGACCCGCGTCGCGCCGCCATCGACGATGAGCTTGATCCGGGGACCGAGGTCGGCGGCCACGGCCTCGGCCGTGGTGGCGCTGATCCTGCCCGAGGAATTGGCGCTGGGCGCCGCAAGCGCGCGGCCGAACCTGGCGATCAGCTCGCCGCCAAAGCCTTTCGGCATGCGCAGCGCGATGGTGTCCAGACCGGCGGTGACCAGCGGATGAATGCCGTTGCCGGGCCGCTGCGGGAGAACCAGCGTCAGCGGTCCCGGCCAGAATGCCTGCGCCAATCTTTCCGACAGCGGATCGAACAGCGCGATGCGCTCGGCCATCGTCGGATCGGCTATATGGGCGATCAGCGGGTTGAAGCGCGGGCGACCCTTGGCTTCGAAGATACGAGCCACGGCAACGCCATTGGTCGCGTCGCCGGCCAGCCCATAGACGGTCTCGGTCGGTATGGCGACGACGTCGCCGCTTTCGAGCAGCGCCAACGCCCTTTCCATCGCCTCGCCGACGGTACGAATTTCAGCCACTGTCGTCACCTCACGGATGCGGGTGCCTAATACGGCGACGCCGGGCGAGCAAGCCCAGGCGTTGGCGAATCGCAAATCGCTAAAATGCTATGTTTCCCCGCAAGCCGGCATCAACTGCCCTCGGCTAGGGTGCCGTCTTCTTGGGCAAGGGGAACTATCATGCTTTCGATGCGTATCCTTGGTGCGCTTGGTCTGGCGGTTATGGCCGGCACGGCACAGGCCTCGTCGCTGGTTTTTCTCGGGCAGACGACGGCGACGCCTTCGGTGGTCGGTACGGTGGCCAGTCCCGGCTCGGTCGAGCGGACGAAAACACCGTCGATCGTCGCGCTTGGCGAGAAGCTGGCCAACGTCAATGGAAACGTCACCGATGAAAAGGTCGCGGCAATCCCGAGCCAGCCGAGCCATGGCTTCACCGGAAGCCCGATGATCATTCGCGGCGGTATCGTCGGCGATGCCTTTGCAACGCCCGCGCCCAGAGCCGCGCCGGCCACCGCCGCCGCGCCCGCCGCGAACAGCAAGGCCGATCCAAAGGTCGCCAGCAAAACCCCTGAGCCGGCAGCGCCGCAGCCTGCGCCGCTAGCAGCTCCCGACCAGCCCAAATAGCGCCACAAGCGATGATTTTTTCCCAGACGTCAGCCGGCTATCTTGGAGAAATCCGCGACCCGGTCGGTCGCCGCGCGGATGCGGGCGAGCAATGCCAGGCGATTGGCGCGCACCGCCTGGTCCTCGTCGTTTACCAGGACTTTCTCAAAGAATGAATCAACCGGCTCGCGCAACACGCTAAGCGCCAGCATGGCGGCGGAAAAGTCTTCGTTTTGAATTCCTTCGCCGGCTTGCCTCTCGGCCTGATTCACCGCCGCGAACAGGGTTTTTTCGGCGCCCTCCCGGAACAGAGCCGGCTCAACGCTGCTTGCGATCGCTGTCGCCTTCTTCTCTTCGGCAGCCACGATGTTGGCCGCGCGCTTGGTGCCGGCAAGCAGGTTCTTGCCGTCCTCGGTGTCGAGGAACGAGCCAAGGGCTTCGACCCGGCGGACGATTTGCAGAAGGTCGTCGTTTTGCGAAGCCCCCTCATCCGGCCGCTTCGCGGCCACCTTCTCCCCGAGGGGAGAAGAGGTCGCCAACGCCGGTGCCAGCCTCTTCTCCCCAGCGGGGAGAAGGTGGCCCGAAGGGCCGGATGAGGGGGCAGCGCCACTCGCCAGCACCGCGTCGATCAGGTCGTGCCGCGCACCCTGATCGCGGAGATAGACTTTGAGGCGATCGTGGAAGAAGGAGAGGAGATTGTTGATCTCTTGCTGCTGCCTTTCTCCGGAACGCTCAAAGGTGTTGTTTGAGATTGCGGAATCGCGTTCGATGACGAGATCGGTAAGCGAATCTCCTCCGAGTTGCTGCTCTAGCTCCGCAGCAATTTCGAACTGTCGGTCGAGTTTGGGATCGCGTATGTGACCTGCAATATCTTCGGACGCGATATTGGCCACAGATTTCAGGGACAACCTAATCCCGTTCTCAATCAGTATCCTCGTTACCCCCAGCGCCGCTCTCCGCAGCGCATAGGGGTCCTTCGATCCGGTCGGTTTTTCGTCGATCGCCCAGAACCCGACCAGCGTATCGAGCTTGTCGGCGAGCGCCACGGCGATCGATACCGGATCAGTCGGCACGCGATCTGACGGCCCCTGCGGCTTGTAGTGCTCCTCGATCGCAGCGGCGACCGACGGATGCTCGCGTTGCAGCAGGGCGTATTTGCGACCCATGGCGCCCTGCAGTTCCGGGAATTCGCCAACCACCTCGGTGGTGAGATCGGCCTTGGCGAGGACGGCAGCGCGACGCGCCAGCGCGGTAATCTCCCCCCTTGAGGGGGAGATGTCGCCGAAGGCGACAGAGGGGATCGGTGCGTCCTGACGCGACTCTCTCTTGTGGACCGAGGATGCCGGCGCTTCACGCGAAGCGACCCCCTCTGGCCTGCCGGCCATCTCCCCCTCAAGGGGGGAGATTGCGCGCACCACGATTGGTGCCAGTTCTTCGGCCAAGCGCGCAATCCGCTCCACCCGCTCGCCCTGCGTGCCGAGCTTGGCATGAAACGTCACATTGAGATGGTCGAGGCGGGCCATGCGCTGGTCGAGCGGCTTGTTGAGGTCAAGCCCGAACTTTTCCGCCGATGCCTGCAACTGGTCGAGATCCGGCAGGTCGCCCTGGTCGGTCTTCCAGAAATAGAGCGCGTCGGACAGGCGGGCGCGCACCACCTTGCCGTTGCCATGGGCGATCTCCTTGCCGCCATCCTTGGCCTCGACATTGGCGGTCAGGATGAAGCGGTTGGAGAGCTCTTCGCCCGCGCCATGCGGCCGCGTCACAAAACACTTCTGGTTGGCGCGGATGGTGAGCCGGATCACCTCGGCCGGAATGGCCAGAAAATCCTGCTCGAATTCGCCCATCAGCACGACGGGCCATTCGACCAGGCCCGACACTTCCTCCAGCAGCCCCTCGTCCTCGACGAGGTCGAGCCCGCTGGCGAAGGCGAGGTTCCTGGCATCGGCAAGAATGATCTCCTTGCGTCGGTCGGCATCGAGCACGACCTTGGCCGCTTCAAGCTTGGCGACGTAATCGTCAAAGCGGCGCACCGTGATGGCGCCCGGCGCATGAAAACGGTGGCCGTAGGTGACGTTGCCTGAGCGGATACCGTCGATCTCGAAATCGACCACCACCGGCTCCTCGGTTTCCGGGCCGAAGGTGCACAGGATCGATTGCAGCGGCCGCACCCAGCGCAGCGACCCGGGCTTGGCCGACGCCGGCCCCCAGCGCATCGATTTCGGCCAGGGGAAGTTGCGGATGATGCCCGGCACCAGCTCGGCGATGATCTGCTCCGCCGACCTGCCCGGCCTGGAAATATGGGCGACATAGAAGTCGCCCTTCTTCGGATCGGAATGGACATGCGCCTCGGCAATCGAGGCAAGGCCGGCCTTGCGCAGAAAACCTTGCACCGCCTGCTCGGGCGCCTTGGTCGAGGGGCCCTTGATCTCCTCGCTGATGTCCTTCGAGCGGGCGGTCAGGCCGCGGATGTCGAGCGCCAACCGACGCGGCGTCCAATATTCGCGCGCCGCCTCATAGGTCAGCCCGGCTTCAACCAGACCGTCGGTCAAAAGCTTCCTGAGATCGCCGGCCGCCTTGCGCTGCATGCGAGCGGGGATTTCTTCGGAACGAAGTTCTAGAAGCAGGTCAGGCATTGAAAGAGCTCACGCGACAAAAAACAGCCGCCGCTTCGCGGCGTCCTCCCCCATCGAGGCGGAGGTAAGCGGGGCATAGCAACTCGGTCGGCTGCTGTCACCCTTCCCAGCAAGATCGGGCCAGCACGATCAAGGCGTCCAGCGGCGATTTCCGAAAAAATTCAGCCTCCTGTCGGACACGCGCCGGTCCGCCCGTCCTTGGATCAAAGATTTCCATGAACCGAACGCAGCGCTGAAGCGACCAACGCTCAGGCAGAGAGCTATTGGCTGAACGACCATGAAAACGGCATCGACATTCCTGCAGATCCTCGCGCTCAGCGCCTGTTTTACAGCGCAGGTGCACGGTGCCTTCTCGATGCCCGGCGTCCGGCAGGCGCTGCGGACAATAGCCGGTGCAAGCGGCCAAGGCACGTTGCCAATCAGCGCCCCTGTCGAAATCGCCTGGAGCTAAGCCGCCATTCCACCCGCCTGCGTCAGCAGAAACGCCTCGCCGCAGGCTTTGGCCAGATTGCGCACCCGCAAGATGTAGCTCTGGCGCTCGGTGACGGAAATGACGCCGCGTGCGTCGAGCAGGTTGAAGACATGGCTGGCCTTGATGCACTGGTCGTAGGCGGGGAATACCATCCTGTGCATCGCCAGATTGTCGTTCGACGCCGGCGCGCCGGCTTGTAGCAGCGCCTTGCACTCGGCCTCGGCGTCTTCGAAATGCCTGAGCAGCATCACCGTGTTGGCGAATTCGAAATTGTGGCGCGAATATTCCTGCTCGGCCTGCAGGAAGACGTCGCCATAGGTCACCTTGTCGGCGCCTTCGCGGCCGTTGAAGTTGAGGTCGTAGACATTGTCGACGCCCTGCACATACATGGCCAGCCGTTCCAGCCCGTAAGTGAGCTCACCCGCCACCGGCGCGCATTCGATGCCGCAGACCTGCTGGAAATAGGTGAACTGCGACACCTCCATGCCGTCGCACCAGCACTCCCAGCCCAGTCCCCAGGCGCCCAGTGTCGGGCTTTCCCAGTCGTCCTCGACGAAGCGGATGTCGTGCAGCAGCGGATCGATGCCGATCGCGGCCAGCGAGCCGAGGTAAAGCTCCTGCAAATTGGGCGGATTGGGCTTCAGGATCACCTGGTATTGGTAATAATGCTGCAGCCGGTTCGGATTTTCGCCATAGCGGCCGTCCTTGGGGCGGCGCGAGGGCTGGACATAGGCCGCGTTCCAGCGTTTTGGGCCGAGCGCGCGCAATGTCGTTGCCGGATGAAAGGTACCGGCGCCGACTTCCATGTCGTAAGGCTGGAGGACGACGCAGCCATAGTCCGCCCAATAATTATGCAAGGTCAGGATCAGCCCCTGGAACGAGCGGCTGGGATGCGTGTGGGCAGGGATGTCAACGGTCACGGCGGCCTCCGGCGGGATGCGGCACCTCGTAGAGTGCCGCTCCGCGACCGTCAAGGCGATGGGGTCACCCCTTCGGGGCGGGCGCCGGCTCGGGCTTTACGTTCGGGGTTTCCTGCGCCGTGTTGGATTCGATCGGCGGCAGGCCCTTCATCAGCTTTTGCTGCAAGGCGGCAAGCACGTCCGGGTCCGGCTTCAGGTCGCGGGCCTGGTTCCACTGGAAGGTGGCTTCCAGCTTGCGGCCAACGCGCCAGTAGGCGTCGCCGAGGTGATCGTTGAGCACCGGATCCTCCGGCTTCAACGAAACGGCGCGTTCCATTTCGCGCACAGCGTCGTCGAACTGGCCAAGGCGATAATAGGCCCAGCCCAGCGAATCGACGATGTAGCCGTCGCTCGGCCTCAGGTCGACGGCCTTCTGGATCATCGCGAGGCCTTCCTTGAGGTTCATGTCCTTGTCGACCCAGGAATAGCCGAGATAGTTCAAAACCTGCGGCTGGTCGGGGTAGAGCTCCAGCGCCTTGCGGAAATTCGGCTCGGCCTTCGGCCATTCCTTCAGCCGCTCATAGGCGATGCCGCGCTGGTAGAAGATGTTCCAGTTGACGGCGGTCGGCGTCTTCAGCACCTCGACCGCCTTGTCATAAAGATTGGCGGCGGAGCGGAAATCCTCCTTCGAGGAATAGACCCCGCCGAGCGCCAGATAGGCGCGCATGTCGTCGGGATGCGCATCGACGATGGCCTTGAGGTGGGTGATCGCCTCGTCGTTGCGGTCGAGATCGGCAAGGTTGAGGCCGAGCTGCAGGTCCGAAAGCTCCTTCAGCGGCGAACCGGCGGGAATGCGGCGATAGAGCGCGATGGCGCCCTCGCCGTCCTTCAACTGCTCGGCAACGGCGGCAAGCTGAACGAGCGCCGCGTCATTGTCGGGCCGCAGCGCCAGCGCATATTGCAGATAAAGCCGCACGAACGGCTCGCCGCCGCCGCGGTTGAGCGCGGTGGCGAGATCGAGCAGGATTTCCGAGGCGCCGTCCGACGGGCCGGCAGCGAAGGGTTGGATCCTTTCGCCCTTGTTGATCTTGTCGCGAAGGGCTGCAATCTCGACCTTGCCGGGCGCAAATGTCTCGGCCTGGTCGAGCACCGACAGCGCCTTGGCCTTGTCGCCCTTACGGGCGAGGAAAGAGGCGTAGGCCTGCGCGTTGCGCATCCATGTTTCGGGGGCGGCACCGCCGGCGGCCGTGTCCTGCAGGGTGGCGGTGTAGAGCGCATCCGCCCTGTCGGGCAGGCCGGAGGCGTCGGCAATCAAGGCACGGTGGAAGGACTTGAACAGGCCGAACCAGTCGGGGCCCTGCAGCTTGTCGATGGAAGCCATGGCCTCGCCGGCGTCACCCGCACCCTGCTTGGCCCAGCCGGTCATGACGCCGGAAATCAGCCGGTCGAGATCGGATTCGAGCGACAGCTTGAGCCAGTATTCGGCCTTGGAGAAATCCTTCTTGTGGAAGGAATCGATGGCCAGCGCCAGGCGCGAGAAGCGCTCGACATCGGGAACCGCCTTGAGCTTGTCGGCGTAGACCAGGGACTCATCGAAGCGCCCCTGTGCGATCAGCGACAGCATCAGGCTCTGCTGCAGTCCCGTATCGTTCGGATCGAAGGCAAGCGCCTGCTTGTAGTAGGAGACGGCGCTGTCGAGGTCGTTGTCGCCTTCGGCAATCCGGGCGGCGAGATAGGCCCCCGAGAAGGATGTGATCCTGACCGGCTCTGCGGTCTGTTTGGCATGGACCGGCAGAGCCGAGATCGCCATGCCCGTCGCGATTGCCAGCCCCGTCAGCCAGCGCGCATATCCTTGCCGCATCATATCCCTTTCAGCCAAACGCCATCTCCGCGTCAGCGGGATCGCCGTAGACTCGATCTTTACAGGTAAAGCATGGCCTTTTTGGGGTCGTGCTTCAACCCGGCCCGAATTCACAATCGGGTCAAGCAATTAATAAACCATGCCGAAAGGGCCTGAACTGCGACCCTTGACCGCGTGGCGTCCGCTTTGGCGCTGCCTGCGCGTCGCTATTTGCCCGATGCCGTAAGCGATCCATAAGCGCCATCGGTTGAAAGCTTCCGCCATGCAACTTTGCGTGGCAGGATGAGATTTCAATTCTTGCTTCGCCAGCCATGGGGGCGCCGATGCTGGAAGTGCCGCGCGACGAAGAAGCCTTCGCCATCTCGATCGTATCTACGAAGCAGCGTTCGCCGCCGCCGACGCCGGAGGTCAATCCCAGAAGGGCCGCCGAACAAGCCGGTAAGTGAGGCGTCACGGCCCGGAACTCAGGACGTTTGCGAAAGCCTTGCGTCGAGCGCCTGCATGGCGACGGTGACAAGATCGTGCAGCCGTTTTTTCGGAATGCCGTCGCGTGCCTGCACCGAAAGGCCGTGCATCAGCGTGGCATAATAATCGCCCAACGCCGCGGCGTCGGTGGCCGGCTTCAATTCGCCATCGCGCACGGCCTTTTTCAATCGCTCGACGATCGATGCGGTACGTGCCAGCCGGTGCTCCGCCAGCCATTGCAGCACGGCGTCATTTTCGACGGCGCAATTGGTCGCGGCCGTCACCACCATGCAGCCCTGCGGCCGCCCCGGCCGCGTATAGATTTCGACGGCGTCGCGAAGCATGCGCTCGATGACGCGCCGGACGTTTGGTTCTTCCTGCAGCGCGCGCGTGGCGAAGCCGCCCTCATTGGCTTCGTAAAGCGCCACCGCTTCGCGAAACAGGTCCTCCTTCGAGCCGAAGGCGGCATAGATGCGCGCCGATGCGAGGCCAAGCGCCGATACGAGATCGGCCATCGAGGTGCCCTCGTAGCCGCGTCTCCAAAAGGCGTCGCGGGCTTTCTCAAGCGCCTGGTCGCGGTCGAATTCCCTTGGCCTGCCTGCCATGGCGGTCTCCAATTTTTGTCGATCAACAAATAATCCGCTTGACTTCGGATTGCAAATCTCAATTCTTTGTCGATCATTAAATAATTGTCGACAAGGAGACCGGCATGAGTTCACTCGATCAAGGCGCGCCGCTCGGGGCGATGGCAGCGCAAGGAACAACCAGCGCGAAGCGCGGCGCAACGCTGGCGCTGCTCGCCTTCGCGCAGCTCATCATCGCGCTCGACCTCAACATCGTCTTCGTGGCGTTGCCGGAGATCGGCGCCGGCCTCGGATTTTCAGGCCAGACCCTGCAATGGGTGGTCAGCGCCTATACCGTGTTCACCGGCGGCTTCCTACTGTTCGGCGGCCGGGCCGCCGACCTGATCGGCCAGCGCCGCGTCTTCATCTTCGCGCTCTGGCTCTACGCGCTCTCGTCCCTGGTCGGCGGCCTCGCATGGTCGCCGCAAATCATCATTGCGGCCCGCGCCGTGCAAGGCATCGGCGGCGCCTTCCTGTTTCCGGCGACGCTGTCGCTGATCAACCGTCTGTTCGCCGAAGGACCGGAACGCAACCGGGCGCTCGCCGTCTGGGGTGGCGCAGGCGCCAGCGGCCTGACGCTCGGTTCGCTTGCCGGCGGGTTTCTGACCAGCGCCTTCGGCTGGCCGTCGGTCTTCTACGTCAACGTGCTTTTGGCCGGGATCGCCATCATCGCGGCTTTCGCCATCATTCCGCGCGATCCGAAGCCGCACGAGCACCGCAGCTTCGATCTGCCGGGCGCGCTGACCGTCACCGCCGGCGCGACCTTGCTTGTCTTCACACTGGTTCAGGGGCCCGAATATGGCTGGGGATCGACCGCAATCATCGTCAGTGCAGCACTGGCGGCATTCTTCCTGATCGCTTTCACGATGATCGAGGCGAAGAGCGCCGATCCGCTGATGCCGCTGCGCCTGTTCCACAACCGCAGCCTCGTCGCCGGCATGACGATCACCTTCCTCTACATGGCCACTTTCGGAGCGCTGCCCTACTTCCTCACCGTGCTGTTGCAGAACGTGCACGGCTTCACCGCCTTGCAGACGGGCCTCGCCTTTCTCGTGCCGTCGGTCGCCATCGCCACCGGCACGCAAGCCGGCGAGCGTCTGGCGACGCGCTTTTCGACGCGCAGCACGCTGGTCGGCGGCATGATCGTCGGCGCGGTAGGCACAGCATTGATGGTATCAGGCGCGACCGCGGAGAGCAGCTATCTGTCCCTCGTACCCGGCCTGATCGTCTCCGGCGTCGGACAAGGCATCGTCTGGACAGCAATGTGGATTGCCGCCGCTTCCGGCGTTGCGCATGATCAGCAAGGCGTCGCCTCGGGGATGGCTTCGACGACACTCAATGTCGGCAATGCCGTCGGCATGGCCGTGCTGATTGCGATTGCGAACAGCCAAATCGGCGAATTGTCCGGCAATGCCTTGAAAATTGCCGTCGCCGACGGCATCCAGGTCGCCTTCTGGCTCGCGGCGGCGGGCATCGTCGTCAGCCTGCTCGCAGCAATGGTTCTTCCGGCAAAGGCGCGATGAGAACAGGCGCGGGCGCCGACGCCTCTCAGTTCACCCGGCTGATGCAGAAATCGATGACGTCGATCAGCGCCGATTTCTGCGGCGTCGCCTCGAGCGGCGCCAGTGCGTCGCGGGCGATCTCGCCGAAGTGGCGGGCGCGTCCGATGGTGTCGGCAATTGCGCCGTGGCGGAGCATCAGGCCGACGGCCTTCTCCAGTCCGGCATCGTCGGCGGCATTGTCCTCGATGGCGCGTTTCCAGAAGCTGCGCTCGGCCTTTGTGCCGCGCCGATAGGCGAGGATCACCGGCAGCGTCACCTTGCCCTCGCGGAAATCGTCGCCGACATTCTTGCCGAGGTCCTTGCTGGTGCCGCCGTAATCCAGCGCATCATCGATCAGTTGGAAGGCAAGGCCGAGATTCATGCCGTAGGAGCGGAGTGCTGCGCGATCATTGCGCGTCGCCTGGGCGATGACCGGGCCGACCTCGGCGGCGGCCGAAAACAGCGCCGCGGTCTTGGCCTTGATCACGGCGAAATGCTCATCCTCGGTGGTCTCGAGGTTTTTGGCGGCGGCGAGCTGCATCACCTCGCCTTCGGCGATGACCGAAGCCGCACTCGACAGGATGTCGAGCGCTTCCAGCGAGCCGACATCGACCATCATGCGAAAGGCCTGGCCGAGCAGGAAATCGCCGACCAAAACACTGGCCTGGTTACCCCAGATCATGCGCGCCGTCTTCTTGCCGCGCCGCATGCCGCTTTCGTCGACAACGTCGTCGTGGAGAAGTGTCGCGGTGTGCATGAATTCGACCGAGGTGGCGAGCTTGACGTGGCCGTCACCGGAATAGCCGAACATCTGGGCGGCGGCGAGCGTCAGCATCGGCCGCAGCCGTTTGCCGCCGGACGAGATCAAGTGGTTGGCAATCTCCGGGATCATCTCGACGTCGGAGCCGGCCTTCGACAGGATCAGTTCATTGACGCGCCCCATGTCGGCGGCGGTCAGGTCGATAAGGTCCTTGATCGAGGCGGCTTCCCGCTTCCCGTTTTCAATGTTGAGAACGACACCCACGGCAAAACTCCCAACCTCGATATGCACGACGGCAACATGGTCCCTGGACAGACTCTAGGGCGGCAGCCACCGGTGCGGCAAGAGGCGAATTGGCGCGGCGGCTCTGGTACATAATCACGTCCACGTTTACATCAACGCCGCAAACTGCGAGTTTCATTCGATGATAGAGCTCATCCGCACCAACGACGCCGTCATCATTTCCTTTGTCGAATCGCTGATGCGCGATGCCGGCATCGGCTTTTTCGTCGCCGACCAGAACATGAGCGTGCTCGACGGCTCGATCGGCATTCTGCCCCGCCGTGTCATGGTGGACGCCGACAAGGCCGATGCGGCGCGGCGCATCCTGACGGATGCCGGCATCGCCAACGAGATCCGCCAAAAATAATGTCCGCGTCGCCCGCTGCCCTTGTCCCGGACATGCCGGCTCATACGGTCGATGCCTTCCATCGCGGTCGCTTCTGGCTGGTGCAGCCGAGAAAGGCAGGCCACCGCGCCGGCATGGATGCGATGATGCTGGCGGCTGCCGTGCCGTCCTCGTTCGCCGGGCGGCTTGCAGACTTTGGCGCGGGTGCCGGTGCCGCCGGCCTGGCGGTACTGTCGCGCTGCCCCGGTGCCGAGGCAGTGCTCGTCGAGCGTTCTCCGGAAATGGCGGCCTTCGCCACAACCACGCTTGCCCATCCCGGCAACGCGCATCTCAGCGACCGCGCCTCGGTGCTCGTCGCCGATGTCGCGCTGTCGGGCCGGGCGCGAATGGCCGCCGGCCTCGAGGATAACAGCTTCGATTTCGTCATCATGAACCCGCCGTTCAATGCCGCCGAGGATCGCGCGACGCCCGATCCGCTGAGAAAGGCCGCGCATGTCGCGGAGGACGGGCTGTTCGACAGCTGGATCCGCAGCGCGGCGGCGGTGGTCAGGCCGGGCGGCGGGCTGGCCGTCATTGCCCGGCCGGAACAGCTCGGCGCCATCCTCGATGCCATTGCCGGCCGCTTCGGCGATGCCGAGATGCTGGCCGTCCATCCTCGCCCCGAAGCGGCAGCGATCCGCATCGTCGTCCGGGCAGCACTCGGCGCACGCGGCAAGCTGTCGATCCGGCCGCCGCTGATGCTGCATGCCTATTCAGGCAATGGCCCCTCGGAACGGGCAGAGCTGATCAATAACGGGTTGGCGTCGCTGTTCGGAGACTGATCCATTTTGATTGCCGGGGTGACGGCATTGCCGTTGGCCGGCGAATTCCTACATGCCTCAAGCAAATCGACCGGAGACAGCCCCCTCGTGAAACGTCTTTTCAATCGCCTGCTGCCGAAATCCTGGCGCTCGAACGTCGTCACCATTCCGGTCATCCGGCTGCACGGCACCATCATGCCCGGCGGCGGCCAGTTCCGGCCGAGCCTGTCGCTGGCGTCGACTGCCGGCCTTCTCGAAAAGCTGTTTTCCTTCGACGCGCCGGCGGTCGCCATCTCGATCAATTCGCCAGGCGGCTCGCCGGTGCAGTCGCGGCTGATTTTCAGGCGCATCCGCGACCTGGCAACGGAGAAAAACAAGAAGGTCCTGGTCTTCGTCGAGGACGTGGCGGCATCGGGCGGCTACATGATCGCGGTCGCCGGCGACGAGATCTTTGCCGACCCGTCCTCCATCGTCGGCTCGATCGGCGTGGTGTCGGCCTCGTTCGGCTTTCCGGAGCTGTTGAAGAAGATCGGCGTCGAGCGCCGCGTCCACACCGCCGGCCAGAACAAGGCGGTGCTCGACCCGTTCAAACCGGAAAAGAAGGAAGACGTCGAGCGCCTGAAGGCGCTGCAGCTCGAGGTCCACGAGACCTTCATCGATCTCGTCAAGGATAGGCGCGGCAGCAAGCTCAAGGACGATCCCGACCTGTTCACCGGCCTGTTCTGGACGGCCAAGAAGGGGCTCGAGCTCGGGCTGGTCGATGCCCTCGGCGACATGCGCAGCGTGCTGAAAAGCCGTTTCGGGCCGAAGACCCAGCTCAAGCTGATCACCGCGCCGCGCGGCCTGTTCGGCCGCTTCGGCCTGTTCGGCTCGAGTTTTTCGGCGCCCGATATTGCCGCCGCCGCGGCAAGCGGCGTCATCGATGCGGCGGAAGAGCGCGCGCTGTGGGCGCGCTTCGGGCTTTGAAAAGCCGGTGAAAGCGTCTAGCATAAATCATCAACCGACCCGACCGGCCGTCTTGCCGGCCTTGCGAGGGAGAGTTTGACATGCCGCAGATCATCTTCTTCGCCGTCGTCGGCATTGCCGCCTATTTCGGCTACCGCTCCTTCGTCAGGGAAGCCGAGCGGGTGACCGCCAAGGTGCGGCGTACCGAAAAGCAAGCCGCCAACGGTACGATGGGAACGCTGGTCAAGGATCCGAAGACCGGCGAATACCGTCTGGCCAAGGATTGACCGTCGTCTCCCTCGCGGCCGAGCCAGTGGATTCCGAGACCAGCATCCGGGCATCGCATGCGCACGCCAAGATAAATCTCGCGCTGCACGTCACCGGCCGGCGCGCCGACGGTTATCACACGATCGAAAGCCTGGCTGTGTTCACGCGCTTCGGCGACCGCATCGAGACGGAACTTGCCGACAGCGACGGGTTTTCCGTGTCCGGCAAATACGCCTCCGCGGTACCGGCCGACGACAATAATCTGGTGGCGAAAGCGCGCGACGCGCTGCGTCGCGAGGCCGGTCCCCAGCATGCGCCGGCTGTCGCCATCAGGCTCGAAAAGAACCTGCCGGTCGCGTCCGGCGTCGGCGGCGGGTCAAGCGACGCGGCGGCTGTGCTGCGTGCTCTGGTCCAGGCCTGGAGGCTCGACATCGGCGATGCCGAACTGGCGCGGATCGGCCTGTCGCTTGGCGCCGACGTGCCGATGTGCCTCGCAGCCAAGCCGCTGATAGCCCGCGGCATCGGCGACGAGCTGACGCTCGTGCGGAGTTTCCCGGCCCTGGGTCTGGTGCTCGTCAATCCAGGAACTGCCGTCTCGACGGCCGAAGTGTTCGAGGCGCTTGGCCGCCGCGACAATGCGGGGCTGCCGCCGCTGCCGCACAGCCTCGACTTCCACAGCATCCGCAACTGGCTGGAGATCACCCGCAACGATCTCGAGCCTGCGGCGCGTGCAATCCAGCCCGCCCTCGGCAAGGCGCTTTCTGTGCTCAACAAGGCTGGAGCCGGTTTTGCCAGAATGTCTGGTTCCGGCGCCACCTGTTTCGGGCTGTTCGAGACCGGCAATGTGGCCAAGCGCGCGGCCGTCGATATCCGCAGCCGCCATCCCGACTGGTTTGTCGCCGCGACGCGAAGCATGACATCGGAGGCTGAGGCGCATGGCCAGGATTGACGAGAGCCGCCCCTTCGTTCCCGTACGCATCGCGGTACTGACCGTTTCAGATACGCGCAGCCTCGCCGACGACAAATCCGGGCAGACCCTGGCCGACCGCATCACCGAGGCCGGCCACATCCTCGCCGCTCGTGACATCGTCACCGACGACCGCGACAAGATCCGCGACAAGGTTTTGGGCTGGTCGAAGGACGATGCGATCGATGTCGTCATCACCACCGGCGGCACCGGCTTCACCGGCCGCGACGTGACGCCGGAGGCGCTGGAGCCGATCTTCGAAAAGCGCATGGACGGCTTTTCCGAAGTGTTCCACCGCATCTCCTACGACAAGATCGGCACTTCGACGATCCAGAGCCGGGCAACCGGCGGCGTCGTCAACGCCACCTTCGTCTTCGTGTTGCCGGGCTCGCCCGGCGCCTGCAAGGACGCCTGGGACGGCATTTTGAAGCCGCAGCTCGACTATCGGCACATGCCCTGCAACTTCGTCGAGATCATGCCGCGCCTGGACGAGCATTTGCGGCGCGGCTGAGACGGAGCGAGGTATCAGCCGGGCGATCCCGCCTCAGCGAATGACCGGCTCGCCGTGAAACCGCCGGCGCGACGGCGGCGAGACGCCGAAGCCGACTTCCATCATCAGTCGTGGCGTGCGCGTCGGCACGGTACCCATATGGAAGCCGAACGGATCCTCGACAAAGCCGAGACCGGCCTGCCCCGTCAGCGTGACCGGGCTCTGCTCGCCATAGACGCCCAGCACCTCTTCCGCCGAATGGCCGACCAGAAGCGTCAGCTGATGCTTCAGGATGCGGCGGTTGTGGGAGCCGCGGACA
Organism: Mesorhizobium sp. M0983; assembly: GCF_040318975.1. Classification (NCBI taxonomy): domain Bacteria; kingdom Pseudomonadati; phylum Pseudomonadota; class Alphaproteobacteria; order Hyphomicrobiales; family Phyllobacteriaceae; genus Mesorhizobium; species Mesorhizobium sp. M0983. The sequence goes on along the minus strand of NZ_JAMYNH010000005.1, from coordinate 40,495 downwards.
TAGACATGCGGCCCGGTGTCGTTGTCGACCGGCACCAGGTAGAAAAAGAACTTCAGCATGCGCCAGTCGTCGAGGTCGAAATGGTATTTGCCGAGCGAAGCCATGTTCTTGTCGGCGTCCGAGACGCCACCGGTCGGAAAGCTCCACCAGACGCGGGTGGTGATCAGCTTGGCCTGGCTGCCGAGATAGTGCGCTGCGATGTCGAGGAGTAGCGGATCGCGCTGCACGGCGACCGCAGCGTTGCAGTCGAGGACCCGCTCGAAATAGTGGCCGCTGAGCAGCGGGCGGCCGAAATGCTTTTCTGCATCGGCGTGTTTTTCGGGCAGGAATTCCAGCCGGCGGTCGAAATTGCCGAAGCATGGCGTGTGCTCGGCGAAGCGGGCGATCTCCTCATGGATGGCGGCTGGCAGCGTCAGGCCCGAATAGAGCCCCTCCGTCCGCAGCGCGCCGACGACGGCATCGCGATCGACGCCGGCGAACATCGTTTCACTGACATTGCGCGCCGGCCGAACCGGCTTCGCACCGCGCCAGTGCAGCCGCCGCGCCGGCATGGTGCGCGCCAGCATGAACATCGGCAGCCATGCCGGATTCTCGCGAAGGTCGGAAAGATAGGTCGGAATGCGGGCGGCGATGCGGCGCAGCGTACCGCCGTTGCGTGCGATCGCCTCGAGGCTTGCAGCGCCGGACTTGTCAGGGCTTGAAAGGGTCATCGGGGTCCTCAAATGTCGAGGGAACAGCATCGACGATAGTCGTCGTCGCCGCTCCGGCACACCCCAAACCCATTCGCCCGTATCGCTGGGAATGGTAACCCCCGGCCAGATTTTGTGCAATGCACAATAAACGACAACCCGCCAGAAAATTTGCTTGGGCGGCGTTTCCTAGGCCGGGATGGTAAGCCGTCACTTCCGCGGCGCCACCCAGATCTCGGCGTGGAGCCTTCTTGTCGCCAGGCCGCGGGCGATCGCTTCGGCGCTGCGGGCGCTCTTAGACAGCGCGGCGGCCTGACGCTTGCTGATCACCAAGCCTTCGGCGAGAGCGCGATTTCCGGCAAAGACCCGCGACAGGAACGGCGCGCGGCTGCCGCGTGCCCGTGAAAATCGCGCCGCCATGGTTTGCCTGGCCGTATGGGCGACGACCTCGTCGATCCAGCCCTCCCCCAGCCGCGCTCCCGGTTCCAGCAAAAGCAGCCAGTCGCCCTTGGCCTGCCTGATGCCGGCGGCGATGCCGCCGCTGACATAGTGGCAGCCGGCATGTTCGGCGACGCGGTGCGTCTGATCGGTCGAGCCGGTGTCGCAGACGAGAACGTCGCGCACCACGCCTTCGACCGCGCCGCCGATCAGCGAGGCGAGCGTGCGGGCGAGGCCCTCCTCGTCATTCAGGGTTTCGATCAGGACGCTGAGCATGTTTAGCCGAATAGCGGAAAGCGGTGGGCAGCGCCAGTTTTTGCGGCACGCCGCGAGAAAGTTCTTGCTTTGTTCCACTCGGTGCGATAGGAATACATTCATGAGCAGAGCGATTCGACAGCGGGCGGACAGTCCCTGGGAAAGGGCCAAAATGGAACAGATCGTGCGTGCCGACATTGCCGCCTTCGGCGCTGGCAGGGCCGAGATGGCGAATGCGATGATCGAGCAGAGCGGCATGCGCGTCCGCCCAGACCGCAATCGCGGCAGGTCGGCGGGCATCAATCCGTCCGGCCGTTTCGAGCCGGTCAGCCGGCATGTGTTCGACGACGGCTGGAATTCGCTGGAGGAGCTGCCGCCCTTCAAGACCGAGGTACAGGTCGAGAAGCCGCGCACCATCATCACCCGCAACGAATCGCCCGACATCTCCTTCGACCGCTCGATCAATCCCTATCGCGGCTGCGAACATGGCTGCGTCTATTGCTTCGCGCGGCCGACGCACAGCTTCATGGGCCTGTCGCCGGGGCTGGATTTCGAATCGAAGCTGTTTGCCAAGCCGGATGCGGCGCGGCTGCTCGACAAGGAATTGTCCAGGGATAATTACCAGCCGCGCACCATCGCCATCGGCACCAACACCGATCCCTACCAGCCGATCGAGAAGCAATACCGGATCATGCGCGAGATCCTCGAAGTGCTGGAGGCGCGCGGGCATCCGGTCGGCATCGTCACCAAGTCAGCGCTGGTGACACGCGACATCGACATTCTGTCACGCATGGCCGAACGCGGGCTGGCCAAGGTGGCACTGTCGGTGACGACATTGGACAGGATGCTGGCCAGAACGATGGAGCCGCGCGCGTCGACGCCGACCAAGCGGCTGGAGGCGATCAGGCAGCTTTCGGACGCCGGCATTCCGGCCTCGGTGATGGTCGCGCCGATCATCCCCGGACTGACCGACTCGGAAATGGAGCGCATTCTCGATTCGGCGCAGGCAGCGGGCGCGCGTGAAGCGGGCTATGTGCTGCTGCGCCTGCCGCTGGAGGTCGCGCCGATCTTCAAGGACTGGCTGCTGCGCCACTATCCCGACCGCTATCGCCACGTCATGTCGCTGATCCGTTCGATGCGCGACGGCAAGGACTACGATTCGGAATGGGGCAAGCGCATGAAAGGCTCCGGCCCTTATGCCTGGCAGATCGGCCGCCGTTTCGAGATCGCCGCCAAACGGCTCGGCCTCAATGCCGAGCGGCGCTCGCTGAGGACCGACCGGTTCGTCCCCGCCGCCAAGGCAACCGAGCAGCTGATGCTGCTGTGACAAAGCGTCTCGCGCCAGCCGCTTGAAGCGGCCGCAGCAGGCGAAAAATCCCGTCCGGCCTGTCCTGTCCCCGGGCTTGCAGACGGTAGCCCCTCCTGGTCCGGTGCCCCGCCCGACCCGGAGGGGACTTGCGGAGAATCGGAGCCGATGCGAACCTCGCCGCACCATGGCTCGCCCGCGTTCCGATTCTCCGCTTCTCTTCGAAATCGTCGAGAAACCCGACTTCTCGTTCGAGACGAAGGCGATGGCCGAAGGCCTGTGGCCGGTGGCGGGGATGGACGAGGCCGGCCGCGGCCCGCTCGCCGGGCCGGTGGTGGCTGCAGCGGTGGTGCTCGATCCCGCCAACATCCCCGACGGCCTCGATGATTCCAAGCGGCTGACGCATTTGCAGCGCGAGGCGCTGTTCCTGAAAATCCTCGGCTCCGCACTCGCCGTATCGATGGCCTCGGTCAGCGCCGAAGGCATCGATGCCTCCAACATCCTCAAGGCCAGCCTGGAGGCGATGCGCCGTGCAGTGGCCGGCCTGTCAATCCGGCCGAAGCTGGCGCTGGCCGACGGCCGCGACGTGCCGCCCGGCCTGCCCTGCGAGGGCAAAGCGCTGATCAAGGGCGACCAGCGCTCGCAGTCGATCGCTGCAGCCTCGATCGTCGCCAAGGTGTTGCGCGACCGCATGATGTGCGGCTGCGGCAGCCATCATGCGCGTTACGGCTTCGAGCTGCATATGGGCTACGCCACTGTGCGCCATCGCACGGCGATCGATCTGCACGGGCCAGTGGCACGGCTGCACCGCGCCTCCTTCGCGCCGTTCCGGTTCGGCGGCACCGAGGTGCTGGAGGAAGAGGGCCTTTCGGGCCTGGATTGAGCGAAAGCGGCTAGGCGTAATCTCCCCCTCGAGGGGGAGATGGCCAGGCCAGAGGGGGTCGCCTCGCGTGAAGCGCCAACCTTCTCTTTCGTCCCACATGGCGTCGCGCCAGGACGTACTGACCCCCTCTGTCGCCTTCGGCGACATCTCCCCCTCGAGGGGGGAGATTTGCGCTCAGCCGCTTTCGCTAACAAAAAAGCCGCCAGGTTTCCCAGGCGGCCTTGGATGAATTTCTCGACGACGTCGCTTAATTCAGCTTCGACTTCAAATCCTGCAGCGAGGCGTTGAAAAGGTCGGCGCCGGCCTTGGCGTCGATCTTGCCGGCCAGCAGCGCGCGCGCGGCTTCGACCGCGATGTCGACGGCGCTGGCGCGCACTTCGCCGATCGCCTCGCGCTCGGCCTGGCCGATCTTCTGCTCTGCCAAGGCGGTACGCCGGGCGACATAATCCTCGGTCTTCTTGTGCGCCTCGGCGGCGAGCATGTCGGCTTCGCGCTTGGCGGCGGCGACGATGGCCGCGGCCTCCTGCTCGGCTTCCTTGCGCTTGCGCTGATATTGGCCGAGCAACTGCTGGGCCTCTTCGCGCAACCGGCGCGCTTCCTCGAGTTCGCTGCTGATCTTGTCGGCACGGGCATCGAGCGCCTTGGCGATTATGCCCGGCACCTTGATGTAGATGGCAATGCCGAGGAAGATTATGAGGGCAACGGTTGCCCAAAGCGTCGCGAGAGATGTGGCGTCCATGATGCGCTCCTCACCCGGCCACGGATTTGACCGCGGCCGCGATCTCGGCCTTGCTGGCCTTGCCGCCGACCAGCGCCTCGACGATGGCCGAAGCGGTGTCCTCGGCGATCGTGCCGACTTCCTTCATGGCATTGGCCTTGATGGAAGATATGCGCGCCTCGGCCTCGCCAAGCTTCTGGTCAAGCGCTGCCTCGATCGTCTTGCGGGCAGCCTCGGCTTCCGCCTTGGCCGCATCGTTGGCCTGCTGGCCGATCGCATTGGCCTTGCCCTTGGCTTCCGCCAATTCCTGCTCATAGGCGGCAACGGCGGCATCGGCCTCGCCTTTCAGCCGGGCAGCATGATCGAGATCCTGCGTGATGCGGTCGTTGCGCACGTCGATGATGCCGCCGACGCGCGGCATCACTACCCGCTTCAAGAAGAGGTAGAACAGCCCGAAAGTGATTGCCAGCCACAGCAGCTGTGACGGGTACGTCGCCGGATTGAATGGCGGGAACGTGCCGTGCGCCTCGGCAGGCACGCCGGTGGCGGCGTGCGTTTCGCCTTCCGTTGCGGCGGGCGCGGACTCTTGCGCAAAGGCAGATGTCACGAACATGGACTATCCCCGAAATTCAGACCCGCCGCAGGATCGCGGCCGGCCTGTTCAATTCTTCCCAATGTTCAGCCGAACAAGTATTCAGCCGAACAGGGCGAGAAGCGCGATGAGAAGCGAGAAAATACCCAGCGCTTCGGTCACGGCGAAGCCGAAAATCAGGCGGCCGAACTGGCCGTCGGCGGCCGACGGGTTGCGCAGCGCGCCCGCCAGATAGCTGCCGAATATGTTGCCGAGGCCAATGCCCGCGCCGCCCATGCCGAGGCATGCGATGCCGGCGCCGATGTACTTTGCTGCTTCTGCGTCCATTTGTTCAACTCCTTTGGATCTAAAATTCCGTTGCAAATTCGATCCGGCGGCAATGCCGGAAACCTTGTTAGTGCCCGGGATGCAGGGCGTCGTTGAGATACATGCAAGTCAGCACGGCAAAGACGTAGGCCTGCAGGAACGCGACCAGCAGCTCCAGCGCCGTCAGCGCCACGGCCATCGCCAGCGGCAGAACCGAGCCCGCCACGCCGACCGCGCCGAGCGCGCTCAGGCTGACGACAAAGCCCGAGAACACTTTCAGCGTGATGTGACCGGCAAGCATGTTGGCGAACAGACGAACCGAGAGGCTGACCGGACGCGAGACGAAGGAAATCACCTCGATCAGCACCACCAGCGGCAGCAGGTAGACCGGCACGCCATGCGGGACGAACAGCTTCAGGAAGCCAAAGCCGTGCTTGGTGAAGCCGTAGACGACGACCGTTCCGATCACCAGCGCAGCGAGGCCGAAGGTGACGATGATGTGGCTGGTGATGGTGAAGAAATATGGGAACAGGCCAAGCAGGTTGGCGACAAGCACGAACATGAACAGCGAGAACACGAAGGGGAAGAACTTCATGCCTTGCGTGCCCGCGGCGTCCCTCAGCATATTGCCGACAAATTCATAGGCCATTTCCGAGACCGACTGAAGGCGGCCGGGAACGAGGCTGCGGCTCGACGTGCTGAGGTAGAGAAACGCCGATGCAACAGCAACCGTCGCAAGCATAAACAGAGCCGAATTGGTGAAAGACAGGTCGTAGCCGCCGATGTGAATCGGAATGATCGGCTGAATCTGGAACTGGTGGATCGGATCGACCTTGTCAGCAGCCACTTTAAATCCCCATCGAAGCCGCAGACGGCTTGAGTATCCTGTTCAATGCGCCGGCATGCGGCGCCTCAATTCATTCTTTCGGATCGCGCGGTTTGTCGCCCGTTCCGAATTCCGACACAAGCCCGGCTGAACGCAGGACATTGAGCACGCCGGCGCCAAAACCCAGCAACAGCCCGACTATCAGACCCCATGGCGATGTCCCCGCCACGCGATCGATAAACCAGCCGAGAGCCGCGCCGACCACTATCCCGGCGATGAACTCGCTGGACAGCTTGAGCGCCTGGCCGTACCCGGCCACACTGCCCGCTTTCGCGTCGTCTTTCCCCTCGAGCCGGTCCGGCCGCCTTGTCGCAAGCGATGCTTCAAGGTCGCGCCGACGGCGCTCAAGATCGTCGTCGCGGATGTCGGCTTCATGCTGCTTGCCGCGGCCGGTTTTTCCGGTTCCGTCTGGCCCATTCTTGTCGGCCACGCAACCCCCCTGCCCGGTCAGACCGTCACCGTCCGTCCGCTTCTTAAAGTCGCCGGCAACATAGTTAGAGGGTCCGCGCCCGTCAAGCCACGAGCGGACGTTCAAGCTCAAGTATTTTTTCGTTATAAATCAGCTACTTGCTTGGGTGCGACATCGTGCCCGACGCGGTCTCTGGCGGGCTGCGGCCGAATCCCCACGACGACGGGTCTTCGATCGGCCGCTCTCCCGCGAAAGATGCAAGGGCTGCCCGAGCACTCAGCTCCAGCCGCCGCCATAGGTGCGGTAGAAGATATGCAGGCCGATCCTGGTCATTTTCTTCATCGTCCTCGCCCAGCCCGGATGGACGTAGTTGGCGTAATAATGGGTCGACGAGCCGACTTCCGGAATGAATATCTTGCCGGCTGTGACGGCCATGGCGACATCCTGGGCGGTCTTGTAGGCGGCGGGATTGTCGATGCGCTTCTTCCTGCCGTCGCAGGCGAAGGAAAACTGGCAGCGGTTGAACCAGTTGTCGTTCTGGTAGACGACGCCGCAGATCGAGTTCGGATAGGCCGGGTTGCGGACGCGGTTGAGGATGACCTGGGCGACGGCGGCCTGGCCGCGCACGGATTCGCCGCGCGCCTCGAAATAGATGCCGTTGGCGAGACAGGCCTGCTCCGGTTTGGAAAAGACGCTCGCCGGCAGCGGCGTCTGCATCCAAGAATGATCGCCCTTGCTCAGCGGTGGAATGAAGCGGCCATCGTTCGGGTCCTCGTCCTGCAGCAAGGCCTCGAAAGGCGATGCCTTGGCATAGTCGGGAGCCGACGAGGCATAGGCGGTCGCCAGCACGTCGGGATGATCGTTGTTGACCAGCGCGGCAAGCATCGCCGGCACGCCGGGATCCGGCTTCTTGTCGACGCGCGTGTGGAAGGCGGCGGCGATCTGGATTTCCTTGCCTTTGATCTCGGGCTTGGCGAAAGCCATCCTCAGGCCGCTGTCCATGCTTGGGCGGAGCAGCGAAGAGGTGCGCTCGAAGATCGAGCCGGCGTTGAAGTTCTTCGGCGGCGAGACGGGCGAGACCTGGATGATGCGGCCCTTCTTGTCGGCACGCGTGATACGGTTCTCGTCCGGCGTCGTGCCGGCGATGCCGCCCTTGCCGCGAAACGAGACGGAGCCGATGCCGGGCAGTTGGACGCCGGAGCCGGAGAGCGAGCCGGTGCTGCTGGAATCGAGGAAGGGCATTTCGGCGGCGTGAACGGAGCCGGCGACGGACTTCTCGACATAGGCGTTCCAGCGGACGCTCGGCGCCTCAAGGCCGGAGACCAGGCTTGTCATGTCCTGATAGGCAGCGACCGTCGGAAAGCCGATCCAGATGCCAAGGCCAATAATAAACGGAGATAGGAAGGAACGTTTTTTGTCACCGGCGGCGGCGACAAGCCGCGTCAAAACACGTCGATGCACGGAACTCTCCAGAAACGCAACGGACCCCACTGGAGAGCTACAATGATGCATTAACCTTGATGGGGCGTTAACAGCTTAGAACGTTGTTTTCCCATCTCATGTCGAAGTCAGGCGCTTTTGCGGCCATCGCTTGACGGAAGAAAGATCGGCCAGGCGATCAGTGCGCAAATAGCCGCACCCAGCCAGACGCCTGCCCACGAGCAGAGCACGAGAAGTCCGGGGATGGCGATCGGCACCAGGAAGAAGGCAATGAAGACCAGGCTGTTGGCGAGGCCGAGCGCCGTTCCGGCCTGGCTCGCGCCGGCCAGCGTCGCAAGCTCGGTGTAGGCGACGCCATGCCAGGAGGAGACGCAAATGCCGGCCACGACCAGCATCGCGACGATCGCCGGCGACAGCATCGGCACTTGGCCTGACAAGAATTGGGCCGCCAACAAGACGAGCGCCGCAAGCACGGTGAAGGCGATCAGGCTCAACAGGCTGCACAGACGCAGGAACGACCGGCGGTTGCCGTGACGGTCGGTGTAGCGGCCGCTCCAGACGCGCATGACCATGGCGCCGACCTGCACGGCGGCGAGGCTGGCGCTGATCACGGCTGTTCCCATGCCGGCGAAATCATGCAGGAAGACGGAAGCAAAGGTGAGCACCGCCACCTGCGGAAAGCACAGCAGGCCGATGGCTGTTGCGATGCGCCAGACGGCCGGGTTGCGCAGCGGCGCCGGGCCGGCCGGCAATGCCGTGCTGCTCGAATTGGTATCGTCATGCACCGGTGGCTGATGCAGCCAGCGCCAGGCGAGAGAGGTCGAGACGGCGGATGCAGCCGCCAGAAGTCCGAAGACCGCCGTGAAGCCATGGGCCGAAGCGAGCGACGGCAGCACGAGCGCGCCAAGCCCGCCGCCAAGCGGCACCGCTGTCTGCCTGATGCTCATGGCAAAGCCGCGCTCGCCTTCGCCGAACCAGGCCATGATGGCACGGCCGCTGGAGCCGTTGACGCTGCCGCCGAGCAATCCGGTGACCAGCAGGGCAGCGGCGAGAAGCGCGATGCCAGGAATGTGGGCCGGTGACGGCACGATCAGCGCGGCCATGACAAGCAGCCAAACCGCGGTTGCGCCGAGCCCGGTCAGCAGCACGCGGCGGTCGCCCCAGCGATCGGTCAGCAGTCCCCACGGCAATTCGCTCAGCGCTACGCCCAGGCCGAGAAGACCAAGCGCCATGCCGAGTTCGCCATTGGAGAGATGATAGCCCGAGCGCAGGAACACCGCCGTCGCCGGAGTGCCGGAGAAGGTCGCGGAAAAGCAGGCATTGGCGGCGACGCCGATGCCCAGCACCTTCCAGCGATGATTGGCTCGAAGTGCCGCCGCTTCCGACGGGGCGGCAACGGCGCCTGGGCGAAACGGTTTGCAATCTGGTCCTGTGGCGACAGCAGACATGGTTCAGCTCCTGCATGGGCTGGTTGCGTTCGGTCTTGACGCGCTGTCTCTATCGCCATAGCTTCGTCCTGAATATCAGGAAGTTTTTGACGTAATGTCCCAAATACCAGGATTATTGCCATCCGACGCGTGACATTCGATCTCGACGTCCTGCGCAGCTTCGTCACCGGTATGGAGTTGGGCAGCTTCGCCAAGGCCGCCGACCGGCTCGGCCGCTCGACCTCGGCAATCAGCGCACAATTGAAGAAACTGGAGGAGCAGGCGGCGACGCCGATCTTCCGAAAGTCGGGGCGCAGCCTGGCGCTGACCGAGGCAGGCGAGACCATGCTGGGCTATGCGCGGCGGCTGATCGAGCTCAACGACGAGGCCGCGTCCGCCATCCACGACGTCGAGCTGGAGGGCTGGGTGCGGCTTGGATTGCAGGAGGATTTCGGCGAGGCGGTCCTGCCGGAGGTGCTCGGGCGCTTCGCCCGCGCCCATCCCAAGGTCAAGATCGAAGCCAGGATCGCACGCAGCCACGAGCTTGCCGAACGGATCATTTCGGGCAGCCTGGATATCGCGCTTGCCTGGCACAATGGCGCGACGCTGCCTTACAGCCGGCATGTCGCCGACGTCCAGATGCGCTGGATCGGCCCGACAAAACCGATCGAGATCAGCCTGCGCGATAGCGAGCCATTGCCGCTGGTGGCGCTTGAGGCGCCGTGCCTGCTGCGCAGCGTGGCGACCGAAACGCTCGACCGCGCCGGCCTGTCATGGCGGATGGCGTTCTCCAGCCCGAGCCTTGGCGGCATCTGGGCGGCCGTTGCCGCCGGGCTCGGACTGACGATCCGCACCGATATCGGCCTGCCGGCCACCGTCAGGGCGATGACGCCGGAGATCGCCGGACTGCCCGCCTTGCCCAAGATGGCGCTGTTCCTGCACCGCAAGGAGGCCGAGCCCGACCCGGTGGCGGCGCGGCTTGGCGACATCCTGCTGCAGGCGGCGCTGGAAGCGTTGCCGCAGACGCAAACAGCGCCTGTCCTGCGCAACGTGGCGTAGAGGAGAAGTGGCGCTCAGTGGCGCTTCTTTGCCTTGCTGGCGAACGGGTTGTCCGAGGTGCGCAAGGCGATGCGGATCGGCACGCCGGGCATGTCGAAAGCCTCGCGCAGGCTGTTCGAGAGATAGCGGACGTAGGATTGCGGCATCGCATCCGGCCGTGAGCAGGAGACGACGAAGCCCGGCGGCCGCGTCTTGGCCTGCGTGACATATTTGATCTTCAGCCGACGCCCGGCGACGGCGGGCGGCGGATGATGCGCCAGGATGCCTTCCAGCCAGCGGTTGAGCTTGCCGGTCGACACACGGCTGTTCCAAACTCGATGCGTCCTGATGACGGCATCCATCAGCTTGTCGAGGCCACGCCCGGTCTCGGCCGACACCGGCACCGCCTGCATGCCGCGCGCCTGCGGCAGCAGCCGCTCGGTTTTTTCGCGCAGCTCGGCCAGCAACTCCTGGGGATGGTCGATAAGGTCCCATTTGTTGAAGGCGATCACCGGGGCACGGCCCTCGCGGATGATCAGGTCGGCGATCTGCAGATCCTGCTTCTCGAAGGGAATAGTCGCGTCGAGCACGATGATGACGATCTCGGCAAAGCGGATGGCGCGCAAGCCGTCCTGCACCGACATCACTTCGAGCTTTTCGTGGATCCTGGCCTTGCGGCGCATGCCGGCGGTGTCGAACAGTTTTAAGCGGCGGCCATGCCAGTCCCAGTCGACCGAGATGGAATCGCGGGTGATGCCGGCCTCGGGGCCGGTCAACAGCCGTTCCTCGCCGATCAGCGCGTTGATCAGCGTCGACTTGCCGGCGTTGGGACGGCCGACGACGGCGATGCGCATCGGCTTGGTGTCGTCATAGCTCGGCTCTGCGTCCGGGTCGGTGATGTCTTCGCCGATCAGCACCTCGCTGGCGGCGACCTCCTCCTCACCGGCCTCTTCGTCCTCACCGAAGGCGCGCGCCTCGCCCAGTGCCGCGATCACCGCATCGCGCAGATCGGGCAGGCCCTGGCCGTGTTCGGCCGAGACCGGGATCGGCTCGCCAAGGCCGAGCTCCCAGGCCTCCAGCATGCCGCCCTGGGCGCCGCGCGCCTCGGCCTTGTTGGCGACGACGACAACCGGCTTGCCGGATTTGCGCACGATCTCGGCGAAGGTCTTGTCGTCGGGCATCAGCCCGGACTTGGCATCGATCGTGAAAAAGATCAGGTCGGCCTCGCGGATGGCGATCTCGGTCTGCGCGCGCATGCGGCCGGGCAGCGTCGAGGCGGCCGCATCCTCGAAGCCGGCGGTATCGATGACGTCGAAATGCAGATCGTAGAGTTTTGCGGCATGGACGCGTCGATCGCGGGTGACGCCCGGCGTATCGTCGACAAGCGCCAGCTTCCTTCCCACCAGCCGGTTGAAAAGGGTCGATTTGCCGACGTTAGGCCGGCCGATGATGGCGACTTTGAAAGTCATCCGTTGTTACGATACACCGCCCGAGCCGCGGATCAGCTCCGACATCAACGTCGCCCGCTCGCGCGTGTTGCGCGGGGCGCCGTCATCGGCGGCGATCTGGTCGAACAGCTTCAATGCATCCGCCGCCTTGCCTTCCTTCCAGGCGGCAAGGCCAAGTGCTTCGCGCGCCGTATGGCGCAGCGTGTTGGTGTCGGCGGTAAGCGCCTCGACGCGGCTGGAGACATCGGCGAAAGAGCCATGGTCGACCAGAAGCAGCGCTGCCCTGAGGCGCGCCATGTCGCGAATGCCGGAGGGAATCTTGGTGTCGGCGGCGACCTCGTCGAAATCCTTGACGGCGGCATCGACGTCGCCCTTGTCCGCCTTGACGGTTGCCGCACGCATGCGGGCGAGCAGCGGATAGGCGCCGTAGCCGTCCTTCTCCAGCCCCTCCAGCGCGGCAAGCGCCTCGTCGTTCTTGCCGTCATTGGCGAGCTTGAGCGCCTGCGAAAAAGCATCGCCCGAGCGGTTGGCGCGGGTCTCGTCCCAATAGCGGTAGCCGACGACGGCAGCAGTGCCGAGCACCACCAGCACGGCCAGCACGAGCAAGGCGGGACCGAAACGGTCCCACAGCGCATGCGCCTGATCGCGACGAATCTCTTCGTTGACTTCGCGGATAAAACTGTCGTCCGACATGATCAAAACCATTCATGCCCCGGGCGGGGCGGTTGATGAGCCCGCGTTTTAGCGAAATTTTGCCGGCATGGAAGGGGTTCGGCAGGAAAATCGCCTATTCACGAGGCAGTCGCCGCCAACGGCGGCCGACAGGTCGATCGTACCCGTGCCATATTTCACCGGTAGGCGTCGCTTCTACATTCCTTGACCCGGTCAGATGCCTTTGCCCCGTTTGTCCCGCGTTGTTGCGTTTTCCATTGCCGTGTTTGCTGCCGGCGCGGCTTGCGCCGACCCGCCGGCGCCGCCGGCAAAACCGAAGCAGATCGTCATCATCTCATTCGACAGCGCCCGCGACATTTCGCAGTGGCAGCGCAGCCGGGCGCTGGCCGCACGCACGGGTGCGCATTTCACCTATTTCGTCTCCTGCGTATTCCTGCTGTCGCCCGAGACGCGCAAGGAATACACCGCGCCCGGCAAGACAGAAGGCAAATCGAACATCGGCTTTGCCGCCTCCAAACAGGAAGTCGCCGAGCGGCTCGAGCAGATCAACCTCGCCGCCTCGGAAGGCCACGATATCGGCAGCCATGGCTGCGGCCATTTCGACGGCAAGGACTGGAGCAAAGCCGACTGGCTAAGCGAGTTCGGCTCGTTCAAGCATGTTCTCGAAAACGCCTATTCGATCAACGGCATTGCACCCGAACCAAAGGGCTGGCGCGATTTCGCAGGCAAGGCAGTGGTCGGCTTCCGCGCGCCTTATCTGTCGGCAAACAAGGCGCTCTACGAGGCGCTGCCTGCGGCCGGTTTCCTGCTCGACGCAAGCGGCGTCTCGCGTGGGCCGGTTGAGCCACCGACCGTCAGCGGCATCACGCGTTTTTCGCTGCCGCAGATCCCGGAAGGGCCGAGCTCAAGGCGGGTGATCGCCATGGACTACAATCTCTATGTCAGACATTCCGGCGGCTTCGAGCGGCCGAGCATGGCAGAAGAGTTCGCTGACCGGGCCTATCACGCGTTCCGCGCCGCCTTCGATGCGCAATACCGGGGCAAGCGCATTCCGCTGGAGCTCGGCTTCCACTTCACGCTGATGAACGACGGCGCCTACTGGAACGCGCTGGAACGCTTTGCCGGCGAGGTCTGCATCAAAGCGGACGTCGAGTGCATCAGTTTTCGCGATTATGTCGCGCGGCGCGGAGAAAGGCAGACGGCGGTGGGCGGCTGAGCCCAGTGCTCGCCGCCCGCCAGTCTTAGCTTGCCGGCTGGTCCTCAGGACGCAGCCCGGCTTGCTCACGTTCCAGATAGTGCTGGTCGATCGCCGGCAGCGGCTCGCCCTTGATCGTGGCTTCGAACGCTCGCAGCCGCTTGTGGACTGACAAGAGCTCAACGATCGTTGACCAGGAATTAACAAGATATTGGAACGAGCTGGTCACTTGGCTGAACGCGGAATTGACCTGGTTGACGAGACCCAACGTCAAGGTTCCGGCGACCAACGAAGGAGTCATCAAAAAAAGAGGGAATATGGTATTTAGTTGCAAGTAGAGATAGCGGACCACATTGAAATAGACGTAGTGGAAATAGAGCCGGAAGTAGTTCTGGCGCACATTTCCGAACAATTCGGAAACGGTCGGCGGCTGCGCTCGGGACTGATCGTCCTCACCATAAACAAGTTCCTTGCGGTAAGCGGCTTCGACGCGCTGGTTGCGAAACTGCAAGCCGGGCAGCTTTATGCCGGCGGTGGCAATGCATACCGTCCCAAACATCGCCCAGAAGATCGCAGCCAAAACCAACGGCTGCGGCACCTGACCGATGAAAGGCAATGCCGTAATGTGCTTTGAGTAGGCAAGCAAAATCGGCATGAAGGCGATCAAAGTCATTATCGAATCAATAAAGCTGGTCCCAAGATCTTCCATGATCTTTGAAAAGCGCATCGTGTCTTCCTGCACGCGCTGGGAAGCTCCCTCGATGCTCCGCACCCTAGGCCAATAGGACATGTAGTAGTCGTTCATCGCTGTCCGCCAGCGAAACACCCAATGGCTTACAAAGAAATTTGTCAGAACGTAAACAGTAACAGCCACCAGAGCGATGCCGAGGAAAGTTATTAACTGCGCATAAACATCATACTCTGTCGCCTTCACACTTTTGCTCACAATGCCCTGGATCAGATCCCAGAACGGCCCGTACCAGGCATTGATCGCTACACTTACCTGAACCTGAAAATAGGTCGTGAACAAGATCAGCGAGCTGCCAAGGATCGACCAGCGGTCCCACGGGTGCGGGGAATACCAATGCCAGAAGGCGTAAAAGAGCAGCACACCAAGTGTAAAATAGATGTAGAACCAAAGGAACGGAGGCGACCAGAAAACGGAAACGCCAATGATCGGCGCCGCGTCCACTGCAGGGAGGGGAAATCCGACCAAAGCGCCTAGCTGGTCGCCGCCGAGAAACCACACGGCCACCATGACCGCACTCCAGACGGCGGCCGAGGTGAAAAAGAGCTTCGGCTGCGGAAAAAACGATACGAACACTGTGGCGAAATCCTCGGTCGGCGCAAATCAGCGGCGTTGGTCAGCGGGCATAAAGTCACACATTAGTGGGAAAGAAAATGCCCGTGCCCGACGCCCGGCGCCGAGCAAGACCATAATCATGGCGATTTTGGCGCAGCCGACCAGGCGATCGCACCGGAAGCGAGCAGGACGGCGGCGGCAACGATCGAGGCGAGGAAAAAGTTACCCGAGGCCTGCGCAAGCAGCCCGGCGACGATCGGGCCGATGATCTGGCCGAGGCCGAAGGCGGCCGTCATCACCGCCAGCATCCGGCGTGGCGCTTGCGGAGCAAGCTGCCTGCCGGTCTGCAGGCCAAGCGCGGTGATCGCGATGAAGGTGCCGCCGACAAGAAGGCCGCCGAGCAGCGGCCCTGTGTGCCCGCCCATGATGACACTGGCGCTGACGCCGACCACCTCGACCAGGCACCCAAGCGCGTAGGTGGCATAGAGCCCGATTTTAGCCGCGAGCTTCTGCCACAGCCAGACCGAGGGAAAACCGGCAAGTCCGGTGACCATCCAGACCACAGCCTCGAAGACGCGGCCGCCGCCGCCCTGGCGGACGATGGCGACCAGGAACGTTGCCGTGACGATGTAGCCGAAGCCGAACAGGCCGTAGGCGACGATGATCTTCACCAGCGATCGGTTTTTCGGCAGTGCCGGCTCGCTCCCGGTGGTGCTGTTCGCGGCCGAGGTGCCGCCGGCCAGCAGGGCGACGGCGGCAAAGCCGCCGGCCGAAATCACCGCCGACCACAGCCAGCCCGCCGCCCAGCCGGCATGTTCGGTGACGAGGATTGCCAACAGCGCCGAGGACGCCGCGATGCCGACGCCGACGCCGCCGAAATACAGCGCCTGCAGGTCGCTTCGCCCGGCTGCGGCGAGATGACCGAAAACGATGCTGGTCATGAAGACCAGCACGAAAGCGCTGGCGAGGCCAGCAAGAAAGCGGATGAGGAGAAAGGCGGGCATGGTGCCGGTCAGGCCCATCAGCCCGGCGAGGATCGCAGTGGCGGCAAGGCCGGCCAGCATCAGGTGGCGCTCGCGGCCTTGCGCCCAGCCGTCGGTGGCGGCAAGCGCGCCGACGAGGTAGCCGAGATAATTGGCCGATGCGATCCAGCCGGCATCGGCCGGCGACAGGCCGAGCTCTTCCATCATTCCGGGCAGGATCGGCGTATAGACGAAGCGGCCGATGCCCATGGCGACGGCCAGGGCGATCATGCCGGCGATTGCCAGGCGCAAGGGCGAAGCGATGTTCATCGCGGTGCACCATAGGTGCGCCTGCCGGTGAGACAATCCGCCTTTTATTGGGCCAGAAGTGTTCGCGGCCGCGTCGGCGGCTGGCTCACCTGAGTGCTTCGTTCAGGAGACTCAGTCGCAGCAGGTCCTTGTCGAGGCCGTCTCATAATGAGTGCGACGCGCGGTCAGCCTGAACGGCATGTCGGCGAGTTCGCGCTCCGACATGGTATCGAGGAGCGGATGCGCCAACGGATCGGTCACCCGATTGATGGCCTGGCTGTCATGCCGGTGTGGCTGCATTCCAATCGGAGAAAAGGCGCCGAGCCATGATAAAATCTTCATCGGATTTGCCTCCTCACTCTGAGTAACCCACCTAGAATCCGGCATTCGGCAGCGCTTGGCAATTGAGATTTCAGCCGTACGAGTTTAGAGAAACTGTATGGCTATGCTGAACCGTGTCCATCTCAACGGCCTGCGCGCCGTCGAAGCCGTCGCCCGCCTGGGCTCGCTTGCAGCGGCGGCCGGCGAGCTCAACGTCTCGGTCAGCGCCGTCAGCCAGCAGATCAACCGGACCGAAAAGCAGCTCGGCCGGGCGCTGTTCGAACGAACGCCAGCTGGCCTCGTGGCGACCGAATTCGGTGCCATCTTCACAACGCGGCTCAGCGCAGGCTTTCGCGAACTTGCGCAGGCGATGGCGCTTGCCGATGAAAGCTCGGAGTGCACGCTGGTGGTTTCGGTAGCGCCGGCCTTCGCCTCGAAATGGCTGCTGCCGCGGCTGTCACGGCATTTTGCCCGGCATCCGAACGTGCTCCTGCGGATCGATGCCTCGGTGCGGCTTGCCGATCTCGATCGTTCGGACATCGACGTCGCCATCCGGCTCGGCGACGGCAAATGGCCGGGCGGGCGGGCCGAATTGCTGCTGGCGCAGGAGGTGTTTCCGGTCTGTGCACCGGCGATCGCCAGCAAGCTGAAATCGATCGAGGACCTTGCTTTGACCTGTGCGATCACCGACGAAAGGTCGATGATCAGCTGGGAGAGCTGGTTCGAAGCGGCCGGCGTGGAGCCGGTCACCTTCATGCAGGGCGCGCGCTTCACCGATCCGATGCTGTGCCTGGAATCGGCGATTGCCGGTCACGGTGTCATGCTCGGCTGGCAGTTGCTGGCCGCCGACGCGCTGGCCGATGGCCGGCTCGTCGCGCCGTTCGGCGCGAGGGCGCAGAGCGGGCTTGGCTATTGGCTGGTGACCTTGGCCAGCAAGAGCGAAAGCCGTAAGGTCAGGGATTTCAAGATCTGGGTGCGCGAAGAGATCGAGGCGACGATGGCGCAGTTCAGATCGCTCGAGAGGGCCAGCTAGGACGTAGACTCATTACCGCGTAGCCAGATGCGGATTGCGACGAGTTTGAGCGCGGTAAGATAGTTCTCAGCCAGCTTGTCGTAGCGGGTTGCGATGCGGCGGAATTGCTTCGCTTTGTTGAAGAAGCGCTCAACTAAGTTGCGGGCCTTATACAAGAAGGGGCTGAAGCAGATCGGGTCCTTGCGGTTGGCCTTGGGCGGGATGTTGGCCCATGCTTTTCGCTCGCTGACCGCATTGCGCAAGGCGTCGGCATCATAGCCCTTGTCGGCGAGTAGCATGGCACCCTCCGGCAAATCCGTGATCAGGTCCGCGGCCGAGGTAATGTCACTCATCTGACCTGCCGTGAGCATCAGTTTGATCGGCATGCCTTTGGCGTCGACAAGAGCATGGATTTTGGTTGTCAGCCCGCCTCGGGAACGACCGAGACAATGATCTCGATCCCCCTTTTTTGCCGTCGCGCCCTGCTGATGGACGCGAACAATAGAGGTGTCGATCATCTGCACCTTGCCGTCATGGACTTTGGTGATAGCACGCGCCGATCATCGACACGCGGCACACCTCGTGGCCTTTTGGGCAAAAGTGGCTTGATCACGTGCCATTCGAAGTCGGTCAGGTCATATCGGCTCATGCAGAGTCTGGAATCAGATTCCCCTGCAATAGGAAAGCCGCCAGTCGACAATCGACCTCTTAGCGGACGTATTTGATCAATTCACAGGTGGTCTTGGGAGTGCCGCAGCCACGAAGTCTTGACCTCGGAATTGCAGTGCCAATGGTGTTCAGCCACCAGCACGGCAAGTCCGGACGTTCCGCAGGGGTCGTTAGTTGCGGCCGTTGTCGTCGATGGCGAGGGAACTCGACAGCTCGCGATAGGTATCGATCTGCTGCTGCAGAATGGCAATCTTCTGCTCTGCCGTGGCAATGGCATCGGCACCGGCAAGGAAACGGTGGGGCAGCACGTCCCCAGCCGCGAGCGTGATCAGGGCGCGCGCAAGCTTGGCGGGGTCACCCCCTTGCTTGCCGTTTTGAGAACGCCAGAAAGCGATCTGCGCCGTCCGCCGCTCATGGTAGTCCTCGACGGAAGGCGCGGCATAGTTGGTCGACTCTTCCGTGAGAAGCTCGGTGCGGAAGAAGCCGGGGTTCACGATCATCGTCTCGATGCCGAACGGCACGACTTCGGTCTGCAGCGCCTCCATCCAGCCGTCGAGGCCGAACTTCGAGGCTGAATAGGCCGTGCAGAACTCGAAGCCCATCAGCCCGGCCGTCGAGGAGATCGAGATGACCCTGCCGGACCGCTGCTTGCGCATCGCTGGCAGAAAGGCCCGCGTCACGTTCATGGGACCGACGAGGCTGGTGCTGAGCTGCAGTTGCATCTGTTCGACGGTCAGCTCTTCGAAGTACCCGGCAAAGAAGCTCGCCGCATTGTTGACCAGCACGTCGATGCGGCCAAACCAGTCAAGCGTTGCCTGGGCAGCGGCTTCGGCGTCGGCCGCGCTCGTCACGTCCAGCTTGACGATAAGGAGGTTCTCGGCCTTTCCCACGGCCCTTGCGACCTTTTCCGTGTTGCGGCCGGTTGCCACCACCTTGTGGCCCGCCGCCAACGCGGCCTTGGCGATATCCAGACCGAGGCCCCGGCCTGCGCCAGTGATAAACCAAACACTCATATTGGGCTCCTGTTCTCTAGGCCGCAGCTCGGCCTCGAATTTGGACGGGATGGCCTGCAGGGTCTGATCCCCATGCTGGTATCATCCGCCAGCGGACTGCGTCACTGCGGAAGGCCGGCGCCTTCGGTTATGATGCGAAATCCTTCGGTCGACTTGGTAAAAAACTGCCGGGCCGCCGTGTATCCCGGCGAGTTGTAGTAGCGCTTGGCGTCAGCAAGGCTCGGGAACTCGGCGATGGCGATCACCGATCTCGAGCTTCCTTCGATGGCAGTGACATTAGGATTGTAGACGATCACGCGGCCGCCATACTGGGTGACGAGCGGCGAGGCGGCTTCGATGTACTGCTGAAACACCGCCTGATCCTTGATGTCATAGCTGCCGATCATGTAGGCGCGGGGGACGGCGCCCGTCGCTTCCTGAGCAAAGGCGGCCGGGCTCACGATCATGGTGAGAGCGGTGAGCGCGCCCACGATTACCTTCTTCATTTTGTTCTCCTTCAGTGGGCCAGTTGGACGGTAGGCATTGCGCGGAGAGTTGCTCCGGTTGACCGTCTGGCCTTGATGTCAGGAAGTTAGCTCCTTTAGCGGCATGCAATTAGATGGTATAATTTGCATGAGCTTAAGGGGGATTGATGAATGCGTCGCGACAGCCTGGATGACTTCCTGACCTTCATCGCCGTCGCCCGCGAGCGCAGCTTCACCAAGGCGGCCGCCATGCTCGGCGTGTCGCAGTCGGCTCTGAGCTATTCGATCCGGACGATGGAAGAGCGCCTCGGCGTTAGGCTGCTGACCCGCACGACCCGCAGCGTCTCGCTAACCGAAGCGGGGGATCGCCTGTTTCGAAGCATCGCTCCCAAGTTAGATGAGATCGCAAGCGAGATTGCCGCCCTCAGCGCCCTGCGCGACAAGCCGGCCGGCACAGTCCGGATCACCACGGTGGAGCATGCCGGCGAGACCATCATCTGGCCCGCCATGGTCGGGCTCATGCGCGACTATCCCGACATCAGGGTCGAGATTATCCACGACTACGGCTTGGCAGACATTGCGGCCGATCGCTTCGATGCGGGTGTACGGCTTGGCGAACAGGTGGACAAGGACATGATCTCGGCGCGCGTTGGGCCAGACTTCCGCATGGCGGTTGTGGTAGCGCCTTCATACTTCGCAAGCCGCTCCCGTCCGGTCACGCCTGAAGACCTTGCCGATCATGCGTGCATACCCCTGCGACTGCCCACAGGCGGCTGTGCACCGTGGGAGTTTCGCAAGGAGGGGCGGGAGTTGAAGGTGCGCGTTCAAGGACACGCCGCGTTCAACACCCTCGCGATGATCTGTCAGGCCAGCCTTGAAGGATTCGGGCTCGCCTATCTGCCCGAGGATCTGGTGACCTACCCACTCGAACAGGGTCGCCTGGTGCGTGTTCTTGAGGACTGGTGCCCCCTTCGGCCGGGATATCACCTGTATTATCCAAGCCGGCGCCAACACTCGCCGGCTTTCGCACTCGTGCTGGAAACGCTGCGCTACCGCGACTGAGTGCGGTTGAAATAAGGGTCGTCAGACCTCGACGACCATGGCACCTATCCAAGCCGCCCAGTACAGGAAGTCCGGAGCGTCCGTTTCCCACCGATCCCAGTCTTCCCCAATTTATGAGTTCACGGCCTAGGGCTGCCGGCGTCATCAGAGTGGAAAGGTCGGTAGCGCCGGTCTATGTAAGACACAGTCCCCAATCACGGCAGGCAGGATCATGACCACACATTCGCGCGGCGTTTCCGCAAGCATCGACCCGGTGAAGCTCGACAGGCTGGCGGAGGTCGCCGTCAAGGTCGGGCTGCAATTGCAGCCGGGGCAGGATCTGGTGCTGACCTCGTCTATCGCCGCGCTGCCTCTGACGCGGCGGATCGTCGAGCACGCCTACAAGGCAGGTGCGGGCCTGGTGACGCCGATCTTCAACGATGACGAGATCACGCTGGCGCGCTTCCGCTACGGCGCCGACGCCGGCTTCGACCGCGCCGCCGGCTGGCTCTTTGAAGGCATGGCAAAAGCCTTCGCCAATAATGCGGCGAGGCTTGCCGTGCGCGGCGAGGATCCGTCGCTGCTTTCTTCTCAGGACCCGGCAAAGGTGGCGCGTGCCAACAAGGCGAATTCGATGGCTTACCAGCCGGCGCTGGAGAAGATCACCGGCTTCGATATCAACTGGAACATCGTCGCCTATCCCGATCAGGCCTGGGCCAAGCAGGTTTTCCCGGACGACGCCGAAGACGTCGCCGTGGCCAAGCTAGCCGACGCCATCTTTGCGGCCTCGCGGGTGGACGTCGAAGACCCGATCGGCAACTGGACGGCGCACAATGCGGCGTTGAAGAGCCGCACCGAATGGCTGAACGGCCACAATTTCCACGCACTGCATTTCACCGGCCCCGGCACCGACCTGACCGTCGGACTGGCCGAAGGCCACGAGTGGATGGGTGGTGCCTCGACCGCCAAGAACGGCATCACCTGCAACCCCAACATCCCGACCGAAGAGGTTTTCACCACGCCGCATGCAAGGCGCGTCGAGGGTCATGTCACCAGCACCAAGCCGCTGTCCTACCAGGGCACGCTGATCGACGGCATTGCGGTGCGTTTCGAGGCGGGGCGCATTGTCGAGGCCAAGGCCACGAAGGGCGAGGATGTGCTGCAAAAGGTGCTGGACACCGACGAAGGCTCGCGCCGTCTCGGCGAGGTGGCGCTGGTGCCGCATTCCTCGCCGATCGCCAAGAGCGGGCTGCTGTTTTTCAACACGCTGTTCGACGAGAACGCCGCCTGCCACATTGCGCTCGGCCAGTGCTACTCGAAGTGCTTCGTCGACGGCGCCTCGCTCAGCCAGGACGAGATCGCGGCGCGCGGCGGCAACAAGAGTTTCATCCACATCGACTGGATGATCGGCTCCGACAAGATCGACATAGACGGCATCCACAAGGACGGCAGCCGCGTGCCGGTGATGCGCAAGGGCGAGTGGGTTTAGGCCCGGGATCGCTAAGCGAAGGCCAGCAAGCATCGGCGCCTGCTGGCCCATGCGGAGTTGGCAATGGAGCTCGCGGTCAAGCGCATCTATGAGCCGCCGGCGCCCGATGACGGGCAGCGGGTGCTCGTCGATCGCATATGGCCGCGCGGCATCGCCAAGCAGGACGCGGCGCTGACGGCCTGGCTAAAGGACATCGCGCCAAGCGACGCGTTGCGCAAATGGTTCGGCCATGAGCCGGCGCGCTGGGCGGAGTTCCAGCGGCGATACCGCGATGAGCTCGAACGGAACGGCGAGGCGGTGGCGGAACTGCGCGCCTTGCTCCGTGAAGGCAAGGTGACGCTGCTCTACGGCGCCCATGACGAGGCGCACAACAATGCGGTGGCACTGGCTAGCTATTTGCGTGAGAACAATTAGTCACGCCGGCGGGACAGCACCCCTCTCTGTCCTGCCGGACATCTCCCCCTCGTGGGCCCCCAAGGGGGGGAGATTGGCAGCTTCGCCGAAAGCGCCCTTCTTTGGAGACTAGCGAACGCCGAAGTGACATCCAATCACCCCACTAGAGTGGGAGATGTCCGGCAGGACAGAGGGGGCGCGACGGATCGCGGCGGGTCGGTCCTATTTCCCACTCACCGCCTGCTGATAAACATCAGGCTTGAAGCCAACGAGAACCCTGTCGCCAAGTTCCAGCACCGGTCGCTTTATCATCGTCGGTTTGGCCAGCATCAGCGCCTTGGCCTTGTTCTCGTCCAGACCCAGTCTGTCCTCCTCCGACAGTTCGCGAAACGTCGTGCTCGCCTTGTTGAGCAGGATTTCCCAGCCGACCTTGCCTGACCAGCCGTTCAGCCGATCCGCGTCAAGCCCGTCTGCCCTGTAATCGTGAAAGCGATAGGCAACATCATGGCTCGCCAGCCAGGAACGCGCCTTCTTGACCGTATCGCAATTGGTGATGCCGTACATGGTGATCGTCAAAACGCTTCCTCGGATCGGTCGAATCTGATGGCACCCTAAAACCGTGCCTCTCACTTTTCCAGCTGCCTTGCCAGGCATCCGTGATTTTTGCGCTTGCCAATAGTAAGGAATTTTCCTAACTATTGTCCCGAGCTAATTTTGGTCACGCGGAATGGCCGAGGCAAGGAAATGACCATGACGAGCCTGCAGACCGAAAGCCCCCCACCGATCGACGGCATTTTCCGTGCGCTCGCCGATCCGACCCGGCGGCGCGTGGTCGAGCGGCTGAACCGAAGCCCCGCCTCGGTCAGCGAGCTTGCCCAGCCGTTCGAGATGGCCCTGCCATCCTTCATCGAGCATCTCAGGGTTTTGGAAGGCTGCGGGCTGGTGCGTTCGGAGAAGGCCGGCCGCGTCAGGACCTACCGGCTTGCGCCGGAGCCGCTGAAGCTCGCGGAAAGCTGGCTGGCCGAGCAGCGTGAGCTGTGGGAGCGCCGTCTCGACCAGTTCGACGACTACGTGCTGAAACTCAAGGAGACAGACAGATGAATATGGTCGCGTTTTTTCAACCCGATCCGAAGCTCGACCTCGTGCTCGAACGGACGATCGAGGCGCCACGAGAACTGCTGTGGACGGCCTTGACGAAGCCCGAGCATGTCCGCCAATGGTTCACGCCGAAGCCGTGGATCATCACC
The DNA here is from genome assembly GCF_040318975.1 of Mesorhizobium sp. M0983. Classification (NCBI taxonomy): domain Bacteria; kingdom Pseudomonadati; phylum Pseudomonadota; class Alphaproteobacteria; order Hyphomicrobiales; family Phyllobacteriaceae; genus Mesorhizobium; species Mesorhizobium sp. M0983. Next base: position 16,570 of record NZ_JAMYNH010000005.1, on the reverse strand, counting down.
GATTGCGAGATCGACCTGCGGCCCGGCGGTCTGTTCCGCACCCGCATGCAGTCGCCCGACGGCAAGGAGGTCAACGACAGGCGTTGCTGCTACCTCGAGATCGTCCAGAACGAGCGGCTGGTGTGGACCGATGCGCTGCTGCCCGGCTACCGGCCGTCAGGCGACCCATTCATCACAGCCGTCATATCGCTGCAATCGCAGGGCGAGGCGACGCGCTACACCGCGACCGCTATCCACCGCGACGAAGCCACGCGCAACAGCCACGAGGAGATGGGCTTTTACGACGGCTGGGGCACGGTGGCGGATCAGTTGGCGGGCTACGTCAAGACGATCTGAGGGGACCCTGGCTTGGCTCACATTGCGGCCACGGAATCGTCGTGGCCGTTCAACCGCCAGCGCCCGAGCTCTTCGTACCGGCCTTGCCGGATCAGACTGCGGATGAGCACAAAGTCACGTACGGTCCAGCTGATGGGTTCGATCGCCCGTTCTCGAACCCTTTGAACCCGCAATTTGTCACGAAGCAATGTAACATGAGGTTCAAAGGAGCTCCCCACAAAGGGCTTCAGCGGGCTGTCGGCGATCAGGGCGGTAAGATTGCGCCAGAACGCTTGCAGCGGCGGGACGCCGTCGCTGCCACGCAGCACCAACGCACCGCCGCCGAAAGCCGACAACCGATCGAACGACACCTCAAACGGTTTCGCCTGGACCATCGAGGCGACGTGGCGGGCGATTTCGACCAATTCCTCCGGCAGTCCATCATAATCGCCGAGCCCAACAAGCGAGATGTGCAGGCGTTCTGCCGGAAACGCTTGCCCTCGCAGTCCCGATTCTCGCCGCCAGACGGCTGCCCGGCGTGCAAGCGGCACGGCGATCGTGCTTTCAAGAAGAATGGCGAAGAACAGTCGGTCGTTCCAGCGCCGATCCAGTTCCTGCCAGTTGAAAACGGCTTGGCCGTTTTCGGTGATCCTGAATGCGGGCAGCTCATTCATGTCATTGCTCCTCTAAAAAGCCATTCCCGCCCAGCCAAGCAGAATAGAACAAAAAGAGAACAAATCAACGGAAATGATACGAGCGCTGGTGCTGGCAGCATCAATGCTCGCAACCACATTTCGGTCGGCCGTATGTTGATGGCTCAGGCGCCGTAGCCGATGATGCCCTTGATCTCGAGGAAATCGTGGATCGCCCGGTCGGCGTATTCGCGGCCGTTGCCTAGCTGGACAGCATAGGGCAGTTGGCGCCACGGCGCAGGCTGATATGCGCCACGTCGCCGACGCTGAATTGAAAACCCTCCGCCCGGCGCGGCGCGTCGATCACCACCTGTGTCCCCTGCCCCAGCTCTGCATGAAGGCGCAAGGTGCGGCCGTGAAAGACGATGCTGTTCACCCGCACCGGTGCAGTACCGGCCGCGGCCTCTGTCGTCGCCAAAAGGTCCTCCGGACGCACGCCGATGGTGCGCACCGTGCCCTCGCCAGGCAGTTCGCCCGTCTCCGAAACCGCTTCCAGCGGCAGGGCGCCGGCGGCGAACCGCAAGCGCTCGCCGTCACGGCCGACGAAGCGCGACTGCAGAAGGTTCATCGTGCCGATGAAGCTGGCAACGAATTTGGTGGCGGGCCGGTCGTAGAGGGTCGCCGGCGGCGCAATCTGCTCGATGCGGCCTTTGTTCATGACGACGATGCGATCAGAGATCGACAGCGCCTCGGTCTGGTCGTGCGTGACCATGACGAAAGTGGTGCCGAGGCGCGACTGCAGTCGCTTCAATTCGACCTGCATCTGTTCGCGCAGATGCGCATCGAGCGCCGACAACGGCTCGTCGAGCAGCAGCACGCGCGGTTCGCAGACGATGGCGCGGGCAAGCGCGACGCGCTGGCGCTGGCCACCCGACAATTCGGACACGCGGGCGCCGAGCTTTTCAGCAAGGCCGACCATGTCGAGCGCTGCGCCGACGCGCTTTGCCTGTTCGGCACCGGAGAGCTTGCGCAGCGACAAGCCGAAGCCGACATTTTCGGCGACGTTCATGTGCGGGAACAGCGCGTAGTCCTGGAATACGGTATTGACCGGACGGTCGAAGGGCCTGAGCGCACTGATGTCGCGGCCTTCGAGCAGAACCTTGCCGCTCGACGGGCTTTCGAAGCCGGCGATGACCCGCAGGCTGGTGGTCTTGCCGCAGCCGGATGGTCCGAGCAGGGTCAGGAACTCGCCGCGCGAAATATCGAGATCGACGGCATCGAGCCCGACGATGCTGCCGGGGAATATCTTGGAGACCTTGTCCAGCCGGACGAGCGGATCAGGCGCCATCGCGAACCTCGGACGGTTTGGTCGTGTTGACCCACAGGATCTGGCAGCGCTCGCTGCCCGGATTGCGGAAGGCATGCAGCAAGGTGCTCTTGAAGGCGAAGCTGTCGCCGGCCTTCAGGCCGTATCTGGTCGAATCGACCACCAGCTCGACCTCGCCCGAAAGGACGAACCCGAATTCATGGCCTGCATGGGCGTAGGCTTCGGCGGTGCCGCCACCGGCCTCCACCGTCACCAGCATGCCGGTCAGCGTAGCGGCCGGCGGCGACAGCAGTGCCTTGGCAATGCCTTCCGACTTGACCGGGATCTGCCGCCGGCTGTTGGCGCGCACACAATAAAGATCGTTGCCGGCGTCGTTGCCGTCGGCGATCAGCGCGGACGGCTCGATGTCGAGGGCGGCGGCGAGCGGCCAGATCACTCGGACCCGCAATGACGACATGCCGCGCTCGATCTGGCTCAGCGCTCCGATCGAGACGCCGGCTTTGGCTGCAAGTTCGGCCAGCGAGAGATTACGCTCCAGCCTTAGCGCCCGCACGCGCCGGCCGACCCTGACGTCGGCGTCGTCCTTCGGCTTCTCAGCCGCTTCGTCCAGCATGTCCATTCGTTCGTCCTTGTTTGGTAAGGTTTCCCCTTCTCCCCTTGTGGGAGGAGGTGGATAGGCGCGAAGCGCCGAAACGGATGAGGGGTGTTGGGCGGAGTGCCGTCGGTGCCATCTGGAACACCCCTCATCCGTCGCCTTCGGCGACACCTTCTCCCCAAGGGGAGAAGGAAGAAGCAGGCTCAGCCGCCCGCCTTGACCTTCTCGAACATCTTGGCGAGTTCATCATTCTGTTTCATCGGCCCGGTGAAGATGGTGGTCTTCAGCATCACTTCCGGATCGGACGGCAGCTGCAATTTCTCCAGCTCCTCCTTCGGCACGGCAGCGAAAGCCGACCTGGTCGAGCTGCCATAGCCGTAGGCCTGGATCAGGTATTTGCCTGAGTCCGTTTCCAGCCGGCTGTTGATGAAGTCATAGGCGAGGTCGACGTTCTTTGCATCCTTGAGCATGACGAAACCACAAGCCCAGGTAAGCATGCCTTCCTTCGGCTTCATGAACTCGACAGGCACGCCTTGCTTCTTCAGCGACGTGGCCGATGCGTTCCAGGTCATGGCGGCGACCAACTGCCCGCTCGCCAGCGCCTGTTCAACCGATGTCATGTCGGTGGTGTAGTTCGAGAGCAGCGGGCGCTGCTCGCGCAGTTTCTCCGCAACCTTGTCCATCTGTTCCGCCGTCATGTCGAATGGATTGACGCCGGCAAGAAGGGCCGCCACCACCGGAGTATCGTGGACGGCATCGATGGTCGCCATGCGCCCGGCATATTGCTTGTCCCAGAGCAGGTTCCAGCTCGCTTCCGGGTTCTTCACCAGATCGGTGCGGTAGAGAATCGAGGTGTTGCCCCAGTCCCACGGCACCATCCAGACCTTGCCGTCGCCGGCCTGCAGGTCGGGCAGGTTCTTGAAGACCGGGAAGATCGAATCCCAGTTCTTGATGCGCTTGGTGTCGATCGGCTGCAGCAGGCCTTCCTTGTTCCAGCGCGCCACCTTGTCATAGCATGGGTGCGCGACATCGGGGCGGAAGCCGGCCTTGACCTTGGTGAAGGCGTCATCGTCGTCGCCGAACATCGAGGCTTCGACACCATCGGGGTGCACGGCGAGGAAGCTCTTGTTGAAGTCGGGCAGCTCATAGCCCGACCAGGTGAAATATTGCAGCTTGTCGCCGGCAAAGGCGACAGTCGACGCAAGCGCCAGTGCGAAGGCGGCCAGTCCGGTTTTCGCTGCCTTTGTCGTTATCGATTTCAGGTCGAATGCCATTGCAGTTCTCCTCTTTCGGTTTCTTCTGGTTTTGACAGGCTGGCGGGCGCTGACCGCCGGGTGGCAGCGAGCCCGCGATGGCGCAGGATTTCGGCGAGTGCGGCGGTGACGAAGGACACGGCCAGGATCGCCGTGCCCAGCGCCATGACGGTCGGCAGCGATTTTGGGAAGCGCAGCTGGCTCCAGATATAAAGCGGCAGCGTCGGCTCGGTGCCGGCAAGGAAGAAGGCGACGATGAACTCGTCGAACGAGCTCAGGAAGGCCAGCATGAACGCCGAAATAATGGCGGGCAGGCTGAGTGGCAGCATCACCCGCCTGAAGGTCGTCCAGTCGGAGGCGCCCAGGTCGAGTGCTGCCTCACGGATGGTCTTCGGAATGACGGCGAAGCGGCTGCGCATGACCACCACCGTCGCCGGCAGCGCCACCAATATGTGGCCGAGCACAATGGCAATGCGCGACGGCCCAAAGCCGGCGAGGTTGACCAGGATGAGCAGCGATATGCCGACGATGACGCCTGGGATCAGGATCGGCAGCCGCGCTATGGCACTGATGGTGGCGGCCAGCGGCGAGCGTCCGTAGAGGTCCATATAGGACACCGTGATGCCACAGAGCGTGGCGCCGGTGGCGGCAATGGCGCCGATGACGAGGCTGTTGGCGAGCGCACCGGACAGCGCCGAATTGCCTAACAGCGTGCCGTACCATTCAAGCGTAAAGCCTTGCAGGGGAAATGCCGCCTGGACGGAATTGTTGAAGGAAAACAGCGGGATCAGCAATATCGGCAAATACAGGAACACCAGATAGGCAAGGACATAGGCACCGAGCCAGCCGCCGCCCTGCCTTGCATCGATACGCGTCCCGTTCATGTGCGGCTGCTGTATCGGCGGTCGGCGAAGCGCACCACCAGCACCACGGCGAGAATGACCAGCATGACGGCGACGGCGAGTGCGGCGCCGAACGGCCAGTCATTGGCCTTGCCGAACTCGGCCTGGATCAGTGTGCCGATCATCGTGCTGGCAGGGCCGCCGACCAGCGCCGGGGTGACGTAGTCGCCGACGGTCGGCACAAAAACGACGAGGGCCGCAGCCAGCACGCCAGGCATCGAATTGGGCAGCACGACGCGGCGGAAGCTGGTGAACGGTTTTGCGCCGAGATCGGAAGCGGCTTCGAGCAGCGATTTCGGGATCGTGTCTAGCGCCACGTAGATGGGCAGGATAGCGAATGGCGCATAAGCGTGGGCGAGCGTGACGACGACTGCTGCCGGCGTATTCAAGAACGCCAATGTCGGCTCCGACCAGATGCCGCTTTCAATCAGCGCCGAGTTCAGCACGCCATTATAGGCAAGCACTATCTTCCAGGCGAAGACGCGCAGGAGATAGCTGGTCCAGAACGGCAGGGTCAGCAGGAACAGCAGCAGCCCACGCCGCCGCCCGGCATGGAAAGCCAGATAATAGGCGACGGGATAGGCGGTGACGACGGTTGCGAGCGTGACCAGGCCGGCGATGCCCAGCGAGCGCAGCGTCACCGTCCAGTACAGTGGATCGGTGGCCACAGTGACGAAATTCGCAAGGGTAAAACCAGCCCCCAGCAGCGAGCCGTCATTGCCGCGGAAGGCAAGGAAGAACACCAAGCCAAGGGCGAAAAGGATCAGCAGAAAGGTGACCAGCCCGCCGGGCAGCAGCATAGCGAAACGGAAGCCTGGCGAAGACCGGGTTTCCGGCAGCGGCTGCGTTGCGGCAATGGTCGACATTGACTGTCCGTCGAAATTTGAAATCGACTAAGCTTTTTTCATATTGGTGAAACTGTCAAGCTGTTTCACGCTTGGGAATGAAAGTCAGCGTTCGAACGCGTCCAGCATCCGGTACCAGGCGATGGTCGCGGCAACGCCGACCTGCCGAAACGCGTGAAAAGGGATCGGCCGGATCGGCGATATCGGGAACGGCAATTGCCTGGTGTCGCCGCTCGACAGATAGGAGGCGATGCGCTCGCCAAGCGCGGTCATCAGGCCGATGCCGCGGCCCTGGCAGCCGACGACCGCCAGGAGACCCTTCTCTGGCTCGTGGATATGCGGGAGATGGTCCGGCGTCATTGCCACCCTGCCGAACCACCGCTTTTCAATGGCAATGTCTGACAGCGCCGGATAAAGCCGCAGCAGAGCGCGTTCAAGATGCGCCCAGTCGGCCGGGCCGTTCGGCAAAGCCATGCGGCCGCGCCCGCCGAGCACCAGCCGGCCGTCGGCACTCTTGCGGTAATAGACGAGGATGCGGCGCGAATCCGAAACCGCCTGCCCTTCCGGCAGGATCGCCGCAGCGAGATTGGACGATAGCGGCGCTGTCGCGATCTGGAAGGAATGCAGCGGAACGATCGTCTCGGCGAGGCCGGGGAGCAGGCCGCCGGTATAGGCGTTGGTCGCCAGAACGACCACCTTGGCCTTCAGTTCGGCGCCGCTTTCCGCCGAAACGTGCCAAATGCCAGCATCCTTGCTGATCTGCATCACGTTCTGGCGTTCGGCGATCTTCACGCCCGCCGCGGCAGCGACGCGCGCCAGTTCCGACGTGTAGGCGAGCGGATCGATGACACCGGCGCGGCGATCGAGCCAGCCGCCGAGATAGCCTTGCGCGCCGGTCATCGTCGCAATCTCCGTCGCGCTCAGCAGCCGGACATCGGCGCCGCGGGCGCGCCACTGCCGATCCCGGTTTGCCGCCGCTTTTAGCGCGGTCCCGGTATGCGCCGCCTGGATCCAGCCATTACGGACGAACGGCACCGCCAGTCCTTCGTCGCGGATCAATTCGAAGACGGTGTCAGCGGTCGAGGCGGCAAAGTTGACGAGCGCTTCGCCGCGCTCCAGACCAAAATGCTCCAGCAGCCAGTCCGGATCGTATTTCAGGCCGGGAATGACCTGACCGCCGTTCAGGCCGGATGCGCCATTGCCGATTTCGCCGGCGTCCAGCACCTGGACGGCAAGACCGAGCCGGGCGGCGTGCAAGGCCGTCGACAGCCCCATGATGCCGCCGCCGACGATGACGACATCGACGCGTCGGCCGGCTGGAAAAAGCGACTGGAACGCGGTTGCTGTCCGCGGCTTTTGCCAGATTGGATCGGAAAACCGTAAGCGCAAGCGTCACCTGGAGATTTCAGTAAGTGAAAACCCTAGCGACGATTTCATTATTTTGAAAGAGCGTTTTCCATGGCCATTGGCGCACGTCAGGCTCGATCAAGGTCCAGCGATGCGAAGACCGCTGGAAAGAATTGACAAAGCTCACCCTGGAAGCGGGATAGACGTTTGGCGGGAATTTGTTGAAAGTGCCGCGGCCCAAGGACAAGACAACAGGAAACGTAAGTCATGACGAACGCCACACATTTGCCCGCCGAGGGCCTCTTCGTAGGCCGCGCCCGGACGAGCGATGCTTCCCATCCGCTGGTGGTCACGGTGCGCGACGGCACGGTCTTCGACATCACGTCAAATGTGGCACCGACCGTACGCGACATTTGCGAATTGCCGGATCCGGCAGGACACGTCCGCTCGGCCAAGGGGCGGCCGATCGGCCCGCTCGAAGCCATTGCCGCCAACAGTTTCGAGACAGCGCGCGATCCGGGAACGCCGTACCTACTGTCCCCCGTCGACCTGCAGGCGATCAAGGCGTCTGGCGTTACCTTTGTCGTCAGCCTGCTCGAGCGCGTCATCGAGGAACAGGCGCGCGGCTCGGCGGAGAAGGCGGACGCCATTCGAGCCGACATCGCCGGGCTGATCGGCCACGATCTGTCGAAGCTCAAACCCGGCTCGCCGGAAGCGATGGAGATCAAGGCCAAGCTGATCGCGCGCGGCGCCTGGTCGCAATATCTGGAAGTCGGCATCGGGCCCGATGCCGAGATCTTCACCAAATGCCAGCCGATGGCCTCGGTCGGCTTCGGCGCCGATGTTGGCCTGCATCCGGTTTCGACATGGAACAATCCGGAGCCGGAGATCGCCATGATTGCCGCCAGCAGCGGCAGGATTGTCGGGGCGACGATCGGCAACGACGTCAATCTGCGCGACGTCGAGGGACGCTCGGCGCTCCTGCTCGGCAAAGCCAAGGACAACAACGCTTCGGCAGCACTTGGCCCCTTTATCCGGCTGTTCGACGAGACATTTTCCATCGGCGACGTGAAGAAGGCGGTCGTACGGCTGAAGGTCGAGGGCGAGGACGGGTTCTCGCTGGAGGGCGCCAGTTCGATGGCCGAGATCAGCCGTTCGCCGGAAGAGCTGGTCGCAGCCGCCATGGGGCCGCACCACCAGTACCCGGACGGGCTCGCGCTCTATCTCGGCACGATGTTCGTGCCGTCGAAGGATCGCGGCGAAAAAGGCAAGGGTTTTACCCACAAGGTCAGCGACATCGTCACCATCTCGTCGGACAAGTTCGGCGCCTTGGTCAACCGCGTGCGGCTGTCACCCGACTGCCCGCACTGGACCTATGGCGCCAGCCATCTGATGCGCGACCTCGCCAGAGCCGACCTGATCTGAATAGAGAACGATCCAATTCGGCAGTAACCAGGCCGTGAACCGCCTCTATTTCGGGACGGGCAAGCAGGAGCCGCCGAGGATCAGATGGGTCGGAAAGGCGATGCGTTGCGCCGGCCGCTCGCTCTGGCGGCCGAGCCGCTCCAGCAGAAGCTGTGCTGCGGTGCGGCCGATCTCCTCGACGGCCCGGTCGATGAGCGTGATCGGGCCGGGATAAAGCAGCGCGACGTCCGACCTGTCGCAGCCGATCAGCGAGATATCGCCCGGGACCGAAACGCCTTGCTGCTGGATGGCGCGCAGCACGCCGACCAGAATGCGGTTGCCGGCGGCGATGATGGCGGTTGGACGCTCCTTCATCTGGAACAGGGCGGTGGCCTCGCGGAAACCGAAGTCCACCGAGAGGCTTTGCGAGCGGATCAGGTCCTGCGGCACCGGCAGGCCGCTGCGCTGGAACGCCTCGACGAAGCCGCGCACCCCGTTCACGGCCCGGCCTGATGTCGCTGCCGGCCGTGATGATGGCAATGCGACGGTGCCCGAGTTCGATCAGATAGCTTGTCGCCTGCCGTAACCCGGCGGCGTGCTCGGTCAGCACCGCGTCGATCTCGAGCGGAACGTCGCGATCGAGCAGTACTGATGGAATCCGCAACTCCTTCAAGCGCTTGATGGTGCGCGCATCCTGTTCGTTGTTGATGGTCATGATCATGCCGTCGGCCCGCCCATGCTGCAGCATGCCGATCGCCGCCGCCTCCTCGGTGGCCCGGCCGTTGGTGCTCATCAGGTAAAGCGAATAGCCGCGCTGGCGCATTTCCGCGTCCACCGCCTTGAAGCAACTGGCATGCCAGGGATTGGCAATGTCGTCGATCACGAAACCAACCGTCATGGTGTTTCGACGGCGCATGTTCTGGGCGCGCGAATCGGGCTGGAAGCCGAGCGACTGGATTGCAGCGCGTACCTTCCCCAACGTCTCCGGCCTGACAGTCTCAGGCGCGTTCAAGCTCCGTGAAACGGTTCCGACGGACACGCCGGAAACGCGCGCCACGTCGCGTATTGTCGCCGCCAGAATCCGGGTTTTCCATGTCGCGAAACTGAAAATCGAACGCGACATGATGAATGCTGGCGACTTCCGCGTCTCGCCGCTGGAAGTCGAGGCAGCGCTTGCGCCCTGCCCCGGCGTCGCCGAGATCGCCGTTGCCGAACACCGGGTGCGCGACGATGTCTCGGTCATCGCGGCCTATGTCGTGCGCAAGGCAGGCGTCAGCGTCAGCGCCGAAGATATCGTCGCCCTGGCGGGGCAAAGGCTCGCCGCCTACAAACGGCCGAAACAGGTGTTCTTCATGCCGAGCCTGCCGCGCAGCGCCAACGGCAAATTGCTGCGCCGAAATCTCGCGCCGGACTGAAGTGGTTCAGGTCTTCTGCGTCGGCTTCTTTGCGGCTCCCCGACCCCCAGCGAAGCGGGCGAGCACCGCCTCGGTATCGGCGTCGAACGGACGGCCCTGATGACGCAGGCGGCCGGGTGTCTTCGACATGCCGGCAACGACATTCTGCATCACCACGCCGTCCACTTCGGCGATCATACCGCGGGCGCGGAAATGCTCGTCGTCAAAGATGTCCTTCATGTCAAGGACCTTGGCGATTGCCGCATCGACGCGGCGGAACTCGCGCAGCACCTCCTCGGATGGCCGGCCGGCGACCCAGGCGGCGACATAGGCCTCCAATGCCTCGCGGTTCTGGCTGCGGGCCTGGAAGCCGGCAAAGCGGGGATCGTCACCGTGACCGATCAAGGCCAGGACGCGGCGGGCGACTGAATCGGACGAGCTCGAAATCGCCACCCACACGCCATCGGCGCAGCGATAGGTGCCGCGCGGGACGGTGTAGGGGATGCCGGAGCCGAGCCGCGGCTGCAGATAGCCGAGATGGGCATAGGCGGACGGTAACGGCCCCATGATCTGGAACATCGAGTTGAGCAGATTGACGTCGACTGTCTGGCCTTCGCCTGTCCGCTCGGCATGACGCAGCGCCGCCAGTGCCGCAAAGGCGCCGACAAGGGCGGTGACTTCGTCGGTCATGGCGATCGGCGGCAGAAGCGGCGGGCCCCCGGCCTCGCCGAGGAGCCCGGAAAACCCACTCATCGCCTCGGCAATCGTGGCGAAGCCCGGATGCATGGCATAGGGACCATCCTGGCCGAAACCGGTGATGCGCAGGATCACCAGCCTGGGATTGCGGCGCAGCAGTTCGTCCGGCGCAAAACCCAGCGCCTCGAGCTTGCCCGGCCGCATGTTCTCGATCAGTACGTTGGCGTCGAGCAGCAGCGACCAGAGATTTTCCTTGCCGGTATCGGTCTTGAGGTCGAGCGCAATGACCTGCTTGTTGCGGTTGACCAGTTTCCAGAAATAGGAATCCGTTTCCCCCGGACCGGTCCACCCCATGCGGCGGGTCGGGTCGCCACCCGGCCCCTCGACCTTGATGACCTCCGCGCCGAAATCAGCAAGATAACGGCCGGCACCCGGCCCGGCTACGACGGTGGCCAGCTCGATGACGCGGACGCCGTCGAGCGGCCCCGACGCTTCGGCCTTCGGCACGGTCTTGGTCGCTGGCGGAGCCGGCTTGTCCATCACGCGTCCTTCCCGGGGCGCAGCGGCAGCAGGACCGAGCGCGTGAATGTGCAGACTTTGAGCCGGTCCTGGTTGAACCCATCCGTGCGAACGGTCAAAACCCCCTCGCCCTGCCTGGAGGCGGATGGACGCTGCGCCAGTATTTCGGTCTCGCCATAGAGCGTATCGCCATGGAACAACGGAGCGAGATGGCGCAGCTCGCTGAGGCCGAGATTGGCGACCGCGCGTCCGGAAATGTCGGGTACGCTCATGCCGAGAAGCAGCGAGTAGACATAGGTGCCGACGACGACATTGCGGCCTTGCGCCATTTCGGTCTCGGCGAAATGGCGGTCGATGTGGAGCGGGCTGGCCGCCATGGTCAGCAGGCAAAACAGGTGGTCATCGGCCTCGGTAACGGTCTTGCCCGGCCAGTGCTTGAACACGTCGCCGATCTCGTAGTCGTCGAGATACGAGCCAAACCTTTCGTCGCGGGCCGAATGAACCCTCGGCATGTCAGACCTCGAGCACCAGGGTCGGGGCGCCGGTCCTCACGTCATCGCCGACAGCGATCAATATCTCGATGACGGTTCCGGCGAAGGGTGCGGGAACCTCGACCTGGGTTTTGTCGGTCTCCACCGTGAACAGGGTTTGCCCCTCGGTGATCTTGGCACCGATGCTGGCCTGGATTTCGCTGATGACGACTTCATCGACGGCATCGCCGACTTTGGGCATCTTGAGTGTGGAACGCATCGTCAGTTCTCCGTCCGTAAGGCGAGGATTGAAGGAAGTCCGCCGGCTGCCAGCCAGGCCTCACAGCGGATGGGCGCTTGAAAACACCCACTTCTTCGTTGCCAGACGACAAGACCCCCGCCAAGATCGAGCGCAAAGACTTCGGTGAAATTCGAGGCGGCACGCGTTCTCATCACAGCGCCTTGCCCGTGGTGCCGTCGAAGAGATGCGCGCGGCTACCATCGATGACGAGTTCCAGCATCGTGTCGCGGCGCGGCACCTTGTCGGCGCTGACGCGAAGCACGATCAGGCGGGCATCCCGGCGCACCAGCTCGGCCGGATCGGCGGGAGTGCCGATCGAATAATCATCAGCGGTGCGGATGACGACCTGGGGATTGGCTGGAGCCACCGCGATGAAGGATTCAGGTTCGAGCTGTTCGACCAGCTCGACACGGGCGGCCAGACAGCTTGCTGCCCCCCCGCCGGCCGAAGCTTCGCCTGCAGGCCGCCATGACAGGTGCTCCGGCCGGAGGCCGACCAGCAATGTTCTGCCGGCCGGGAGGTCGTGGGCATCCGACTTCGGTGTCACAACCAGCCGACCGTCGCCGATGGACACGACCATCTTGCCGCGCCCGGCATCGACTACCGTTGCCTCCAGGAAATTCATCGCCGGGCTGCCGATGAAACCGGCAACGAAAATGTTGGACGGCGCGTGATAGAGCGCGTGCGGCGTGTCGTACTGCTGCAGCGCGCCGCGCGAAAAGACGGCGACGCGGCTGCCGAGCGTCATCGCTTCGACCTGATCGTGGGTGACATGGATTGTGGTGACGCCGAGCCGCGCATGCAGGCGGCTGAGCTCGGCGCGTAGCTGGACGCGCAATTTCGCGTCAAGATTGGAGAGCGGCTCGTCGAGCAAAAAAGCCTCCGGATCGCGCACAATGGCGCGGCCCATGGCGACACGCTGCCGCTGGCCGCCGGAGAGCTCGCGCGGCTTACGCTCAAGCAGATCGGTGAGGTCGAGAATGCGCGCCGCTTCGCTGACGCGGCGGTCGATCTCGGCCCTGGCAAATTTACGCAACTGCAGCGCGAAGGCGATGTTCTCGTGCACCGTCATTTGCGGGTAGAGCGCATAGTTCTGGAAGACCATGGCAATGTCGCGATCGCGCGGCGACACCTCGTTCATCACCTTGCCATTGATGCTGATCTTGCCGGTGGTGATGGATTCCAGCCCAGCGATCATGCGCAATAATGTCGACTTGCCGCAGCCGGACGGGCCGACGAAGACGACGAACTCGCCGTCCTCGACCTCAAGGTCGACGCCATGGACCGCCGAAACGGCGCCATAGAGCTTGCCGACCTTCTGCAGGCTGATCGATCCCATCAACACCCTTCCCTGCGCAACGGCCTGCAAGCAGCCAGGCGCGGGCGATGCAGGAGCGCATTTCGCACCGTTGGCGACTGCCGACAAAAGCGGTCCCGCACCAGAAATTGTGGCGCGAGACTAGGCAATTCGAGAATCTATGTCAATCGTTTGACCAGACCAGATCAATCGGTTGACCAAACCGCCTCGCGGGGCTATGGTTGCTCCGCTTTCCCGGGTCGGCCGGGGTCCTTGGGAGGGGATGGAATGCCTGGTCCTTCAACTATCGTCGATATCAGGGTCGCCGCCATACAGGGCCAATTGCCGGCGCCGGTGATCTTTGGCGACTGGGTGATGAAGCAAAGGGAATTCGTGGTCGTGCGGCTGCGCACGCAGTCCGGCCATGAGGGCTGGTCGTTCACGCTGACGCGGGATGGCGCCTGCGCCGAGCAGATCCGCAAGAGCATCGCCCCAGTTTATATCGGTACCGACGTTGGCGACCGCGTGAAGACCTTCAAGACAGCCAAGGGGCGCAGCTACGGTTCGCACAGCGCCGGTGTCGGCTTGCGCGCGCTGTCGCAGGTCGACCTCGCCGCATGGGACGCGGCAGCAAAGATAGCGGACAAGTCGATCGCCGAGTTCCTCGGCGGAACAACCGCGCCAATGCCGGCAACCGCGATCGTCGGCTACCCGCCGGCGCTGATGAACCCGCAGCAGATCGGCGAGCAGGTGAAAGGGCTCTATACCGCGGGCTGGCGCCGGTTCAAGGCGCCAATGGGCGTCACGCTGGATGAATCCGAAGCGCGGCTGCGCGCCGCGCGCAGGAACGCGCCGGACGCCTGGCTCGGCACCGATCTGGTCTGGATGTTCTCGGACGTCGACGCGGCTGCCGCCTATGCCAACCGCCTCGCCGATCTCAATATGGGCTGCATCGAAGACATCTTCCCGCCGGGAAACGCCAGGAAGCTCGCCGAACTGCGCAAACGCGTGCCGATGCCGATCTGGCAAGGCGACGAACAGGGCGGCTCCTACTATCCCGAAGCGCTAATCATGGCCGGCTCCGTCGACCGCGTGCGCGTCGACCTGACCTGCATGGGTGGGATTACCGGCGGCCGCGCCATCATCGACGAGTGCCTTGCCGCGGGCGTCGATTTCGGTCCGCACATGTTCGCGCATGTGCACAGCCAGGTGTTCAGCGCCTGGGGCTTTTCCGACAAGCCGGTCGAATGGGGCGTGCCGTGGAGCGGCGTCGACCCCTATGCGGACAGCCTGGTGCAACCCGAAATCATCAAGGGCGGGCTGATGAAGCCGCTTCCTGCCAAACCTGGCTTCGGCGACATGATCAACCGGGAATGGGCGCTGAGCCAACCGCACCAGGATCCCGACCACATTCTCGACTGACCAAAGCCGCCGTGGAGCGGCCTAGACACGGGCATAGCGATGACCGACGACCAGACCGTTCCCGCCAATTATGCAGCGGGCCTCTTCGACCTCTCCGGCCGCGTCGCCGTCGTCACCGGCGGCGGCAGCGGGCTGGGTGCCGCGATCGCGATCGGCTACGCGCAATTGGGCGTCACCGTCATCGTTGCCGACATCAACATGGCCGGCGCCGAAGCGACGCGCGCAACGATCGCCGAACAGGGTGGCAAAGCCGAGGTCGCCAGCCTCGATGTCACCAAGCGCGACCAGTGCTTCGCCTTGGCCGAGGCGGTCAAGCGCGGTCACGGGCATGTCGACATACTGGTCAACAGCGCCGGCTCGGCCTTCCGCAGCCCGGCCGAGGAGTTCCCCGAGGACAAATTCAACTTCATCCTCGACCTCAACCTGAAGGGCACGTATTTCTGCTGCCAGGCCTTTGGCGGAGTGATGCTCGGCCAGAACAAGGGCTCGATCATCAACATCGCCTCGATCGGCTCGTTCAAAGCCTATCCCTGGGCGAGCGCCTATCTCGCGTCGAAGGGCGGCGTCCTGCAGGTCACCCGCGCACTGGCGCTCGAGTGGCGCGACCGCGGCGTCAGGGTCAACGGCATCGGGCCGACACTGATGGAATCGCCGCTGACCAGGGCGGCGGGAGCGACAAGCTCGATCACCGCCGATTTCATCAAGGCGCGTATGCCGCGGCCGCGACTCGGCTTGCCGCGCGAACTGATCGGCACGGCGGTGTTCCTCGCCAGCGACGCCTCGGAACTGGTCACCGGCCATGTCGTCATGTGCGACGACGGCTATCTGAACGCCTGACCAAAGGAGCGCAGACGGAATGGCCAGGATCACGAAAGCCCATCACACCGGCTTCACCGTGCGCTCGCTCGACCGCTCGATCGCGTTCTATCGCGACGTGCTCGGATTCGAGCTGGCGTTCCAATGGAACCCGCGTGCGCCCTATATCGGCGAATTGGTCGGCTATCCAGAAGTCGACCTGCACAGCGCCATCCTGCGCCTGCCCGGTACCGACGTCTGCCTCGAGCTTCTGGAATACCGCAATGTCGAGCAGATTCCCGTCGACATGCATAACGGCAATGTCGGCAATGGCCACATCGCCTTCAACGTCGATGACCTCATGTCGTTCTACGAAAAACTGACGGCGATGGGCGTCAAATCCGTGTCGCCGCCGGTGACACCGACGATCGGGCCGAACAAGGGCGGCAAGGCGGTTTACCTGATCGACCCGGACGGCTTCCGCGTCGAGCTCATCGAAAGTGCCCAAGCCTTCGGCAGCTACAAACCGGAATGACGCCAGTGCCGATAAAAACGTTTCCAAATCTTTTCCGCTGCGATGATTTCGCCGACGCTATCGACGATCCGAGCAGTGCATTGGGAGGTCTGAACCTTGGCTAAAATCTGGATACGGCAAGCGGTTCTGCGGGCGCTTGACGATGCAATGACGGATGACCCCAGCGTCATCGTCATGGGTGAAGACATCGCCGCCGCCGGCGGTCCGTTCAAGGTGACCGAGGGGCTGCTTGCCACGCACGGCCCCGAACGGGTGATCGACACACCGATTTCGGAAATGGCGTTCATGGGTGCCGCGGTCGGTGCTGCCGTCTGCGGCCTGAAGCCGGTGGTCGAGATGATGTTCATCGAATTCATCGGCGTCGCGCTCGACCAGTTGACGACGCAGGCGGCAACGATGCGCTATCTGTCGCGCGGCCGGGGGGGCCCCCCCCCCGGGCGGGGGGCGGGCCCCCCGGGCCGGGCGCGGGGTGTGGGGGCGCCCGATCGCGAGGGGGGCCCCCGGGTGGCGCGGGCCCCCCG